>JABEVD010000123.1 GCA_013044025.1 Burkholderiales bacterium
AGGGAAAGTGCAGGGGTACGCGATCACTTTTACATGATTGCTGCGCTCAGGGAGGCTTTCGCGAGCTGATTTCAGGCGCGGCGGCGCATTTCCTTCCTGCGCTCGCATTTGAGCAGCCTCGCGATGTCGGAGAGCTCTTCGGCAAGCAGTTCCAGCAGATCATCCAGGGTGAGGATGCCGATCAGCGCCCCTTTTTCGTCGACCACAGGAAGGCGGCGTACACCGAGGCTCCTCATGTAACCGATCGCCTCGAAAACACCGCGCTCCTCGCCGATGGTGGCGAGGCCGTCGGACATGATTTCTCCAGCGGAAAGGGCTTCGGGCAGGATGCCCATCGCCATGATTTCGACCACCAGATCGCGGTCGGTGACGATTCCGACCGGGATTTTTCTTCCTTCGATTTCATCGACCACCACCACGTCGCCGACATGATGCCGCCTCATCAACCTTGCCACTTCGAGCGCGGATTCCTCCCTGCCCACCACGATGGTTTCCCTGATGCAAAGTTCTCCTACCGGCATGAAGCTTCCTCAAAAATGCACTATTTCTTTTTTTAGAGGAAAAAAGGCAAATTGCAAGGTCAAAGGGGAGAAAGAAAGGCACGGAACAGGAGGATCGCCCAGTCCTTCCTGCCGAGTTTCGGTCGACGGGAGAAAACGTCGCCGCGGCATTCGTCGAGCAATTCCAGGATTCTGAGCCCGCCCAGCACGATCAGCTTCATTTCGAGCCCGAGCCTGCCGCGCATTACCCCGGCGAGCGGCGCGCCTTCCTGCATCATGGCCCTCGCCCTTGCGATCTGGAAGGACATCATTTCGCTCCACTTCCTGTCCGCCAGCCCCTGCGCGATCTGCTCCTCTTCGATTCCGAAGCGAACCAGGTCTTCTTCCGGGAGATAGACTCTCCCCATTTTCCAGTCGATCGCGACATCCTGGAGGAAATTGATGATCTGCAGGCTGCTGCAAATCCGGTCCGAAAGCCTCCTGTTTTGGGGCGTGTCGTGGCCGTAGAGCGCGAGGAGCAGCCTCCCCACAGGATCTGCCGACCTCGTGCAATAATCCAGGAGCTCTTCGAATGTTTCGTAGCGCTTTTTCACCACATCCTGGGAAAACGCGTCGAGCAGATCGAAAAAACACTGGAGCGGAAGATCGCGCTCATGGATGAGTTTTTCCAGATCCCTGAAGAGCTGCGAATGCGGATTTTCCCCTGAAGCGATGGTCGAAAGTTCCTGGCGGAATGAATCGAGCAGGCGCAGCCTTTCCTCCGGCGCAAGATCCCCCTCGTCCGCGAAGTCGTCCGCTTTTCTGGCGAAAGTGTAGAGGAGGGAGACGGGGCGCCTGAGGTGGGCCGGCAGCATCAGCGATGCGACCGGGAAATTTTCGTAATGCTTTTCTTCCATGGCGGATCAGCGCCTCAGGGCGCGATCGATGCAATCGAAATACACCGCCTGGTCGGGCGGGGTGCGGTTGCGCTGCGCAACCCAGATCATCTCTCCCAGGCATTCCATGACATGATGCAGCGCGTCGTGGTTCGATCCGGTTTTCGCCAGAAGCTTGCGGTACCTCTCCCGGATGCCGAAAGGCTGGTCGATGGAAAGCTGCTCGGCCACCGCGAGGTGCAGGCTCAGATGCAGGAAATGGCTGCCTTCGTCTTCCAGGTTCGCCTGTTCCAGCAGCACATGGAATTCCGGATGCGCTTCGATGATTTCGAGCGCCATCGATTCGAGCTGGGTCAGGATCTCGCCCATGCGATGCTTTTTCCATGTGTCGCAAAAGAAAGCCCTGACTTCTTCCCGGCTTGGATTGAACATCAGATGGTCTTTCCCTTGAATTCGCAAAGATCGTGGAGGATGCAGGATGGGCATGCGGGCTTTCTCGCCTTGCAGACATAACGTCCGTGCAGGATCAGCCAGTGATGCGCATCCTGGAGAAATTCCTTTGGTACCGCTTTCATGAGCGCCCTTTCGACTTCGAGCACGTTCTTTCCGGAGGCGATTCCGGTGCGGTTCGCCACCCTGAAGATGTGCGTGTCGACCGCGATCACCGGGACATGGAAAGCGGTGTTGAGGATCACGTTGGCGGTCTTCCTGCCCACTCCGGGAAGCGCTTCCAGCTCTTCGCGGGTTTTCGGCACTTCTCCGCCATGCAGAGCGACCAGCCTTTTGCAGGTCTCGATGATGTTCTTCGATTTCGTTTTGTAAAGACCGATGGTTTTGACCTGCTCCATCAGTCCTTCGAGTCCCAGATCGAGCATTTTCTGCGGGGTGTCGGCTCGGGCGAAAAGGCCGCGCGTGGCGAGATTGACTCCCTTGTCGGTGGCCTGCGCGGAAAGAATCACCGCGATCAGAAGCTCGAAAGGGGATTTGTGTTCGAGTTCTGTGGTGGGATGCGGATTGGCATCCTTCAGGCGCTGGAAGATGGTCTGTCGTTTCTCCCGGTTCATGCAGGCTGCGGTTCGAGCGTCGCTTTCGCTGCCGCCCGGTTGTCGAGATGGTTCTTGAGCGCGATCAGCATCCCGAGACCGATGAATGCGCCAGGAGGAAGGATGGCGAGCAGGAATCCGTGGTAATCGGGGATCACCGTGATCACCCAGGATTTTGCAGATTCACCGAAAACCAGATCGATCCCGGAAAAAAGCGTTCCCTTGCCGACGACTTCCCGCATCGAGCCCAGCACCGTGAGCACCAGCGTGAGGCCGAACCCCATCATGAATCCGTCGAAGGCGGAAGGAAGCATCTTCTGCTTGGAGGCGAAGGCTTCGGTTCTCGCCAGCACGATGCAGTTGGTGACGATGAGCGGGACGAAAATGCCGAGCACGAGGTATAGGGAATGCAGGTAGGCCTTCATGGTGAGCTGGATCATGGTCACCAGCGATGCGATGATCAGGATGAAGACGGGAATGCGGATTTCGCTCGGCACCAGATTGCGGATGAGCGACACCGCGACATTGCTGAGCGACATCACGATGGCGGTCGCGAGCCCGAGGCTCGCGCCATTCACGGCTGAACTGCTCACCGCGAGCAGCGGGAACATGCCGAGCAACTGCACGATGCCGGTATTCTGCTTCCACAGTCCGTTGATCGCGATTTCCCTGTAGCTCATCTCACTCATGATCTTTCCTTTCGCCGAAAATGGTTTCCCGGTTTTTCGAGAAATACAGCAGCGCCTTGTGCACTGCCTTCACCACCGCGCGCGGGGTCACGGTCGCGCCGGTCATGTAGTCGAAGCGTCCCCCGTCCTTCTTCACATGCCATCCCGCATCGGGCACCGACTGCAGGGAGAGACGGTCGAACAGCGTGATCCATTTGCTCTTGGCGATCTCGATGTAGTCGCCCAGCCCCGGGGTCTCGTTCTGGCTCACCACGCGAACTCCGGAAATCTCGCCGTCGGCGAGGATCGCGACGAGCAGCGAGATCTTTCCTCCATACCCGTCCGGCGCGATCGCCTCCAGCACCGCTGCGGAAGGTTTCCCCTTGAGCCTTGCGCGATAGGCGGTGATCGGGCTGGTGTTGCCCAGAAGAGGATCCGGCGCAAGGGTCACGCTGTCCTTGAGCAGGTCATTGTCCGAAAGGGAGGCGGGCAACACCTCCTCGATCAGCGCGAGCTTTTCCTGCTCCTCGCTCTTTGCGATGAGATCCCGGGTCATGGCGAAAGTGAAAGCGAGCAGGGCGGTCATGATGGCGGAGAAGGCCAGCATGACGAAGGCGGTTCTGAGCGAAATCTGCAAGGGATTGAGCTTCATTTCTTCTTGCCGAAAACCGGTGGCTGGGTATAGGCGTCAATGAGCGGCACGCAGATGTTCATCAGCAGCGTGGCGAAAGCGACCCCGTCAGGATAGTTGCCGTAAGTGCGGATGAGATAGGTCAGTATCCCCGCTCCAGTCGCGAACAGGAGTTTGCCCTTCGGCGTGGTCGGGCCGGTCACAGGATCGGTCAGGATGAAGAATGCGCCGATCATCGATGCGCCGGATGCGAGATGGAAGAAGGGGCCGGCATGATGCGCGGAATCGGCGAGATGGAACAGGCCGGAAATCGCGAAAATGGATGCGAGAAAGGCGACCGGTACCTGCCAGGTGATGATGCGCTGCTGCAGAAGATACAGTCCTCCGGCGAGATAGGCGGCCGCCATCCATTCCCCTCCCTTTCCACCCATTGCGCCGTAGA
Organism: Burkholderiales bacterium; assembly: GCA_013044025.1. Classification (GTDB taxonomy): domain Bacteria; phylum Pseudomonadota; class Gammaproteobacteria; order Burkholderiales; family JABEVD01; genus JABEVD01. The sequence continues at coordinate 4,160 of JABEVD010000123.1, forward strand.
TCGGCATGGAAAGGATTTCGCCGATCGGCCTTTCCATGTGCAACTGGGTTTTCAGGGTGTCGAGCGGGGTGGCGGACGTCACCGCGTCCAGGTTCATTCCCTGCGGCAGGATGTGGAAGAACATGTAATCCAGCACTTCGCCCAAACCGAGGTGAGCCTGGGCAACCGACTCGGGGGCGAGCCATTGGGTCATCTGCACCGGGAAGGAAATGATGAGCACGGCATATCCGACCATGGCCGGATTGAAAGGATTGTTGCCGAGCCCGCCGTAAAGGTGCTTCGAAATCGCGATCGCGAAAGCGGTTCCGGTCACGATCATCCACCAGGGGCCCATCGGCGGGATGGAAAGCGCGAGCAGCCAGGCGGTGAGCAGCGCGCTTCCGTCCATGAGGAAAGGCAGTACCGGCCGGTTCCGCAATTGCAGCATCAGCGCCTCGACGCAAAGCGCGGTGATGCTGGCAAGACAGATCGTGACCAGCACGGCAGGGCCGAAGAACCATGCGTCGGCTGCGATCGCAGGGATCATCGCGCAAAGCACCTTCAGCATGATCATGCTCACGCTGGAAGGCTGCGAAAGGTAAGGCGAACTCAACTATTTTCCTCCGCTTTGATCTGGGCGCGGGTCTGGGCGGCCTTTTGCGCAAGTCGCTCGGCTTTTTCCCTTTTTTCCCGCTCGGTACGCTCGATCCTGAATTCGTGTCTGACTCTTGCGATGTCGGAAGACTTCTTTTCCCGCTCCTGCGCCCAGATCTCGCTCTTCGCATAACGGTAGAACTGCACGAGCGGGATGTGGCTCGGGCAGACATAGCTGCAGCAGCCGCATTCGATGCAGTCGAAAAGCGAATATTCCTGCGCCTTGCCGAAATTGCCGGCCTTGGCGAACCAGTATAACTCCTGCGGCTGGAGATCTGCAGGACAGCTTGCTGCGCATCTGCCGCAGCGGATGCAGGGCATCGGAGTCGGTGGGGCGGGAAAAAGTTTTTCGCTCTTCACGATGATGCAGTTGGTGGCCTTCACCACCGGAACCGAAACCGAAGGAAGGTCGAAACCCATCATCGGGCCGCCCATGAGCGCGCCGCGACTTCCTTCCAGGGGTTCGCTCAGCCCGATCAGGAAATCCATCGGCGTGCCGATCAGCGCCTCGTAGTTCCCGGGATTTTTCACGTTTCCGGTCACGGTGACGATTCTCGAAGTCACCGGCTCGCCGCAAGCGATGGCCCGATATACGGTGTAGGCGGTCGCGACATTGAAGCACTGCACGCCAAGATCGGTCGAGCGCTCGCCTGCCGGCACTTCGATTCCGGTGAGCACCCGGATCAACTGCTTCGCTCCCCCTCCCGGATAAAGAGTGGGAACGGCGACCACCTCGATTTCGTCTCCGGCAGCCTGCTTCATCGCGGCGATGGCTTCGGGCTTGTTGTCCTCGATGCCGACGATCACTTCTTCGGCGTGAAGGAGATGACGCATGATTTGCGCGCCCTTCACGATCTCGTCCGCGCGCTCCCGCATCAGCAGGTCGTCGCAGGTGATGTAGGGTTCGCATTCTGCCCCGTTCAGGACCAGCGTCCTGACCTGCTTCTCTCTTCCAGGATTGAGCTTGATCGCGCTCGGGAAAACCGCCCCGCCAAGGCCCACCACCCCGGAATCCCGGAGGATTTTCCTGATTTCGGCCGGATCCATGGAAAAAGGATCGACCGGGGAGAAGGGGGCGGCTTCGTCCATGCCGTCCGGGGCGATGGTGACGCAAAGTTCGGAAAGTCCGGAAGGATGCGCAACAGGAAAGTTCCCGATTTCCAGCACCTTGCCGGAGGTGGGGGCGTGGATCGCGCTCGACACATTTCCAGTCGCCTCCCCGATTTTCTGACCTTTCAGGACCCGTTCGCCCACCATCACCGCCACCTTGGCTGCGGTGCCGATGTGCTGGTGAAGCGGAATCACCAGCTTTTCAGGAAGGGGGGGCTTTCTGATCGGATCCTTTACCGACTCCACCTTGTGCTGGGGAGGGTGCACCCCTCCGTTGAAATGAAACAGCTTTCTCATCCCGCCTCCTGCAGGTACGAGGGCGCTTTCCATTTCCAGTTCGAAACCGTCACCGCGACCGGGACCATGCTGATGCAATCGACCGGGCAGGGCTCGATGCAAAGCTCGCATCCGGTGCATTCCTGGGAAAGGATGGTGTGCATGTGCTTGGGGGCTCCGCTGATGGCATCGACCGGGCAGGCCTGGATGCAGAGCGTGCAGCCGATGCAGGTGTTTTCGTCGATGAAGGCCACCGACTTGGGTTTTTCAGCGCCGTGCTTCGCGTTGAGCGACTTGAATTCCACCCCGAGCAGATCGGCGAGCTTGTGGATATTGGCTTCCCCTCCGGGCGGGCACTGGTTGATCTCGGCCCGGCCTTCGGCGATCGCCTCCGCATACGGGCGGCATCCGGGGAAGCCGCACTGGGCGCACTGGGTCTGCGGCAGGATCGCGTCGATCTTTTCGACCAGCGCATTGCCCTGCACGTGAAAGCGGATGGATGCATATCCGAGCAGGCTGCCCAAAAACAGCGCCAACCCTGACATGACGAGGATTGCGTCTAGCATGATGGGGTCACTTTACCAGTCCGGAAAACCCCATGAATGCCATGCTCATGAGACCGGCCGTCACCATCGCGATCGATCCGCCACGGAAAGGTTCGGGCACATCGGCGGCTTCGAGCCTTTCGCGGATTCCCGCGAACAGGATGAGCACCATCGAAAACCCGACCGCTCCGCCCATTCCGAACAGCAACGACTGCACAAAATCGTGCTTTTCCTGGAGATTCAGGAGCGGGATGCCCAGCACCGCGCAATTGGTGGTGATGAGCGGAAGATAGATGCCGAGCACCTGGTAGAGCACCGGGCTCACCTTTTTCACCACGATTTCCGTGAACTGGACGATGCCTGCGATGACCACGATGAAGGATATCGTGGTGAGATAGGAAAGATCCGGGCCCAGCAGGTATTTCGAGATCAGGTAACTGCTTCCCGAACCCAGCGTGAGCACGAAAGTGGTGGCCGCGCCCATGCCGACAGCCGCCTCGAGCTTCTTGGAAACGCCCATGAAAGGGCATAGTCCGAGAATCTTCACGAGGACGATATTGTTCACGAAAACCGTGGACACCAGTATGAGCAGATAGCTTTCCATTTCCCTTAAGGACGACTTAAATTTGCATTTCGTCAGGAATTATCCCTTTTTCGATTCCGCGCATCAACCACGAAGGGGAGATATCCATATTCATTCCGGTTATAAGGATTGATTCTGACCGATTTTTTTCAACGATTCCAGGACCGCGGGATGGACAATTTGTCCTTCGCGGATCTGCAATCCTTCCTTCAGACCGGGATTTTCTTCCAGGGCGGCATCGATGCCTTGTTCGGCGATCTTCATGATGTGGGGAAGGGTTGCGTGGGTGAGCGCAAGGGTGGCGGTTTTCGAAACCAGGGCGGGCATGTTGGTCACGCAGTAATGCACCACGCCTTCCTCGATATAGAATGGATCGGAATGGGTGGTCGGGCGGGAAGTTTCGGAAGATCCCCCCTGATCGATGGAAACGTCGACGATGACCGATCCGGGTCTCATGCTTTTCACCATGTTGCGGGTGATCAGCCTCGGCGCGTTCTTTCCCGGAACCAGGGTCGCCCCCACCACGAGATCGGCTTCCGGGAGATGTTCGGCGATGATGCCGTGGCTCGCGAAGCAGGTCTTGATCCCGAATTCCTCGTGGGGAGCGAGCGCATTCGGATCGATGTCGTAGAGGGTGACGTCCGCGCCCATGGCGTGCGCGAGCCTTGCCGCATTCCGCCCGACCATGCCCGCGCCGAGCACCATCACCTTCGCGGGCAGCACGCCGGTGGCTCCGGAGAGCAGGATGCCTTTTCCGCCGTTGGGGAGGGTGAGTCCGGAGGATCCTTCCTGGATGGCGAGGCGTCCTGCGATCTGGGACATGGGCGCAAGCAGGGGAAGTCTGCCGGAGGCATCGGTGACCGTCTCGTATCCCAGCGCGATCACTTTCCGCTCCATGAGCGCCCCGGCAAGGTCCGGGCAGGAGGCGAGATGCAGATAGCCGAAAAGGACGACTCCGGGCGCAAGGAAATCGTATTCGGAAGGCTGCGGTTCCTTCACTTTCAGCACGAGCGCCGCGGAGAAGGCTTCCTGTGCGGTTTGGACGATTTTCGCCCCTGCCTTCCTGTACGCCTCGTCGGAAAAGCCGATGGCTTCTCCGGCATTCCTTTCCACCACCACTTCATGTCCGCCCTCCACGAGCGCGCTCGCGCCCCTGGGGGTGAGGCTCACCCTGAATTCGTGGTCCTTGATTTCCTTCGGCACGCCAATTTTCATGCTTTCCTCTCCAGGGATTTCAATATTTCGCCCACCAGATCCGGCCCCCGGTAGATGAGTCCGGAATAGACCTGGATCAGGGATGCGCCTGCATCGAGCTTGCTTTTCGCATCTTCAGCGCACAGGATTCCGCCCACCCCGATGATGGGGAGCCTTCCGCCGAGATGTTGGGCAAGTTTCCTGACCACCTTCGTGGATGCTTCCGTGAGCGGGGCGCCGCTCAGTCCGCCCGTTTCTCCGCCGTGCCTTTCCTGTTCCACGCCGCTCCTGGAGAGCGTGGTATTGGTGGCGATCACCGCCTCGATTTCGTTGGCAACCAGGAGAGATGCGATTTCCCCGATTTCGTTTTCGTCGAGATCCGGGGAAATCTTCACGGCGAGGGGCACCTTTCTGCCATGCCTTTGCGCGAGCTTCGCCTGTCTTTCCTTGAGAGAGGAAAGCAGGGTGGAGAGTTCTTCTCCGTGCTGGAGCTGCCTGAGATTCCTGGTGTTGGGGGAGGAAATGTTGATGGTGACGTAACTTGCGTAAGGATAGACCTTGTCGAGGCAGAGGAGATAGTCGCTCGCAGCCTCCTCGATCGGCGTGTCGAAATTCTTGCCGATGTTGATGCCGAGGATGCCGTGGTATTTCGCCTTCCTGACGTTTTCGACGAGATGGTCTACCCCCAGGTTGTTGAATCCCATGCGGTTGATGATGGCGCGCGAATCCTGCAGCCGGAACAGGCGCGGCTTGGGGTTCCCCGGTTGCGGGCGGGGAGTGACCGTGCCGATTTCGAGAAAGCCGAACCCAAGGGAGGCGAGCGCATCGATGTGTGCGCCGTTCTTGTCGAGCCCTGCTGCGAGCCCGACAGGATTGGGAAATTCGAGTCCCATGACGGCAATCTTCGCGCAGGAAGATTGCGGCGCATGCAGGAGTCCTGCCGCATGCGCGAAGTCGAGCATGCGCAGCGTTGCGCTGTGCGCTTTTTCCGCATCGAGCATGAAGAGGAGGGGGCGGGCCAGGGAATACATCATTTGCGGATTTCCAGTGTTTGCCATTTCCCTTCGAAATAGCCTTCGAGGGGAGAGAAGTTGATCTTGTAGGACATTTTCATGCTGCCTTCGATCCAGTAACCGAGATAAAGGTAGGGAAGTCCCAGTTTTCTGCAAAGATCGATCTGCCAGAGAATGTTGAAGGTGCCGAAGCTGGAACCGGGCAGATCGGGTTCGAAAAAAGTGTAGACGGAAGAGAGTCCGTCCGGGATCCTGTCGACGATGCTCACCATGCGCAGCGCGCCGTTTTCCCTGAATTCGAAGAGCGTCGTGTCGACCTGGCTTTGCAGCAGCGATTTGGCATACTGATCTTCGTCGTCCCGGTCCATCCCGCCTCCCGGATGCCTTGCTTGCTGGTAACGGCAATAAAGCTCGAAATGCTCCGCATCGAAATCCGCGGGCATGCCGCTCGCGAAGAGGTTTTCATGATGCTTCCAGGCTCGCATCTGGGAGCGGTTCGGTGCGAATTTTTCGACCGGAATGCGCACTGCGATGCAGGCATGGCAGAGCCTGCATCCGGGACGGTAAACCAGGTAGCCGCTGCGCCGGAAGCCCGTCTGGATCAGTTTTCCGAACAGCTCCGTATCGATCAGGTTGTAGGGAACCGCCACTTCCGAGCGGGCCGATTCCCCCTCCAGATAGCTGCAGGGATATTCTGAAGTCAGGTAATACTGTGGAAGCCTATTCAAGGAGGTCATGATCGAAGCGCCATTTTCCCTTTCCCGTGTCCCCGTCCGCCAGTTTGTCCAGCAGGGCCGAAAATTGGCTGCGAGGGATTTCCGTGGCGCCGAGAGAAACGAGATGATCCGTTCTCACCTGACAGTCTATCATGCGAAAGCCCCAGCGGCGGAGCTGGAGGACGAGATGGACGAAAGCGACCTTCGATGCGTCGCTTTGCCTGGAAAACATGGATTCGCCGAAAAACACGCTGCCCAATGCGATGCCGTAGAGTCCGCCAGCGAGTTCTCCATCCCGCCAGCTTTCGATCGAATGCGCATGGCCCATTTCGTGCAGGATCGAATAGGCTTCGATCATTTTTTCGCTGATCCAGGTGCCCGCCGCATCCTTTCTCGGGGCGGCGCAGGCTTGCATCACTTTGCGGAAGGAAGTGTCCACGCGGATCTCGAATTCCCTTTTTTTCAGGGTCTTGCGCAGAGATCTGGAAATCTTCAGATCTTCCGGAAACAGCACGAGACGGGGGTCCGGACTCCACCACAGGATCGGATCTCCCGCATTGAACCAGGGGAAAATGCCCATGCGGTAGGCGGAAAGCAGTCTTTGCGGCGAAAGGTCTCCGCCTGCGGCGAGCAGTCCGTCCGGGTAGGAGAGGGCCTTCGAAACAGGCGGAAATGGGTCTTGTTTGCCCAGAAACTGGATCTTCATGGAACTAAATTGAACGGCAAGTTTCAAAGAAACGATTTTGTTGATTTTACATTTCATTCCATCGGATGGACAGCATCGAGATAAGGCGGCATAATTCAGTGATCCATATGAGCTGCAATTCATGAAATTTCTATTCGACCTGTTCCCGGTGATTCTTTTCTTCGGAACCTATCAGATTTTTCCTTTTTTCGGCCCCAGGGCCGATGCGATGTATTATGCGACCGGGGTCGTGATCGCCGCGACCTTTTTCCAGATCGTATGGGTGTATTTCAGGCACAGGAAAGTCGATGTCATGCTCTGGCTGAGCTTCGGAATCGTCCTGCTGCTGGGCGGGGCCACCCTGTTTCTGCACGACAAGACCTATATCATGTGGAAGCCTTCCATCCTGTACTGGTGCTTTTCCGCAGTGCTTTTCGTGAGCGCAACCTTTTTCGACCGAAACCTGATCCAGGCCATGATGCAGAAGCAGATGAGTGCGCCCAAACCGATCTGGGACCGCCTCAACCTGAGCTGGATCGTCTTTTTCGCGCTCATGGGCTGCGCCAATTTATATGTCGCCAGGCATTATTCCGAATCGACCTGGGTCAATTTCAAGATGTTCGGCACCCTGGGCCTGATGCTGGTGTTCGTTCTGGCGCAAAGCGCGATGCTCTCGAAATACATCGAGGAGAAGGAGTGATGCTCTACGTCATTCTGGGCGAAGACGTGATGAACAGCCTGCCGCTGCGCAGACAGGCTCGTCCCGCCCATCTCGCCAGACTGGAAGCGCTGCGGGAAGAAGGCAGGCTGATCCTCGCAGGTCCTTTTCCCTCGATCGATTGCGAGGATCCGGGGGAAGCCGGTTTTTCCGGAAGTCTCATCGTCGCCGAGTTCGAATCAGAACAAGCGGCCAGGATCTGGGCGGATGCCGATCCCTATGTGGCCGCAGGCGTCTATTCCCGCGTCACGGTGCGCCCTTTCAGGAAAGTGCTTCCCTGATGGCGATCGTCGAAAAAATCACCAATCTTCTGGCCGGGCTGGAAGCGACCCATATCGGGATCGAGGACGAAAGCGAACTGCACAGGGGGCATCGCGGCGCATCCGGAGGGGGACATTACCGGATGACAGTCGTATCCGGGAAGTTTCGCGGGGAGCGCCTCATGGCTCGACACAGAATGGTGTACGGCATGGTGTCGGAAATGATGAAAAGCGAAATCCACGCGCTTTCTCTCCACGTCTATACTCCTGAAGAATATCAATCCAAACAAAACCCATCAACCTAAGAAGGAACGGAAATGCTCAAACTCAAACGATCCACGATCCTGGTCCTGGCGGCTTCCAGTCTGTTCGCCGTTGCGAGACATGCAGAGGATTCCAGCGTGCTGACCAAACCGGTTGCCACGGTGAACGGGGTCGGGATTCCGGAATCCCGCTTCGAATTCGTTCTCAAGCAGAACATGGCGCAGCACGGTCTTTCTGATTCCCCCGATCTGCGCAAGAACATCAAGGAAACGCTGATCAACCAGGAAATCATTTCCCAGGCTGCCGAGAAGAAAGGCGTCGACAAGTCCGCAGATTTCAAGATCATGATGGATCTGAGCCGCGACCAGAATCTGGTGAACGTCTATCTGCACGACTACCTCACCGCCCATCCTGCAACCGATACCGAGCTGAAGCAGGAATACGACCAGATCAAGCAGCACATGGGCACGAAGGAATACAAGATTCGCCATATCCTGGTGAAGAGCGAGGATGAAGCGAAGAAGATCATTTCCCAGCTCAAGCATGGCGCGAGCTTCTCCAAGCTTGCAGCGGCAGATTCGATCGATCCGGGCTCGAAGAGCAATGGCGGAGAAATCGACTGGTCTCCCGCATCGAATTTCGTCCCCGCCTTTGCCGATGCAGTCCAGAAGCTGAAGAAGGGGCAGACGACCAGCGAACCGGTCCAGTCGCCTTTCGGCTGGCACGTGATCCAGCTCGTCGACGAACGCCCGCTCAAGATTCCAGCCTTCGATCAGGTCAAGCCGCAACTCGAACAGCGCCTGCAGCAGGCCAAGGTTCGCAAGCTGATCGCCGATCTCCGGGCGGCAGCCAAGGTGGCCGAATAAGTTGAACGCCCCTTCGGGGGCTTTTTCATGAAAGGAAGCGCAATGAAGAAGAGCATCCTGCTTGCGGCCATGCTTGTCGGGACCGCCCATGCCGCTCCTGGACCGCAAGTGGAGAAGGCGATCGGGGAAGGTGCGAAGCTTTTCTCGCACGAATCCTTCGGCGGAAAAAGAACCTGCGATGCCTGCCATCTCAACGGCGGAAAGGGGGCTGGCAAGCTGCCCAACGGCCAGGAAATCCCGAGCCTCGAGAATGCCGGCGCGATTTTTCCCAGGTACAACCAGCGCGCGAAAAAGATCTTCACCCTGGAAGATCAGGTCCGATCCTGCATCCACGGCGGCTTGCAGGGGAATCCTCCTCCTGCCGGGGATGAGAAGGTCATCGATCTTTTGAGCTATGTGACTTCCCTTTCCGAAGGCAAGCCTGTCGAAATGGATGGAAAGCCCCGCTGAAGAATTTTTCCGGGCGAAGCGGGAAGAAGCGCCTGTCATCGCCCGTTTCGTCAACGAGGCTTACCGGGGAGAGGCGAGCAAAAGGGGATGGACCACGGAAGCCGACCTTCTGGGTGGACAGAGGACGGATGAAAGGGAAGTCTCCACGCTGATCGCCCCTCCTGCTTCCATCATCCTTTGCCGCAAGGACCGCGAAGGTCTGCTCGGCACCATCCACATCCTGCTTTGCGCAGGAACCGCACATTTTGGCATGCTCGCGGTTCGGCCTTCCATGCAGGGAAGGGGAATCGGGAAGAGCCTGCTTCGCGAAGCGGAGAAAATCGCGGCCGACGCGCACGCGATGCGCGCGGAAATGGCCGTCCTCACCTTCCGTCGCGAACTCCTCTCCTTTTATGAAAGGCTTGGATACGCCCGCACCGGGATCTTCCGTGATTTCCCGGAAGATCCCCGTTTCGGTGTGCCCAAAGTGGCCGGCTTGCGCTTCGAGATCCTGGAAAAGCCTATCCGCGCCTGAACAGGAAGAAAGCGGCCAGAAGCGCGACGACCAAAGCCAGGTATCCGATCCAGGCATGGCTTTTTTCAGCATAAGGATCCGCATTCGACCGTTCCGAACCTTCCGGGAGCTTTGCCACCTGGGTGAGCGAAGTGCCGAAAGGAATGTTGATCTTCGCCCTTGCATTGATCGCCCAGCCGTTCGCGTCCAGGATCGGGCCGAGATTGCGCTGCCTCAGCTTCATCCAGGCAATCAGCACCGAAGGACCCGAGATCACCAGGGCAAGGCAGAGGATCGCGATCGGAATCTGCCATAGCTTGAGCCCGAGCAGACCGGTGAGGATCGAAGCAAGCGCCGTCCCGATTGCGCCGATGGCCAGCCCGATCGCGGCGAAGATGCCTGCGAATTTTCCTGCATCGAATTTTTTCGCCTCTTCCGTTCCGGAAGTCAGGATGGCTTTTGCCGCGTTCTCCTGTGCCGTCCGGGTTCGGGAAGCAGCGATTTTCTGGATCTGTTCCCCGACCATTTTTCCAACCATCTTGTAAGGCGAGGTGAAGGCCTGGCGCAGGCTGATCGGGTGCTCGATGATGCGCACGATGGTCGCATCCCAGTCCTGTCCCTTCCTGTCGTAGAAAACGCCGTTTCGCCCCATCATCAACTGGTCGGAATCACCTGCCGTGAATGCGGCGGCGATGGTCATTTTTTCCTTGCCCCGAACCAGGTCGCAGTACACGAGACAGATCCGGCTCAGGGTGGCGAGGGCGGCATGTTTCGCAATGTCCGGAACGATCACGCAAAGTTCGCAGCTTCTTCCGTCGAGATAGAGGGTTCCCGCCTGGAAGATCGCCTTGTCGCGGCGCGTGTAAAAGTCACGGAAGGAGACGAAGTTGTTGACGAAGGAGCTAAGATGCCGGACATGGCGCAGCAGCTTTTCAGTCGAAGCGATGGCCTTCATTTCTGGCTCCAGCGCGAGATCCATGCCGATCAGTTCCTCGATCCCTGCCCGTTCGTTGCCCAGGGCGATTTCGCGGATCCTTTCCTCGCCGAGCTTCTCCGGCGGGAGGGAAGGTTTCCGCTTCATCCAGATTTCGAAAGCGGAGAGTTTTTTGCAGATCTCGATCCAGTCCGGCTCGCTCAGATCATCCCGATGGCCGAGCAGGGGAAGGACTGCGCGTTCCCTGAATCCGCACATGGCATCGGTCCAGAGGGGATTCAGTCCTGTCGTCAGGGGAAGCGATTTTCCAGCAGCAGCCGTTGCCAGCGGGAAAGCGGCGATCGCCTCGTCTTCCCTGGAGAGATCCCGGGATGCGAGCATCACGAAATCCTCTTCAGGGCGGTTGATGAGCTTTTCCGCGCGGCTGTCATATCCTGCCAGGCGGCAGCGCCTGAAATAATCCTCGACCTTGTCCTTCACTTCGTTCCAGGCGGCAGCGGCCTCAAAAGTGTCTGCGCCGAGCGGCAGGATGGTCTCATCCGCTTCGCTCCTCCAGGAAAAGAGGCTGGAGACGTCGGTAAAGAAGGCTTGTACCGATTCCATGGAGACGCCCGTGCCATAACAATCCGCGATTTCAGATATGAGGCGCTTTTCCGCTTCGGTTCTGCCCGCATCGACCGGGATCAGGCCGTCTCCGTTGAAGGGATGGGAGGAAAAATTCTCGCGCATGCAAATGCAGTCGGCAAGCGAGATTTCAGCCGCATTCTCCTTGCCTAGCGACTTCAGGATATGCCTTGCGCTGGCGAGAATGTCGCTTCCTTCGCGGATCGCTGAAAGCGGCAGGGTATCGGTTTCCCGGCCAAGCCATTGCGGATCGGCAAGTTCTCCGACAGTCCAGTTCACCGCATCGATGATTTCGCCTGCGCGGATATGACCGTCTCGGTCGGAGTCGAGCAAGGCAAGGGTTTCCTCGTCGAATTCGATTCCACTGATCGGGCAGCTCAGGGCGACCCAGAGTTTCTGGTCCAGGGCTCCGATCGAGGCGATTTCTGCGCCCGTTTCGAGTCTTGCCTGATCGAAGCCGCCAGCCCTGAAAAAACGCCAAGATTCGGTCATCTGATTACCTCAGGAAGTGAAGCGGTAGACGTTGGTTTCGCGAACGGAAAATCCGACTCTTTTGTAAAGACGGTTCGCAGCCTCTCGCGATGGACGCGAGGTGAGGTCGACCGTGATCGCGCCTAAAGCTTTTGCATGATCGATTGCCGCGCGGCATAGCGCTTCTCCCATTCCTTTTCCCCGCGCAGAAGAATCCACCACGACATCTTCGACCCAGGCCCTGATCCCGGTGGGAATCCTGAAAACGGCCAGAGTGAGGCTGCCGCAGATCCTGCCATTTTCATCCCGCGAAAGAAAAAGATGGGTAGAGGGCGAAGCGATGATGAGGGAAAGCTGTTCCCGGTCAGGTGCCGGGTTTGAGGAAGAGAGTTGAGGCATGAGCTGCACGAAGGATGCGCAGATTTCCTCCGTCAGTTCCGTTGCGAGTTCGACCGTGATGGACATGATTTCTCCGTGTTTTTACGGTTCGATTGTAAGCGCGTCGCGAACAATGTCAATCGTCGAAAAAGAGGCTTGACATGGAAAAGACTCTTCAAGATAATTAACCACATCGCTGATGCGGTCTTTTAACCATCACGATGAAATGGTTATCATGAAAAAACTGAACAGGAGGATGAAATGGCAGCATACTGGACATTCGGAATCGCTTGGTTTGCAATCGCAGGATCCACCATTCTTTTCACATGCTTCCTTCAGAACAAGAAGGGCTGATTTCGAAAAAGGCCGCGCAAGCGGCCTTTTTCAATTCAGGGTGATGGCGGCGAGCACGCCGTCCCAGAACAGGATCCTCTCTTCCAGGGCGAGATTCGCAGCCCTTTCCGCTTCCAGAATCCTTTGCTCGCTTCCTTCGCATAGCTCGTCGAGCAGCCGAAGCGAGATCGGCGCATGAAAATCCTCGTCCAGATGCACGTGGCGGTTGAGATAATGATGGAAAACCGGCGCTTCCCTTTCTCCCACGCCGATATGCTTCAGGATGGAGCGGAACATGCCCGGGATGACATGCTCCCTGCCCACTGCAAGGGCGGCTGCCACCACATGGGGCAGGCCGCTCTCCAGAAAGGAAAAAGTGGAGGAGACGAAACGCCTGGAAGGTTCCGGCACGCCTTTCATTTGCAGTGCATGCCCGATTCCGCGGGTGGATGCGATGCCGGCAAATTCGATCACGGGTTCCGGATCCGCTCCGATTTCGCGCATCGCATGACAGTAGAGCTCGAAATGACTGGAATGGGTGGGGTTTCCGGATGCGTCAGGCAATCCGAGATCGGATTCCTCCTCGAGCACCAACTGGTTGATGAAATAGCGGGTTTCCGGTTTTCCTCGCGGCACCCACGGGTAGCTTGCCGGCGCGACCCTCTGTTGCAGGCATTTCACGACCGACATGAAGTCCCATACCGAATACACATGATGGCTCATGAAAACCCGGAGATCTGCGATGGTCCTCACGCTCTGGTAAACCGGATGTTCATCCAGCCTGCTTCTCAGTCCTTCCACGGAACGGATGTCGAATCCCATAAGCCCTCCCTGACGATGATAAGATCGGCGCGGTTCAGCCCAGCCACTTCCTCGCGTTGCGGAACATCCTCATCCAGGGGCCGTTTTCCCCCCAGCCTTTCGGATGCCAGGAGTGCTGCACCGTCCTGAAGATCCGCTCCGGATGGGGCATCATGATGGTGAAGCGACCGTCTTCCGTGGTGAGCCCGGTGATGCCGAGGGGGGATCCGTTGGGGTTTTCGGGATAGGTCGTGGCGATATTCCCCCGGTTGTCCACATAGCGCAGCGCGACATGGGCAGAATTCATGGCCGAATCGCTCGAAAATTCTGCTTATCCTTCCCCATGCGAGACCACGATCGGCATCCTGCTTCCCTGCATTCCGGAGAGCAGGATGGAAGGAGAATCCGTGACTTCCACCATGACGAAGCGGGCTTCGAACTGTTCGGAGCGGTTTCTCACGAAATGGGGCCAGTTGCCTGCGCCCGGAATGATTTCGTGCAGGTTGCTCATCATCTGGCATCCGTTGCAGACGCCGAGCGCGAATGCGTCCTCGCGCCGGAAGAAGGTGCCGAATTCCTCGCGCGCTCTCGGATTGTACAGGATCGACTTCGCCCAGCCTTCTCCCGCGCCCAGCACGTCTCCGTAGGAGAAACCTCCGCAGGCTGCCAGCCCGCTGAATTCGGAAAGTTTCCTCCTTCCGGAAAGGATGTCGCTCATGTGCACGTCGATTGCGGAAAATCCGGCCCGATCGAATGCTGCGGCCATCTCGACCTGGCCGTTCACGCCCTGTTCGCGCAGGATCGCGATTTTCGGCCTGGAGAGGTTGAGATAGGGGGCGGCGATGTCTTCGGCGATGTCGAAAGTGAGCGCGGCATGCAGCCCCGGGTCTTCCGAGTCGAGGATCCTGTCGTATTCCTGCCTCGCGCATTCGGGATTGTCGCGGAGTTGCTGCATCCGGAAAGTGGTTTCCGACCATGCCCGTTCGAGGTCGCTGCGGGATTCGTCGAAAAGCAACACTTCCCCCTTCATGATGCTCAACCGGTCTTCCCGGACAGGCTTGCCGATCACGTGCACCATCCTGGAAAGCCCCGCTTCCTTGAACACGTCGAAGACCGCGACGAGTTCGCTGTCCGCGACCTGCAGCACTGCGCCCAGTTCCTCGTTGAACAGCACTTCGAAGAGGCAGCGGCTCTTCGTGTCGCAATGCATTTCCATCGATTCGATTTTCGCTTCGAGGCAAAGCTTCTCGAGGTCGATCGATATTCCCATCCTTCCCGAGAAGGCCATTTCGCAAAGGGTGACGAAAAGCCCGCCGTCGGAGCGGTCATGGTAGGCAAGGATCCTGGAATCTGCATTGAGCTTCTGGATCGCAGCAAAAAATGCCTTGAGGCGCAGCGCATCGTCGAGATCCGGCGCCATGTTGCCGGTCTCGCCATAAACCTGGGCGAGGATCGATCCGCCCAGTCGCGCCTTTCCTGCGCCGAGATCGACGAGGAGCAGGGTGGTTTCGCCCATGTCGCGTTTCAGGTCCGGTGTGAGCGTCTTGTTGGCGTTGATGACGGGCGAGAATGCGGAAATGATGAGGGAAAGGGGGGCTGTGACTTCCTTGCGGACGCCGGAACCATCGGTCCAGGCGGTCTTCATCGACATCGAATCCTTGCCGACCGGGATGCTGATGCCAAGATGAGGACACAGATCCATGGCCACTGCATGCACGGTGTCGTAAAGCGCGGCATCCTCCCCGGGGTGGCCCGCTGCGGCCATCCAGTTCGCGGAAAGCTTGACCGTGGAGAGGTCGGAGATCCTTGCGGCGGCGAGATTGGTGATCGCTTCGCCGATCGCCATGCGGCCCGATGCGGCCGGATCGATGAGCGCAAGCGGAGTTCTTTCTCCGATCGAGAAGGCTTCGCCGCGGGAGGATTCGAAATCGGCGAGGCTCACGGCGACATCCGCAACCGGGACCTGCCAGGGCCCCACCATCTGGTCGCGCGCGGTGAGCCCGCCCACCGTCCTGTCTCCGATGGAAATGAGGAAGGTCTTGTCTGCGACGGCAGTCGCCTTCAGCACCCGGTATGCGGCTTGCGCGAGATCCAGGCGATCCGCTTCGAAAGCGCGCAGGTTGCGCTCCCTGTGGCCCACATTGCGGGTCATTTTCGGCGGTTTGCCGAGCAGCACGGAAAGCGGCATGTCGACCGGAAGATTGCCGAAAACGGCATCGCTGATCTCGAGCCTGTCTTCGGAAGTCGCGGTTCCTAGCACGGAATAAGGGCAACGCTCCCGCTCGCAGATCGCATCGAAGCGCTGCAGGTCTTCCGGCCTGATTGCGAGCACATAGCGTTCCTGGGCCTCGTTGCACCAGATCTGCATCGGACTCATTCCCGGTTCTTCGCTCATGACGCGGCGCAGATCGATCCTCCCCCCCCGCTCCGAGCCGTGCACCAGTTCCGGAAGCGCATTGGAAAGTCCTCCCGCGCCCACGTCGTGGATGGAAAGGATGGGATTTTCCGTGCCGAGTTGCCAGCAGCGGTCGATGACTTCCTGCGCCCTGCGCTGCATTTCCGCATTGCCGCGCTGCACCGAATCGAAATCCAGGTTCTCCGCATTGGTGCCGGTATCCATGCTGGATGCGGCGCCACCTCCGAGTCCGATCAGCATGCCCGGGCCGCCGATCTGGATCAGGAGCGCGTCTTCCGGGATCTCCTGCTTGGCGGAATGGATGTCGGCAATGGAACCGACTCCGCCTGCCAGCATGATGGGTTTGTGATAGCCGCGCATTTCTCCGTCCACTTCTTCCTCGAAAGTGCGGAAATAGCCGCAGAGCGTGGGACGGCCGAATTCGTTGTTGAAGGCGGCTCCCCCTATCGGCCCTTCTAGCATGATCGAGAGGGCGGATGCGATCCTCCCGGGGCGGCCGTATCCTTTTCCTTCCCAGGGCTGGATGAAATCCGGGATTTCCAGGTTGGAAACCGAAAAGCCGGAGAGGCCCGCTTTCGGCTTCGATCCGCATCCGGTCGCCCCTTCGTCGCGGATTTCCCCGCCCGCTCCGGTGGCGGCGCCGGGATAAGGGGAGATCGCGGTGGGATGATTGTGCGTCTCCACCTTCATCAGGGTGTGGGTCAGCATGCTGTGTCGCGCGTATTCCCCTTCTTCCGAAGGGAAAAAGCGCGAAGCCATCCCGCCTTCCATGATCGCGGAATTGTCGCTGTAGGCGAGCACGGTGTGCTGGGGATTCATCCTCTCGGTGTGGCGGATCATCGAGAACAGCGAATGCGATGCATCCCTGCCGTCGATCACCCAGTCCGCGTTGAAGATCTTGTGGCGGCAATGTTCGGAATTGGCCTGGGCGAACATCATCAGTTCCACGTCGGTCGGATTCCTGCCGAGCCTGACGAAATTCTCGACCAGATAGTCGATTTCGTCGGTGGAAAGGGCGAGCCCCATGCCCACGTTGGCTTCTTCCAGCGCAGTGCGTCCTCCTCCCAGGAGATCGACCGAGGCAAGTGGCGCCGGATCGAAATGCCTGAAGAGCTGCCTTGCGTCTTCGAGCGAGAAGAAAACCGCTTCGGTCATCCTGTCGTGCAGGTGCGGCAGGACCGCAATGCTTTCCTCCCTGGAGAGGGGAGGATCGAAACGGTAGGCGATGCCGCGCTCGATGCGCTCGACGAAATCGAGACTGCAATGTCTTGCGATGTCGGTCGCCTTGGTCGACCATGGGGAAATCGTGCCGATCCTTGGCAGCACCAGCAGCATTTCGCCTTCCCCCTCCTGTCTGGGGAGGGCCGGGCCGTATTCGAGCAGCCTGTCGAGGATTTTCGATTCGGCTTCGTCCGGCAATCTCGAAGCCTGCACGAAATGCCAGAATTCCGCGCGAATTTCGCGGATGTCTGGACGGATGGGCCGGACGGCTTCCATGAGCTTGTTCAGTCGAAAACCGGAGAGCGCGCTGCCGCCTTGCAGCTTGATGAATTCTGACATGGGGTGATAACTGGGCGAATGGACTTGCGTGTATTATATCCCAACTTGGGTCCTCGATAAGGATGCAGCTCATGAGATCGCTGAAGATGCCTCCCTTGCTGCTTGCGGAAGAAATCCGCAAGGTGGAGCGGACCTCGCAGGAAAACCTCATGGAAAGGGCGGGGCGCTCTGCCGCAACCCTCGTTCTGGAGCGGATTCCTTCCGGAAGGATCCTGGTGCTCGCCGGGCCCGGAAACAACGGCGGGGATGCATTTGTCGTCGCGCGTCACCTGAAATCCATGGGTTGCCGGATCGATCTGGTGTTTGCTTCCGATCCTTCCCGATTGCCAGCCGATGCGAAAAGTGCGCACCTTGCCTGGATCGAATCGGGCGGGACCTGCCTTGCCTCGATTCCGCAGGGAAAATGGGATGCCGTCATCGACGGACTGTTCGGGATCGGTCTGAAAAGGGACGTCGAAGAGCCATATGCGGGATTCATCGCGGCCGTCAACGCGCAATCCCTTCCCGTCTTTGCGCTCGATGTGCCGAGCGGGATCTGTTCCGACACCGGGCGCATCCGCGGCATCGCGGTGCGGGCGAGCCACACCATCACCTTCATCGCCTTCAAGCCCGGATTGCTCACTTCCGACGGAATCGACTGCTGCGGCACCCTTCATCTCGAAGACCTCGGGCTGACCAGCGTGGCCGAAGAATTCGCGCAAGGCTTCCTGATCAGTCCGGAAGTCGTCGCCCAAAGTTTCCCGCTTCGCCCCAGAAACAGTCACAAGGGTTGTTTCGGCTCGGTCGCGGTCCTGGGCGGCGAAATGCCGGGGGCGGCCATCCTGGCTGCGAGGGCTGCATTGAAGCTTGGCGCCGGAAAGGTCTATCTGTGTTCGGCGGGATCGGATTGCAGCCAGCCTGAAATCATGGTGCGGGATGCTTTCGCAATCGCTTCCGGGGACAACGCGATCCTGGTCGTGGGACCCGGACTCGGAAAGTCGATTCAAGCGAGGGATCTCGTCGAAGTTGCGCTGCGCTCGGCTTCTCCTCTGGTGATCGACGCCGATGCGCTCAACCTGATTGCGGGCGAACCGGTCCTCCAGGAATTGCTCTGTTCCCGCCACGCTCCTTCCATTCTCACCCCCCATCCCCTGGAAGCCGCGCGCCTTTGCGCCTGTTCCACGCAGGAAATCCAGAAGGACAGGGTGGCTTCCGCGAGATTGATTTCGGAGCGTTTCGGCTGCCCGGTGATGCTGAAGGGGGCGGGGAGCGTGTGCGCTGTTCCTGGCGGCGCCTTCGCCATCAATGCTTCGGGAAACCCCGGGCTTGCCGCTGCCGGGATGGGGGATGTGCTCTCCGGCATGATCGGCGCTTATCTGGCGCAGGGGCTGGATGCCGAGCGCGCCCTGCTTTGCGCAGTCCATCTGCACGGGGAGGCGGCGGACAGTCTCGCGGAAAAGGGAATCGGGCCGGTCGGGCTGGTCGCATCCGAAATCATAGAAGAAGCGAGGTTTCTGCTCAATGCAAGACTTGCCAATCCCCGCAGATTCCGGGTTCCCGATGGCGCCTGAAGCAGACACGGTTCGACTTTCTTGCAAAGTCAATGGCAGTTATAATGTCGCCAAATCAGCCATTCGTAGAAGATCAATGAAAAGAATCGCCCTGTTCTGCCTTGTCCTTTTTCTCGCAGGCTGCGCCACGGCGCACGACAGAAAGGATCCTTTCGAGCCGGTCAACCGGGCCATGTACAAGTTCAACGATTCGGTCGACAAGGCGGTGATGAAGCCGGTCGCCAAGGGATACGAGAAGGTCACGCCGCGGTTCATGCAGCTCATGGTGAGCAATTTCTTCTCCAATCTCAACGATGTGGTGGTCACGCTGAACGACATCCTGCAGCTCAAGGGCAAGCAGGCCTTTTCCGATTTCGGTCGCGTTTTCATCAATACCACCCTGGGTTTCGCAGGACTGGTCGACGTGGCGGGCGCATCGGGTTATCCCAAGCATGACGAGGATTTCGGCCAGACGCTCGGATACTGGGGCGTCCAGGCGGGGCCCTATCTCATGATTCCCTTCCTGGGACCCAGCAGTTTCCGCGACGGAATCGGCTCGCTCACCGATGCGCAATTCTATCCGGTCTACAGGACCACCGACGTTGCGATGAGAAATAGCCTCATCGCCGCCAATGCGGTCGAGAAGCGTGCGGACCTGCTCGGCAGCGAGAGCATCCTGCAGCAGGCTGCGCTTGATCCCTATGTTTTCCTGAGGGAGGCCTATCTGCAGCATCGGATCAGCCTCATTTACGACGGCAACCCTCCACTGGAAGACGACGACGAGGACTACAGTCCGGTTCAGAAATGATCGATGAAGCGGTGTGCGGAATGGATTCCGCAATGGAACCGGGGGAAAGATGCAATCGATTCAATGGCCAACACCGTTTCATTTCAGCTTCGAGGAGGATCTTTCCCTTCTCGATAGCGAGCCCTGCATCATTTTCTTTTCCGATGCCAGGGAGATCATCGGGGAGCTGATCCTTTTTTCGCCTGAAGAAGGGTTGCTCGAGGTTCGCAACGGAAACGAGGAAACTTCCGTCATTCAGTTCCGCAACCTCAACCAGTTGAGGTTGATCCATCCCCTCCATCTCAGGAAGGAAATGAACCTTCCCGAGGCCGAACTCATCACTCCTTCGGATACCCAGCGCTTCAGCGTGGAGTTTTCATCCGGTTCGAGGCTCGAAGGCGAAACGGAAGGTTTCGTGGTCGGAAAGGAAGGGCTCTATCTTTATCCGGTCGGGGATGGAGAGACGGTTTCCCGCCTCTTCATCCCATCCGCCTCGATCGAAAGCTATCAGATCGGCGATTCCATCGGCAAGATGCTGGTCGACGAAAACATGGCGACCGAGAGCGACATCCAGGCCGGACTCGAGAGGCAGCAGAAGCTGCGAACCCAGAAAATCGGCGAATATCTGACCGAAGAGCAGATCGTCTCCCCGGATCAGTTGCTGACCGCATTGAAGCGGCAGCAGTCCGGTTCCAGCATGAGGCTCGGCGATTCACTCATCCGGGAAAAGCTGATCACGCCCGAGCAACTCGAGGAGGCGCACGCCAAGCAACGCAACGACAGGAAGAAGGCGATCGGGGAAATCCTGGTATCGATGGGAGTGGTGACCGAGGACACCGTCAAGCGCATGCTGGCGAAGAAACTCGGCATCCCTTTCGTGAACGTCAGGGAATTTCGCCTGGACATCAAGACGATACAGATCGTGCCGGCAGCCTTCGTGTTCAAGCACGACATCCTTCCCCTGTACAAGACCGACAAGACGCTGATCGTGGCCATGGAAAACCCGATGCACTGGTCGCCTCTGGACGAACTGCGTTTCCTGACCGGGCTCAACATTGCCCCGGTGATGGCGCGCAGGGAGGATATCCGCTTTGCCATCGACAAGTTCTACAGGAACAAGGCCTCCGGCCCCAAGATCGGGGAGCTTGCCACGGAACTGCTCTCTGCGGAGCCTCAGGAGGAGATCCAGGAGGAGGCCGTCGCCGAGTCGGACAATACCCTGGTGAAGCTGGTCAACAAGATGATCGTCGATGCATGGCATAACGGGGTTTCCGACATCCACGTGGAATCCTATCCGGGAAAGAGGAATACCCGGATCCGCTTCAGGAAGGACGGGATCATGACTTCCTATTTCGAGTTTCCTCCGAATTTCAGGAATGCGCTGATCTCCAGGATCAAGATCATGTCCCGCCTCAACATTTCCGAAAAGCGCAGGCCACAGGACGGAAAAATCGAATTCATTTACTCGGGAGAGAAGATCGAACTCAGGGTGGCGACGGTGCCGACTGCCAACGGGCTGGAGGACGTCGTGATGAGGGTGCTGGCTGCCGCGAAACCGATTCCCATCGAGGAGCTTGCGCTTTCTCCGGATGTGCTGATGAAAATGAAGCGGCTCGTGGCGAGACCATACGGACTGCTGCTGATTTGCGGGCCCACCGGTTCAGGAAAAACGACCACCCTGCATTCCGTCCTGGGATACATCAACACGCCGGAGAGGAAGATCTGGACAGCGGAAGACCCGGTCGAGATCAGCCAGGACGGATTGCGTCAGGTTCAGGTCAATCCGGGCATCGGCTGGAACTTCGCTTCGGCGATGAGGAGTTTTTTGCGGGCCGACCCGGATGTCATCATGGTAGGGGAGATGCGGGACGGCGAGACTGCCAAGATCGGCATCGAGGCTTCGCTCACCGGACATCTGGTGCTCTCCACGCTGCACACCAACAGCGCCCCGGAAAGTACGGTGCGGTTGCTCGATCTCGGCATGGATCCCTTCAATTTCTCGGACGCGCTGCTCGGGGTGCTCGCGCAGCGCCTCGCCAGGCGATTTTGCAAGGCCTGCTGGAAGAGCGGTCCCGCTTCCAGCAGCGAGATCCGCGATCTTGCCGAGGAATATTGCGAAGGAACGCATCTGGACCCGCTCGAAATCGTTTCCGACTGGCGAATCAGTCATGCCAATTCCAGGGGGGAATTCATTCTGGGGCAGGCGGTGGGTTGCCCGGAATGCAACCACACCGGCTATCTTGGCAGGATCGGACTGCACGAATTCCTGGAGGCGACTCCGTCAATCAAGCGTCTGGTGCAAAAGCGCGCCTCCGTGGAGGAAATCGTCGAAGTCGCCCTGAAGGAAGGCATGAGGACGCTCAAACAGGACGGCATCCTGAAAATCCTTCAGGGACACACCGACATCCACCAGATCCGCTCGGTCTGCAGTTAGAGCTTTTCCGTCGCGTAATCGGCGAGCCTCGAGCGTTCGCCCCTTTGCAGCGTGACATGGCCTCCGTGCGCCCAACCCTTGAAGCGGTCCACGACATAGGTGAGACCGGAGCTTCCTTCGGTGAGATAGGGGGTGTCGATCTGCGAAATGTTGCCGAGGCAGACCACTTTGGTGCCGGGTCCTGCGCGCGTGATGAGGGTTTTCATCTGTTTCGGCGTGAGATTCTGCACTTCGTCGATGATCAGGAACTTGTTGAGGAAGGTCCTGCCGCGCATGAAGTTGAGCGACTTGACCTTGATCCTGGAGCGGATCAGGTCGTGGGTGGCGATTCTCCCCCAGTCTCCGCCTTCCTCGTCGGATTTATTCAGCACGTCCAGATTGTCTTCGAGCGCGCCCATCCACGGCCCCATCTTTTCCTCTTCGGTGCCAGGCAAAAAACCGATGTCCTCGCCGACCGGGATCGTCACTCTCGTCATGATGATTTCAGAATAGAGTTTCAATTCGATCGTCTGCATCAGGGCGGAAGCCAGGGTGAGCAGGGTCTTTCCGGTGCCGGCCTGTCCGAGCAGGGTCACGAAATCGATTTCGGGGTCCATCAGCAGATTGAGCGCGAAATTCTGCTCGCGGTTTCTCGCCGAAATTCCCCACACGCTGTTCTTCTGGTGGGTGTAGTCGCGGATGGTCTCCAGTAGCGCATGCTGTCCTTCCTGTTCCCTGACCCTGGCATGGAAAGATTTGGTGGATTCCAGATAAACGAACTCGTTGACGTGCATCGATTCGCAAAGCGGGCCGCTGATCCTGTAAAAGGATTTTCCGGCGTCTTTCCAGGATTCGATTTCCCCGCCGTGGGTTTCCCAGAAGTCCTGCGGAAGTTCCCGAACCCCGCTGTAGAGCAGGTCGGTGTCTTCCAGCACCTTGTCGTTGAAATAGTCTTCGGCCTCGACCCCGATGGCGCGGGCCTTGATCCGCATGTTGATGTCCTTGCTGACCAGGATCACCGAGCGCCCGGGATTGGTTTTCTTCAGATGCAGCGCGATGCCGAGGATCTGGTTGTCCGCTTTCAGTCCCGGAAGGGAAGGGGGGAGCATGTCCTCGATCGCGCTCGTCTGCAGGAAAAGCCTTCCTGTCGCGGTTTTCGAACCGTGGGCTTCGAGCGCCATTCCCTCGTCGATGTCGGTCATCGCGCGGCTCACGATCTCGTCGAGGAAGCGGCTCGCCTGCCTCGCATTCCTGGCGACTTCGGACATCCCCTTCTTGTTGTTGTCGAGCTCTTCCAGCGTTGCCATGGGAAGATAGATGTCGTGTTCCTCGAAGCGGAAAAGGCTGGTCGGGTCGTGCATCAGCACGTTGGTGTCTAGCACGAAAAGCTTGGTCTGCTGGTTCATGATGCCTCGAGAAGGGATTGCAATTGGGTCAGAACTTCCTGCGCGTGTCCGTCCGCCTTCACGCCGCGACATTCGCGGACGATTTCTCCGTCCGGTCCGATGAGAAAAGTGCTCCTTTCGATTCCCCGTACCTTCTTTCCGTACATCAATTTTTCCTTTAGCACGCCGAACAGGTTGCAGGCGGTTTCATCGGAATCGGAAAGCAGATCGAAGGGGAGGGAAAATTTCGTCCTGAAATTTTCGTGCGATTTGATGCTGTCGCGGGAGATTCCGAAGACGGTGCAGCCAAGTCTTTCGAATTCTTCGTGAAGATCTCGAAACTGCTGGCTTTCCGTGGTGCATCCAGGGGTATTGTCCTTCGGATAGAAAAAAAGCAGCAGGTATTTTTCGCGAGACTCCGACAGGCGGAAAACCTTCCCGCCGGTCGACGGCAATTCGAAGTCATTCATCATGATACGGTGGGGATCTCCATTTTTATTCAGCTTACCTTAACTTAAGTCGATTAGGATTGTCAAAGCAGTTTGAAGGGGATTCCGGACATCCGGATGCGTAGCGAAATTCAACCCAGACTGCGCAAACATTTGTTATAATCGTCGCACTTGCATGGCACTGCCCGGAAGGGGTGTGCCGGAACCCCGGCAGGATGGGGGCAGGAGCGCTCTGGAATAAGGATAGCCTACGGATGGTAGCACTGAACGAAATTACCAAGGACATCAATCTGGAAAAGGGGGAACATGCTGTACTGCTGATTCACGGTTTGTCCGGAACGCCTCTCGAAATGCAGTATGTCGCGAGGATGCTTCACAAGGCCGGGTTTTCCGTCAGGGTGCCGCATTTTTCCGGTTATGGCTATGGTGATCGTTCGAAAACGAAGAAGTGGCAGGAATGGCACAGGGAAGTCAGTGCGCATTTCGATGAAATGAAGCAGAAGTACAAGTCGGTTTCGGTGTGCGGACTGTGCATCGGAGCCGTGCTGGCGCTCAAGCTCGCATCCGAGAAAAAGGATGAGGTTGCCGCGCTATCCCTGCTCGCAACCACGCTTTTTTTCGACGGCTGGAGCATTCCATGGTATCGCTTCCTGCTTCCTCTGGGCTACTACACTCCGGCGCGCTATTTCTATTCCTACCGGGAGCGTGAGCCGTATGGCCTGAAAAACGAACAGCTTCGCGCCTGGATCGCCCGGGAAATGACGGAAAAATCGACTTCCGCCGCCGGATCGGCCAGGATTCCGATGAGCGGGATTTACGAGACCGACAAACTCATCCGGGATGTGAAGAAATCGATGAATCAGGTTTCGGCTCCTGCGCTCATCATGCATTCCCTGGAGGACGACACGGCGACGGTCAGGAGCGCGGATTTCGTCGAGCAGCATGTCGGCAGCCGGAAGGTGCGCAAGATTTTTCTCGACGACAGCTATCACATCCTGACGCTCGACAACCAGAAGCATACTGTTGCGGAGGAAACCATCCGCTTCTTCAAGGAGGCAGTTGCAAGTGAATCTTCCTCCCTTTCCACCGCGGAATTCGATACGGCTCGAGTAGCTTGAAAAAATAATTATGACGACTCTACAAACCATACAGAAGCTCATGGCGGAAAATTTCGAAATGAGCGAGGCCGAACTCCAGCCAGACAGATCCCTCGAAACGCTGGGGCTCGATTCCCTTTCCGTGATCGAGTTCATGTTCGTGCTCGAGGACGAATTCAAGATCAAGCTTTCCGATGAGCGGGTCGAAATCAAGACCGTTCAGGACATCGTGACGCTGGTGGACCGGCTCGTTGCCGACCAGCATCCCGCAGAGAACCAGCATTGAGAAGAGTCGTCATCACCGGCCTCGGCGTCGTTTCGCCGGTCGGGAACAATGTAGCCACCTTCTTCGATAACCTCATGGCCGGACGTTCCGGCGTGCGGGAGCTTTCGGCCGCCTTTGCGGAAAAGCTGTCGATCCGGGTGGCTGCAGAGGTCGATTTCGATCCATCCGCGCATTTCAACCGGATGAAACTCGGCTCTCTCGACCGCTTTTCCCAGTTCGCGCTGGTTGCGGCGAGGGAAGCCTTCGCAGATTCCGGACTTGCCCTTTCCGAAGAGGAAAAGAGAAGGGCCGGGGTGTTCCTCGGTACCGGGATCGGCGGAATCGGCACGGTCGAGGAAGGCTATGTCGAGATCTATACCAAGGAAGTGCCCCGCTTCAAGCCGCTCACCGTGCTGATGGCGATGAACAACGCGGCTTCTTCGCAGATCTCGATGGAATTCGGATTGCAGGGCGCCAATTTCACTTATTCCACTGCCTGCTCCTCTTCCTCGATCGCGATCGGGGAAGCCTGTCGCCAGATCCGTCACGGCTATGCGGACGTGATGGTGGCAGGCGGGAGCGAGGCGCTGCTCACCTACGGCACCATCAACGCCTGGATTTCGCTGCGGACGCTCGCGCTTGCCGACGAAAAGGACGTTTCCGCCACCTGCAAGCCATTTTCAGCGAACCGGAGCGGTCTGGTGCTGGGGGAAGGCGCTGCGGTATTGATCCTCGAGGAAATGCAGCGCGCGGTTGCGCGCGGCGCGCCGATCTATGGCGAGATCGTGGGTTATGGCGCGGGAAGCGATGCCTGCCACATCACCAAGCCTTCGAGGGAAGGGCAGGTGAGGTCGATGCAGGATGCGCTTGCGGAGGCGGGCATGGCGCCGCAAGAGATCGATCACATCAATGCGCACGGCACCGGCACCAGCATCGGCGATGCGGTCGAAACCGCGGCCATCAAGGATGTTTTCGGAGAGCACGCCTGGCGGATTCCGGTCACTGCGACCAAATCCATGCATGGTCACATGATGGGCGCGACTGGCGCGGTGGAGTTCGTCGCAGCCCTGCTCTCGATGAAGCATGGCGCAATCCCGCCGACCATCAATCTCGACGTCCCGGATCCGGAATGCGATCTCGATTATGTTCCCGGAGAGGGAAGGCGCGGGCTCGAAATCAATACCGTGATGTCGAATTCCTTCGCCTTCGGCGGCAGCAATGCCGTGTTGATCGCAAAAAAGATCTGATCAGGCGAGGAATTCTCCTCCCTGCCTCGCGAGCAGTCCAGCCCTTCCCGGAATTTCGTCGTAAATCACCTCGTGCCTGGGAAGGTCTTCCGGAAGGGAGTCATGGTATTCGTCGAGCGAAACGAGATCGTACCCCAATGCCTTCCATCCTGAAACAAGCTTCTCGAAAATGGGCAGCAGCTTCATTCCTTCCAGTTCCGCATGCAGCGTGTAGACATGCCCGGTCGGAAGGGGATTTTCCGAAAGCTTCAGGAGATGGGTTGCAGGATCGTCTTCCACGCCCATGATTTCGTCAAGCGTGGGCAGCGTGGTGGGGAGCTGAGGACAGGACACGATTTCGGCGCGCTGCACCGGGATGAAAGGGGAAAAACCCCTGGTGTCCGAGGAATGACGAAATCCCAGCTTCTGGGTCATCCTGAATGCATGGGGATTCATCTGCCAGCCCGCAGCGCCATTGCATTTCGCCGCATTTCCGAAAATCTCCCGATAGCGGTCGAAGGCTGCGCGCATCTCGCGCTCGGTCCAGTCCGCATCCTTTCCCATGACATTGTTCTGCCATTTCACGTGATCCCAGGTATGGATGCCGGTTTCGAATCCCCGATCGGATACCTCCTTCAGGATTTTCGCGCATTTCATGCCGATGTCCGGGCCCGGCAGAAGCGTGCCGTAGAGCAGGGTTTTGAGCCCGTAATGCTCGAGCACGGAAGTCCGCGAAACCTTTTTCATGAAGCCGGGTTTGAGCGCGCGCTTCACCGCCCATCCGGTGTGATCCTTGCCGAGGCTGAAAAGAAAGGAGGCGGAAGCCCCCATTCTTTCCAGGAGATTCACCAGGGGAAGGACGCCTTCCCTGGTTCCCCGGAAGGTGTCCACGTCGATCTTGAGGGCGAGCTTCATCAGTCGACGAGTTTGCGCGCTTCCGCAACCGATCCGCGATAGGCCTCGAAAATGTGCACGAGCGCGTCTTCCATCGTAACCGTCGGCTTCCAGTCGAGATCCCTGCAGGTGTTCTCGATTTTCGGAACACGGTTCTGCACGTCCTGATATCCCTTGCCATAGTATTCCGCGGAAGTCGTTTCGACCACCTGAACCTGCTTCGCGGTGGACTCGTATTCCGGATATTTCATGGCGAGATCGAGCATCATCTTCGAAAGATCCTTCACAGAATAATTGTTGGAAGGATTGCCGATATTGTAGATCTGCCCCGAAGCGATGCCGTTCGGGTTGTCGATGATCTTCATCAGCGCGTCGATGCCGTCATCGATGTAGGTGAAGGCGCGTTTCTGGGTTCCGCCGTCGACCAGCTTGATGTTCTCGCCGCGAACGATATGCCCGAGGAACTGGGTGATGACGCGCGAGCTTCCTTCCTTCGGCGTGTAAATGCTGTCGAGTCCTGCGCCGATCCAGTTGAAGGGCCTGAACAGGGTGAAATCCAGCCCTCCCTGCATGCCGTAAGCCCAGATCACCCGATCCATGAGTTGCTTGCTGCACGAATAGATCCAGCGCGGCTTGTTGATCGGGCCGAGGATCAGTTCGGAATGGTCCGGATCGAATTCCCCGTCCCTGCACATGCCGTACACTTCGGAAGTGGAAGGGAAAACCACGCGCTTGCCGTATTTCACGCAGGCGCGCACGATGGGCAGGGTCGCCTCGAAATCGAGTTCGAACACCTTGAGCGGTTCCTTCACATAGGTCGCAGGCGTTGCGATCGCCACCAGCGGCAGCACCGTGTCGCACTTCTTGACATGGTATTCGATCCATTCGCGGTTGATGGTGATGTCGCCTTCGAAGAAATGGAAGCGCGGATGATCGATGAGATCCGAGATCCGGTCTGTCTGCATGTCCATTCCGTAGACTTCCCAGTCGGTGGTGTCGATGATGCGCTTGGAAAGATGGTGTCCGATGAAGCCGTTGACGCCGAGAATGAGGATTCTTTTCATGGTATTCCTTGAAAGATTTTAAGAGAGGGTAATGGGGGAATGGCCAAACCTGTCGGCAAACGCTTGCGCATCGCCGGGTGCGCCGTCCAGTTCGAAGGATATCAGCCTGAGCACGCCGCCTCCACCGCATTCGGCATAGCAGCGGCCATTTTCGCAGTAGATCGAGGCGGATGCATGGCGGGTCGGGCGGTTTTCGACGAGCGTTCCGTATATGGAAAGCCTCGTTCCGGAAATCGTGGAATGCGCGCCCGGGTAGGGCGGGGCGACCGCGCGGACCAGGTTGTGGATTTCGCATGCGGATTTTTTCCAGTCGATTTCCCCGTCCCTCGCGCTCCTTCCGCCGAAATAGCCTCCTTTGGAGAGGTCCTGCTTCACAGGAACCGCGGAACCGTCGAGGAGCTTCGGCAGCGCGCGATGCAGTACGATTTCGGATGCGCAGGTCACCTTGTGGAACACCTCGATCGCGGTATCGTTTTTCAGGAT
>JABEVD010000124.1 GCA_013044025.1 Burkholderiales bacterium
CGGCGCTGCGAAGGTCAGTCCGCGCTGCTGGCATTCCTTGACGTCGAAAGGAGGCGTACCGAGATAATAGCTCACGAAATCCAGTCTCGCATTGCCGGAATGGCTCACGATCGGGAAGATCGAGTTGAAGGCAGCCTGGAGTCCTTCGCCCCTTCTCTCGTGAGGGGGTTCTTCTGCCTGGAGGAATCCGTGATAGGAATCGATCTGCATGGCGAGCAGGGAAGGGATCTGCAGCACGCTCGCGCGCTTGGCAAAGCTCTTGCGGATACGTTTTTTCTCGGTAAAAGAATAGCTCATGACATCTCCACAACAGGGGACTGGAATAAAAGACAGGGGTAAGAAGACGCCAGACTATCCATCATAGCTCACGAGTCGTGAAATGACAGATCCGCACATCCTCTGACTGCTGGCTTCCATAAAGCGGCAAAAGGCTGACGGTAAACCGCCAGCCTTTTCCATTTACAGCGATTACTTGATTTCGCAAGCCGCGCCAGCTTCGGTAAGCTGCTTCGCGATCGCTTCTGCGTCTGCCTTGGAAATGGCTTCCTTGACGGGCTTCGGTGCGCCGTCGACGAGATCCTTGGCTTCCTTCAGGCCCAGACCGGTGATCGCGCGAACGACCTTGATGGTGTTGACCTTGTTTTCGCCTGCGGACTTCAGGATGACGGTGAATTCGGTCTGCTCTTCAGCGGGCGCTGCAGCGGCTGCGCCTGCGGGAGCAGCAACGGCTACTGCGGTCGCAGCTGCGGAAACACCGAATTTTTCTTCCATTTCCTTGATGAGCTCGGAGAGCTCGAGGACGGTCATGTTTGCGATTGCGTCGAGAATTTCAGCTTTGGCTACTGCCATGATTGTCTCCTACTGGTAAAGTTTGATCGGGGATTTTCCCCGCCTGTTAAATTATGCAGCCTCTTTTTGATCACGCACTGCAGCAAGTCCGCGTACGAACTTCGTCGGCACTTCGTTGAGTGTCTGAACGAATTTCGTGATCGGAGCCTGCATGGTACCCAGCAGTTTCGCCAGAAGTTCTTCGCGGCTCGGCATGCTGGCGAGGGCCGCCACATCCTTTGCCGTGAGAACGTGATTGGCCATTGCACCGGCCTTGATGACGAACTTGTCGTTCGCCTTGGCGAAATCATTGAGCACCTTGGCAACCGCTACGGGATCGTCTCCGATTCCGTATGCCAGCGGGCCCACCATATGCTCGGCAAGTCCGGCATACGGCGTGTCCGCAACGGCGCGGCGCGCCAGCGTGTTCTTCAGGACGCGAAGATAGATGCCCGACTTGCGCGCATTGGCGCGAAGCGCGGTCATCTGTCCCACCCCGAGGCCACGATACTCGGCGACGACGATTGCCTGGGCCTGGGCCACCTGGCCGCTAACCTCGGCAACTACCGCCTTTTTCTCTTCAATGTTGAGACCCAAGGTCTACCCCCTTCCGTTGCATGTTTAGGGTATGATTCCGGAAACATCCCGGAACCCGTTTACAGCGACCTCAAATCAGGAGCCAGCTGAAATTTCGCAGTCTGCCTGTTTTCGGGTACACCATCTGCGTAGGATGCAGTTTCCTGCTGTTTGAATCCGGAGATTCCTACGGTCTTTGATAATCTCCCCGCCCTAGAGCGGGGAGCCCAAAGTCTTTTTCAGGACAAGCCTGGATTACTGAGCCTGAAGGCTCGATTGATCGATCCTGATCCCGGCGCCCATGGTGCTGGAAACCGAAATCTTCCTGAGATACACGCCCTTGGCTGCGGCGGGCCGAGCCTTGTTGAGCGCATCGATCAGGGCGCGAAGGTTCTCGGTGAGCGCAGCGACATCGAAGGAAGCGCGTCCGATCGAGCACTGGATGATGCCGCCCTTGTCGGTACGATATTGCACCTGACCGGCCTTGGCATTTTTCACCGCGGTCGCGACGTCGTGCGTCACGGTGCCGACTTTCGGATTCGGCATCAGGCCACGGGGACCCAGGATCTGGCCGAGCGCACCGACCACGCGCATCGCGTCCGGACTTGCGATCGCCACGTCGAAATCGATGTTGCCCGCCTTGATGGATTCGGCCAGATCGTCGAAGCCGACGATATCCGCTCCGGCTGCAAGCGCATCCTTGGCCTTGTCGCCCTGCGCGAACACGGCGACCCGGACGGTCTTGCCGGTGCCGCGGGGAAGCACCACGGAGCCGCGCACCAACTGGTCGGACTTCCTGGCGTCGATGCCGAGGTTCACCGCGATGTCGATGGATTCATCGAACTTCGCGGTTGCATTGCCCTTCACCAGATTGAGCGCATCTTCCAGGCCATAAGCCTTGTTGCGATCGACCTTGCTGCGCGCAGCTTTGATTCTTTTGGAAAGCTTTGCCATGTCAAACCACTCCTTCCACGTCGATGCCCATGCTGCGAGCGGAGCCCGCGATCGTGCGTACTGCCGCATCCATGTCGGCTGCCGTGAGATCAGGCATCTTGGTCTTGGCGATTTCTTCTGCCTGGGCGCGGGTCAGCTTGCCGACCTTGTCGGTATGCGGCTTCGCGCTGCCGGACTTGATGCCGGCCGCCTTCTTGATCAGAATGGTGGCGGGGGGCGTCTTCATCACGAAGGTGAAGCTCTTGTCCGCATAAGCGGTGATCACCACCGGAATGGGCAGACCCACTTCCATTCCCTGCGTTGCCGCATTGAATGCCTTGCAGAACTCCATGATGTTCAGACCGCGCTGACCCAGCGCAGGTCCGATGGGAGGACTCGGATTGGCTTTGCCAGCAGGAACCTGCAGCTTGACGTAGCCTACAACTTTCTTTGCCATTTATGACTCCTTGTGAATGGGTAATGACGCCTGGAATCAGGCTCCCCGAAATGATCAGGTCTTTTCGACCTGCCCGAAACCAAGCTCGACAG
Organism: Burkholderiales bacterium; assembly: GCA_013044025.1. GTDB lineage: Bacteria > Pseudomonadota > Gammaproteobacteria > Burkholderiales > JABEVD01 > JABEVD01. The sequence goes on from JABEVD010000124.1 coordinate 2,887, forward strand.
GCGTGGCGCGCCCGAAGATGGTGACGGAAACCCTCAGCTTGTTCTTGTCGTAATTGACGTCTTCCACCACGCCATGGAAATCCGTGAAAGGACCTTCCTTGACGCGCACGGTTTCTCCGACTTCGAACAACACCTTCGGCCTGGGCTTTTCCACGCCTTCCTGGATCTGCTTGAGGATGTTTTCCACTTCCTTTTCGCTGATCGGAGTCGGCTTCATGGCGGATCCGCCCACGAATCCTGTCACCTTTGCGGTGTTCTTGACGAGATGCCAGGTATCGTCCGTCATCTCCATTTCGACGAGAACGTAACCCGGGAAGAACTTGCGCTCACTGATGCTCTTGTGACCGCCCTTCATTTCCACGACCTCCTCGACAGGAACGAGAATCCTGCCGAAAAGATCGGACATGCCCATGCGCTCGATCCGCTCCTGCAGGGCGCGCATCACGCTTTTCTCAAAGCCCGAGTAGGCGTGGACCACATACCAACGCTTAGCCATCAATCCCCCTGGCCCATCAACATCTTGACGAAAGACATCAGCGACGCATCGACCACCCAGAGGAAGATCGCCATGACCACCACGAAAGCAATCACTACGCCGGTGGTCTGCACCGTTTCCTTGCGGGTCGGCCAAACGACCTTCCTGGACTCGGCGATCGACTCCCGCCCGAACTGCACGAAGCGCTTGCCGGGATCGGACATATAGGCCACACCGGTCGCAAAGGCCATGCCGGCCAGAACCGAAATCACGCGCAGCACCAGGGCGCTATCCCGAAGCAGGTAATAGCCCGCTATCCCCGCAGCAACCAGCAATCCCGCCAGTCCTAGTTTGATCTTATCCGCCATATGTCCTGTAAAAACGCCAGGCGACGCAGCACATCACATGCCGCGCCGCCATTATTCTGGCAGGCCAGGAGGGTCTCGAACCCCCAACCTTCGGTTTTGGAGACCGACGCTCTGCCAATTGAGCTACTGGCCTAACTTAAAACCTTACTGAACGATCTTGGCAACGACGCCCGCGCCGACGGTGCGACCGCCTTCACGGATCGCGAAACGCAGACCTTCTTCCATTGCAACCGGAGCGATCAGGGAA
>JABEVD010000125.1 GCA_013044025.1 Burkholderiales bacterium
ATCAAGAACCACTGAAAGAACAAGATGAGCGAAATCAAGAAAGCAGTGCTCGCCTACTCGGGAGGGCTGGACACCTCCGTCATCCTCAAATGGCTTCAGGATACCTACGAATGCGAGGTCGTGACCTTCACGGCGGACATCGGCCAGGGAGAAGAACTGGAGCCGGCCAGGGCCAAGGCGCTGAAAATGGGCATCAGGCCCGAAAACATCTATATCGACGACCTCAGAGAGGAATTCGTTCGCGACTTCGTGTTTCCGATGTTCCGTGCGCACACCCTCTACGAAGGAGAATACCTGCTCGGCACTTCGATCGCGAGGCCGCTCATCGCCAAGCGCCAGATCGAGATCGCGAGAGAAACCGGAGCGGATGCCGTGAGCCATGGCGCAACCGGAAAGGGCAACGACCAGGTGCGCTTCGAACTCGGCTATTACAGCCTCGCCCCCGGAATCCGCATCATCGCTCCCTGGCGCGAATGGGATCTGCTCTCCCGCGAAAAGCTGCTCGCCTATGCGGAAAAATCGGGCATCCCGATCGAAATGAAGCACAGGGCGGGAGGATCTCCCTATTCCATGGATGCGAACCTGCTGCACATCAGCTACGAAGGACGGCACCTGGAAGATCCTTCCGCAGAAGCGGAAGAATCGATGTGGCGCTGGACGGTTTCTCCCGAAGCTGCGCCTGATGAAGCGGAATATGTCGACATCGTCTTCGAACATGGCGACATCGTGGCCATAAATGGCGCGAAAATGACGCCTGCGGCAGTGCTTGCAGAACTCAACAGGATGGGCGGACGTCACGGCGTAGGACGCCTCGATCTCGTGGAAAACCGCTATGTCGGCATGAAATCCCGCGGATGTTACGAAACCCCCGGCGGAACCATCATGCTGCGCGCGCACCGCGCAATCGAATCGATCACGCTCGACCGCGAAGTCGCCCACCTCAAGGACGACCTGATGCCGCGCTATGCCAGCATGATCTACAATGGCTACTGGTGGGCGCCGGAGCGGATCGCGCTGCAGGCGCTGATCGACCACACCCAGCAGCATGTGAACGGATGGGTGAGGATCAAGCTCTACAAGGGCAACGTCACCGTGGTCGGCCGCGCCTCTTCATCCGACTCGCTGTTCGACCCCAATATCGCCACGTTCGAAGACGATCGCGGCGCTTACGACCAGAAGGACGCAGCCGGCTTCATCAAGCTGAACGCGCTGCGTCTCCGAATCGCATCCAGACTGAGGAACAAATGAGTCAATTCGACAATGTCAGCGTGGTGAAGAAATCCAACGTGTTTTTCGATGGAAAATGCGTGAGCCATACCCTGCTGTTTCCGGACGGAACCAGAAAAACGGTGGGCGTGATCCTGCCTTCCACCCTCACTTTCAACACGGCAGCACCGGAGATCATGGAAATCCATTCCGGATCCTGCCGGGTGAAAATCGCGGACGGCGAGTGGCAGGACTGCAAGGCAGGGGAATCCTTCAGCGTTCCCGCGAACAGCCATTTCGTGATCGAAACCTCCGGGCCGCTCGATTACGTCTGTCACTTCTGCTAGGAGAGAACATGCCCTCTTTCGACATCGTCTCGGAAGTCGACAAGACGGAGGTCAAGAACGCGGTCGAGCAGACCAACAAGGAAGTCGGCACCCGCTTCGATTTCAAGGGTTCCGACGCCCGCGTCGAGCAGGCCGAACTCGAGCTCACCCTCTTCGCCGACAACGACTTCCAGCTCGGCCAGGTGCAGGACATCCTGAACGGCAAGCTCACCAGGCGCGGCGTCGACATCAAATGCCTGGAAGTTCCGGAAAAGATCAAGAAAATCAGCGGCAACAAGGTGAAGCGCACCTGCAAGGTGAAGGTCGGGGTGGAATCCGATCTCGCCAAAAGGATCGTCAAGCTGATCAAGGACAGCAAGATGAAGGTCCAGGCGAGCATCCAGGGCGACACGGTGCGGGTTTCCGGCGCCAAACGCGACGACCTGCAGGGCGCGATCGCCCTGGTGAAGAAGGGCGTCAGCGATTTCCCGCTGCAATTCCAGAATTTCAGGGACTGAGATGAAGGTACTGATTCCGCTGGCGGAAGGCTTCGAGGAAATCGAGGCGGTCACCGTGATCGACCTGCTGCGCCGCGCAGGAATCGAAGTGACGAGCGCCGGGCTCGATAAAGGGCCGGTCGTGGCGAGCCGTGGCGTGGTGCTGATCCCGGACACCGAACTCGACTCGGTTCTCGATGCCGCATTCGACATGCTGGTGCTTCCGGGAGGCGCAGGAACGAAGCATTTGCGCGAGGACCCGAGAATCCTTTCCCTCGTGAAAAGGATGAATCAGGAAGGAAAATGGGTCGCCGCGATCTGCGCAGCTCCTTCCGTGCTCGCGGTATCCGGAATTCTCGAAGGAAGGCGCGCCACCTCGTTTCCAGGATCGCTGGAAGCTTGCGGACACCCCAACGAGGGAACCCCTCTTTTTCGGGACGGCAACATCGTCACTTCGCGCGGTCCGGGCACCGCCATGGATTTCGCCCTGGAGCTCGTCGAAATCCTCTCGGGGCGGGAGAAGAGGCAGGAAGTCGAGGAAGGGCTCAAGCGAGATTTTTGATCCAGGCGCCGTAAATCGTTGCCGCAATGCGGTTCAGATTGACAACCCTTTCCCCGAGTCCTTCCCGGATCGATTCGGCACCCTGAACGCTCTCCGAAAGATGCGCTTCGATTTCTGCAGCGCCATGCAGACACCAGGCCTCCACCATCTCCGAAGTCATTTCCACATGGCATTGCAGCCCGAGGTGCGGCCCCACCGCGAAAGCCTGGTTTTCGCACCATCGACTCGATAGCAGGCGCTTCGCCCCGGATGGAATGGAAAAGGTTTCCCCATGCCAGTGGAATGCCTCGAAGGAATCCAGTCCGCCGAACCAGGGGCAATCCGCTTCGACCACGTCCACCCTGCCCCAGCCGATTTCGCGGAATTCGTTGCGGCCCACCGTGCCGCCCAACGCTTTGGCCATCAGTTGCCCGCCGAGACAATGCCCGAGAACCGGGATGTCCCGGTCCATCGCATCGCGGATGAGACGAAGGGAATGGGAAATCCAGGGAAGGTCGTCGTTCACGCTCATCGGCCCGCCCATGAACACCAGGCCGGAATAAGGGGATGCGCTATGCGGCACCGCTTCCGCCCGGTCCACCTTGACGATTTCCCAGGGAATGGCCGATGCATCCAGAAATTCGCCCAGAAAACCAGCTCCCTCGGTTTTCGCATGACGAAAAATCACCACAGGTTTCATACGCGCCTCGCAAAATTTGCCACGGGAATCTTAGCCGAGCGTGGCCCGGTCCGCAATCCTCTGTTAAAATCTGTTTTTTTCAGGAACGCCCATGTCAGGAAACACCCTCGGTACGCTATTCACCGTCACCTCCTTCGGCGAAAGCCACGGACCTGCGATCGGCTGCGTCGTGGACGGCTGCCCGCCCGGAATGGAGCTTTGCGCGGAAGACATTCAGAAGGATCTCGACCGCAGGAAGCCGGGCACTTCGAGACATGTGACGCAGCGGCGCGAATCGGACAGCGTGGAGATCCTCTCCGGCGTATTCGAAGGAAAAACCACCGGCACCCCGATCGGACTCCTGATCCGCAACGAAGACCAGAGAAGCCGCGATTACGGCAACATCATGGACAGCTTCCGTCCCGGACATGCGGACTACACCTACCTGCAGAAATACGGGATCCGCGATCATCGCGGAGGTGGAAGATCTTCCGCACGCGAAACCGCAGTCCGGGTAGCTGCGGGCGCGATCGCAAAAAAGTGGCTCCACGAGCGGCATGGCGTGGTCATCCGCGGCCACCTCTCGAAGCTCGGCCCGATCGAAATTCCCTTCGTCTCCTGGGAAGAGGTGCAAGCCAATCCGTTTTTCGCGGCGAACGGGGCAATCGTCCCGGAACTGGAAGCCTACATGGATTCGCTGAGAAAATCCGGAGACTCGGTGGGCGCAGAAATCACGGTGGTCGCCGAAAACATGCAGGTGGGATGGGGCGAACCCGTCTATGACAGGCTGGATGCCGAAATCGCCTATGCCTTGATGAGCATCAATGCGGTGAAGGGAGTGGAAATCGGAGACGGTTTCTCGGTCGTCGCGCAAAAGGGTAGCGAACACGGCGACGAAATGACCTCGGAAGGTTTTCTCAGCAACCATGCGGGCGGCATCCTGGGCGGCATCTCGACCGGGCAGGACATCGTGGCGAGAATGGCGGTGAAACCCACTTCCAGCATCCGGCTTCAGAGGCGCAGCATCGACAAAACCGGTGCGGATACCCTGGTCGAAACCCATGGCAGGCACGACCCATGCGTGGGCATTCGCGCCACCCCGATCGCGGAAGCGATGCTCGCGATCGTGCTCATGGACCATGCGCTGCGGCATCGTGCGCAGAATGCGGACGTGATCTGCGCCACGCCGAAACTCCACGGAAAAAGCTGAAATTCCCTACTGGCACCTTTCCGGCTTCTATTTCGCCCATTTCGCGTTCATCGGCGCATTCACTCCATACTGGAGCCTTTACCTGAAATCGATCGATTTCAGCGCATTCCAGATCGGCATCGTGACTTCGGTGATGCAGGCGATGCGGATTTTCGCTCCCAATCTTTGGGGCTGGCTTGCCGACAGGACCGGAAAGCGCGCTTCCCTGGTGCGCATCGCCTCCTTCATCAGCCTCATTCTTTACACAGGCTATTTCTTCGGCAAAAGCTTCACCTGGATCTTCCTGGTGACCGCGCTGATGAGCTTCTTCTGGAGCGCCTGCCTGCCGCTCGTGGAAGCCATCACGCTCAGCCACCTCCGCGGCAGCGTGGAAAAATACGGAATGATCCGCTCCTGGGGATCGGTGGGTTTCATTTTCGCCGTGATCGGACTCGGCTACCTGCTCGACAGGTTTCCCCTTTCCTCCCTGATTTGGGCGACGACCGGCTTCATGGCAGGCATGGTGATTTTCGCGAGAAGGATTCCGGAAGTGGAGGAACACCATCACGAGGCCGAAGCGGTTCCCGTCCTCTCCATCCTCGGCAGGAGCGAAGTGATCGCGCTCTTCGCATCCTGCCTGCTGATGTCGGCCGCGCACGGCATCTATTACGCATTCTATTCGATCTATCTCGCAGACCACGGTTACCTGAAAAGCAGCATCGGCTGGCTCTGGAGCATCGGCGTGATCTGCGAGATCGGCGTGTTCTTTTTCATGCCGAAGATCATGGCCAGATTTTCCCTGAAGGCCATTCTCGCCTTCAGCCTGGCTTGCGCAGTGGCGCGCTTTTTCATGATCGGCTGGGGGGTCGGGTTTCTATCCCTTCTGATCATCGCCCAGGTACTGCATGCAGCGACCTTCGGTTCGCACCATGCCGCGGCCATGGCAGCGATCCATCATTTTTTCAGGGGACGACACCAGTCGAGAGGACAATCCTTCTACACCAGCCTGGTATACGGCGTGGGCGGCACGCTGGGGGCATTCGCAGGAGGGCTTGCATGGGAAAGACTGGGGCCCGCCCCGACCTTCGGAATCGCCTCGCTCGCCGCGCTGGCAGGACTCGTCTGGCTCGGCGCGAAATTCAGGATTTCACCCGGATGATCTTGCTCACATCCGGAATCCTGCGCAGCGCCCGCATCACCTGGGCAAGATGCACGCGGTTGCTCACCTGCAGGGTGAAATTGATGTTGGTGTAGCTCCCCTCGCCTTCCATGCTGATGTTCTCGATGTTGGAACCGGCGGCGGCGATCTCCGCAGCCACCTTGGCGAGCACCCCTCTCTGGTTCCTGACTTCGAGCCGGATGCTGACGTCGAATTGCCGGGTGATGTCGCTGTCCCATTCCACATCCAGGCATTTCGCCGGATCGACCCGGCTCTTCCTGACGTAAGAACAATCGTGGGTATGGATGGTGAGCCCCTGCTCCTTCTTGATGACGCCGAGGATGTCGTCGCCTGGAATCGGATAACAGCATTTTGCGAATTCGACCGCCATTCCTTCCGATCCGCGGATCACCAGCGGCGCGGGCTTTTCTTCCTGGGAAGCCCCTTCCCCGCTCAGGAGGCGCTTGGCGACCACGATCCCGAGCCTTCTGCCCAAGCCGATGTCGGTGAGGATGTCCTGCCTGGATTTTGCTCCGGTGTTCCTCAGGAGACGCTCCCATTTTCCATCGTCGATGGATTCGGAAGGGATTTTCAGGGCTGCGAATGCCTGATTGAGCAACCTCTCCCCGAGCTGGGCGGACTGCTCGTACTGCATGGTCTTGAGATAATGGCGGATATGCGTCTTGGCCTTGCCGGTGATGACATATTCCAGCCAGTTCGGGTTGGGCTTGGCATAGGGCGCGGTGAGGATTTCCACCGTGTCGCCGTTCCTGAGATGGGTCCGCAACGGCTTCAGTTCGCCGTTGATCCGCACCGAAAGACAGCGACTGCCGATGTCGGTATGCACGCTGTAGGCGAAATCGACCGGCGTCGCTCCCTTGGGCAGCACCAGGATCTTTCCCTTCGGGGTGAACACATAGATTTCGTCCGGGAAAAGATCCACCTTCAGATGCTCCAGGAATTCGACCGAATCGGTGCTCTCTCCCAGCGATTCGAGCAGGCTTTGCAGCCACTGGTGGGTCTTCCTCTGCATCTCGTTCAGGTTCGATTCCGAACTCTTGTACAGCCAGTGCGACGCGACGCCGGATTCGGCGATCTTGTGCATTTCCGCAGTCCGGATCTGGATCTCGATCGGGGTGCCGTAGGGGCCGAACAGCGAAGTGTGCAGCGACTGGTAGCCGTTCGATTTGGGCAGCGCGATGTAATCCTTGAATTTCCCGTGTATCGGCTTGTACAGGCTGTGCAATACGCCGAGCGCATGGTAGCAGGTCGGGATGTCCTTCACCACCACGCGGAATCCGTAGATGTCCTGCACCTCGGAAAAGCTCAACTGCTTTTCGACCATCTTGCGGTAGATGCTGTAGAGATGCTTCTCCCGCCCGGTGGTCTGCGCATCGATGCCGGCCTCCTTCAGCTTCTGCACGATGTTTTCCAGGATCTTGTCCACCACCTTGCGCCGGTTTCCCCGCGCCGCCTTGATCGCCTTGTTGAGCACGCGATAGCGAAGCGGGTAGAGATGCTTGAAGGAGAGGTCTTCGAGCTCCTGGTAGATGCTGTTGAGACCCATGCGGTTGGCGATCTGGGCATAGATCTCCAGCGTTTCCTTGGCGATGCGCTTTCTCTTGGCAGGATACATCGCGTCCAGCGTGCGCATGTTGTGCAGGCGATCGGCGAGCTTGATCAGGATGACGCGGACATCGCTCGCCATGGCGAGCAGCATCTTCCTGAAATTCTCCGCCTGCGCATCTTCCTTGGTCTGGAACTCGATCCTGTCGAGCTTGCTGACGCCGTCGACGAGATCGGCCACAGGCTGGCCGAACAGGTCGATGATCTGCCTTTTCGGCACGGAGGTATCCTCCATGACGTCATGCAGGAGCGCAGCACAAAGGGTCTGCGCGTCTAGCCGCCATTCCGCGAGAATGCCGGCAACGGCCAGGGGGTGGGAAATATAGGGCTCTCCCGATATCCTGAACTGCCCCCTGTGGGCCGCCTCGCTGAACCGGTAGGCGGCTTCGAGCTGCGCGGCGTCTTCCGGCCTCAGATAGCCGGCCATTCCGCGAATGGGAAGTTTTTCTTCTCCGGGCAAGATGCCTACGCCTGCCCCTTGTTGAGAATTTCGAGCCCGACCTTACCGGCCGCGACTTCGCGCAGCGCGATCACGGTGGGTTTGTCGCGATGCGGTTCCACCATGGGATTCGATCCGTTGGCGATCTGCCTGGCGCGAATCGTCGCGGCCAGGGTGAGTTCGAAACGGTTGGGAATGTTTTCGAGACAATCGTCGATGGTGATGCGTGCCATATTGCTTCCTTCAGATGAGCTTTTGAATCAGTTCCTGGTGGCGGTCGAGCTGGCTCTTCATCCCGAGCCTTTCGGCCCGCACGATGGCGAAAAGATCCCGCTTCGCCTCCTCCATGTCGTCGTTAATGATAACATAATCGAATTCCCCGACATGCCCCATCTCCTCGCGCGCGGCTGCCACGCGGCGATCGATCACCTCCGCGCTGTCCTGGCCGCGTCCGGTGAGGCGCTGCCTGAGCGCCTCGATCGATGGAGGAAGGATGAAAATGCCGATGATGCCTTCGACCAGCTTCCTCACCTGGAGAGCGCCCTGCCAGTCGATTTCGAGCAGGATGTCGTTGCCTTTTCGGCGCTCCTCCTGGATCCATTTCTGCGAGGTTCCGTAATAATTTCCATGCACTTCCGCGCTCTCCAGGAATTCCCCCCTGCCCTGCATCTCGACGAATGCTTGCTTCGAAACGAAATGATAGTCCCGTCCGTCGATTTCGCCGGGCCTCGGCGCCCTCGTGGTGAAGGAGATGGAAAGATGGACGATGGGGTCCGCTTCGAGCAGCGCCCGCACCAGGCTGGTCTTGCCCGCGCCGGAAGGGGCGCTCACGATGAAAAGATTTCCGCTCATGGCATTGTGCATCAAAATGGGTGATTTTAACGGGTTGTGTTGCGCACAGGAAGCTTTCAGTTCACTTCGAGCAGGAAAACATTCTCCAGGAGGCGGGTCAGGCCGCGCGTCCTGAATCTCGGGTTTGCTTCGAGCGCGTCGATCGAGGCGATTCTTTTCACTTCAGCGAATCCTCCGAAAAGCGCCTCCACTTCTTCTTCGGAAACGGAAAAAGGCGGCCCGCTCATTTCGCCCTGGTCGTATTCGAGCGCGATCAGCAGGACTTTCGTGCCGACCGGAAGGATTTTCGCCAGATGTTCCGCATAGCGCTCGCGCATTTCGGCAGGAAGGGCGATCAGGGAAGCGCGATCGTAGACCGCCCCCACCCCGGCAAGATCCTCTTCCTCCAGATCGAAGAAATCGCCGCACAGCACGCCGATTCCATCAGCTTCGCAGAATTCGAATTTTCCGATGTGACCATGGGAAGGCCGCATGCCGTTCTCCTCGAAAAAGGACTGGACCGCGAGGCTGCTGATTTCCACGCCCAGCACGCGATGATGCGCATCCCTGAGCCAGAGCAGATCGAGCGACTTTCCGCAAAGCGGGACGAACACCTCGCAGCCTTGCGGCATGCCGAGTTGTTTCCAGAATTGTTGCAGATGCGGATTGAAATCCTCCTGATGAAATCCCGTCTCTTTTTTCTCCCAACGTTCCAGCCAGAAATCTTTTTCCATTTTTCCTCCCTGTCCACTTGTAGGCGGCGAGCCTGAGGTTATATCATGTTTTTTATACGCCACGGTTGCATTCTGGAGAAGAGCGCCATGGAAGACAACATTTACGAAGCCCTGTACCGCTATACCCGCGCGCTTTCGGTTGCGCTGGGATTTCGCGACCAGATGACCCAGCTCCATTCGGAAAGGGTTCGGGCGCTTTCCGTCGAGCTCGGCAAGCGCTGCCGCCTGGACGAACAGGAGATCGAATCGCTGAAAGTGGGCTCTTCCTTTCACGATATCGGCAAGATCGGCATTGCGGACCGGATCCTGCTCAAACCCGCCCCTTTCGACGACGACGAATGGAAGATCATGAAACGGCATCCGGAAATCGGAGAAAGAATCATGCTCTCCACCGGATTCGAAGGGGCCGAACTGGCCGCCCGAGTGATCCGCCACCATCACGAACATTACGACGGCGGCGGATATCCGGACGGGCTATCCTTCGAACAGATTCCGGTCTGCGCCAGGATCATCTCGATCGCCGACAGCTACGATGCGATGGCGGTGACCCGCGCCTATCACAGCGCGAGAAGCCACCAACAAATCATGGACATCCTGGAGCGGGAAACCGGCAGGAAGCATGATCCGGATCTGATGAGCATCTTCAGGGGATTCATCGAAAATAGCCAATTCCGGGCGGCCTGAAGCGCCTAGCTCACCCAGACGGTTTTGACGTTGACGAATTCCTGTACGCCGAACGAGGAGAGTTCACGGCCGAATCCGGAAGCCTTCACCCCTCCGAAAGGAAGCCTGGCATCGGATTTCACCATTGCGTTGACGAACAGGCTGCCCGCCTCGATCCGGCTTCCCAGGCGCTGCGCCCGGTCGATGTCGCGACTCCAGACCGAAGCGCCGAGTCCGTATCTGGTGTCGTTGGCAAGCCTTACCGCATCTTCCTCATCCTCCGCATGCAGCAACACCGCGACCGGGCCGAAAACCTCCTCGCGAAGCACCCGCGAATCGGCCGCAACCCTGTCCAGGATGGAAGGCCTGTAATGAAATCCGGGACCTGAAACCGGCTCGCATCCGGTGACCGGGACTGATCCCCTTTCGATCGCATCCCGCACCTGTTCGTGCAGCAGATCGCGCAGGTCGGCACGAGCCATGGGACCGATGGCGCATCCTTCCTGCATGGGGTCGCCGATCCTGAGCGATTCGACTCCTTTCCTGAAACGGAAAAGGAATTCCTCCCCGATCCCGGGAACGAGGATGATGCGCTTTGCGGCAATGCACGATTGCCCGCAATTCAGGAAACGGGAAGCAATTGCCGCATCCGCAGCCGCCTCGATGTCCGCGTCATGAAGGACGATGAAAGGGTCCGAACCGCCGAGTTCAAGCACGCATTTTCTGAGATTCCTGCCCGCCATCGCAGCCACTTTTCGCCCTGCGGCTTCGGAACCGGTGAAGGTGACCGCATCGGAAAGGGAAATCGCGCGCTCCGCCAGATCGGTTTCGATCAGAAAAGTCGAGAAGGGGAATCCGCATTCGCGAAACAGCCTTTCGATTTCCAGGGCGCATTGCGGCACATTGGGCGCATGCTTCAGGGCGAAGGCATTTCCCGCGCAAAGTGCAGGGACCGCTGCGCGAAAAACCTGCCAGTAGGGGAAGTTCCAGGGCATGATGCCCAGCACCACGCCGAGCGGAAGATACTCGACATGGCTGCTCGATGCATCTGTTGCCACTTCCAGAGGCTGGAGAAAATCGCGCTCGGAGTAATACTCGCAAAGGGTGGCGCATTTTCTCACCTCGGCCCGCGCCTCTCCGATCGGTTTCCCCATCTCGACGGTGATGAGGGATGCATGGCGATCGCATTGCTCGCGCAACCTTTGGGCAAGCAGCGCAAAATTCCGCCGCCTGTCGTGTGCAGCATCGAGTCCGCGCAGTTGCGCGAATCCGGACAAAAGCCCCGCCTCGTCGAGGCATGGATATTCGGCGAGGACTTCCCCGGTCGCCGGATTGAGGCTCCTATGCGGCATCTTGTGTCGGCAAATGCAGCACGATCAGGAAATTGGAATGTTTTCCGTCCGGATTCGGAACCCGCGCAAAACGGCTTTCCACCCGGACTTTTGCGCCGCCCCCGGTCGAAAGCGTCACATCGACGGGATGCACATTCCGGATCAGGGCTTCGGCGAGCAGATCCTCGAGCCCCATTTTTCCCTCGAATTTGAGCAGTTGCGTTGCATCGACTCCCGCCGCCTCTTCTGCATCGACGCCGAGGAGTTTTTCAGCGGCAGGATTGAGTCCGGTCACGATTCCTTGCGGATCGACATCGAGCACCGCATCGCCCGTCATCTCCTGCAGGAACTTCGTGCGCATGTTCTCGATTTTTGCGACATGACGCTCCGCCTCGTAGGATTCCAGCGTCCTGCAAAGCTGGGCATTGGCCGATTCGAGAACAGAAATCCTTCTTTCCAGAAGTTCCGTCATCCTCGACACCCGCTGCTCCAGCCGGTAACGATGCTCCGCCAGCTCCTCTTCCATCGCCTTCTTTTCGGTGATGTCGAGCATCACCCCCTGCAGGTACATCATGTTGCCCGTTTCGTCCCGGACCACGCTCGCCTCGTCGTGGAACCAGCGGGTCTCTCCGGCGCGGGTGAGCATGCGGTAATCGCAGCGGAAGGATTCACCGGTATTGCGACTGTGCAGATAGGATTGCATCACCGCATCCCGGTCTTCTGCATGGATCTGCTGAAAGCGCAAATCCCGCCTTTCCAGCCATTCCTCGACCACGAATCCGAGCCGCTCGATCTGCGGACTCACGAAGATCAGTCTGCCTTCCTCCTCGAAACTCAGGATGTAGGTGATGGAGGGAAGATGCTCCACCAGCCTGCGGTATCTTTCTTCCGCAGAACGCTTTTCTTCCAGCAGCCTCTGTCCGCTCAGCACGCGCTGGATGACCGCAGGCAGCAGCTCCAGATACCGCCCTTCGCTGTCCTTGATGAGGTAGTCTCGTGCGCCCCGCTTCATCGCCTCGACTGCGATGGCGATGTTGTCCGATCCGGTGAGCTTCAGGACCGGCACGTGGATATTGCCCATCTCGTCTGCAATCTCGGCCAGAAAATCGAGCCCGGTCATGTCCGGAAGATGATAGTCGAGCAGGATGCAATCGAACTTGTGTTCGCGGGCGAGCTTCAATCCTTCCTGGCCGGTATCCGCCTCGTAGAGTTCGAAATCGTAATCAGGATGTTTCTGCAGCGCCCTGCGACAGGCCATGCGATCCACGGCATCGTCCTCGACCAGGAGTCCGACGATGTGGCGCGAAAGCTTCCGGTCTTCTGCTTCGTTCATGACGGCATCTCGCTGATCGTCCAGTAGGTGTTGATCGAACGCATCACTTCGACAAACTGCCTGTAATCGACCGGTTTGGCCATATAGCCTGCAACCCCCAGTTCGAAGCTGTCCACCTTGTCCTTCTGTTCCGCAGAGGTGGTGAGCACCACGACCGGGATGGACCGGTATGCAGCATGCCCCTTCACCTCCTTCAGAAACTCGATCCCGCCCATCCTCGGCATGTTGAGGTCGAGCAGGATGATGCAGGGGCGATCCTGCAAAGCCAGGGATTGAAGCGCATCTTCCCCGTTTTCCATGTGCACCAGGGGATTGGTCACATGCAGTTCCTTCAGCGCGCGCTTCACCGTCATCGCATCCACCTGGTCATCCTCGACCAGCAGGATTGGCTTGTTGTTAAGCCTCATTGACTTCCACTCCTTCCCTGTCGATGCTGCCGACCAACGGCAGCGTGAAATAAAAAGTGCTGCCTGTTCCGACAGCCGATTCAAGCCAGACTTTCCCGCCGTGCATTTCCACGATCTTCCTGACGAGGGCGAGTCCCACCCCCGTGCTCTCGACCCTGTCGCGCGGCGCAAGCGTCTGGAAAAGATGAAAAATGCGCTCGAAATGGCGCTCCTCGATTCCCGGCCCGTTGTCCCTGACGTAAAATTTCCAGTCATCTTTTTCTGCGATGCAGCCGATCCGGACTTCCCCTTGCGGCTTGTCGATATACTTCATCGCATTCGAGATCAGGTTCTGGAAAACCTGCTGGATGCGGGTTTTCTCGACGCGCAATTCCGGAAGACTGGTTTCCACTTCCACGCTGATCGCTTCATGAGGTCCCAGGGAGTCGATGATTTCGTGCAACAGCAGATTCAGATCGACCCGAACGAGTTCCTCATGCACCCTGCCCACCCTGGAATACTGGAGGATGCCGTCGATGAGGGCGTCCATCCTCCTGGTTCTGCCGACCAGAAGACGCAGATGCTCGCGGCCCTCTTCGTCGAACTTGTCCGCGTAATCCTCTGCGATCCACTGGGTGAGCGAACCGATGGCGCGCAGCGGCGCCTTCAGATCGTGTGATACGACATAGGCGAAATTCTTCAGCTCTTCGTTGGCGCCTTTCAGATCATGCATCAGCATTTCCTGTTGGCGGTTCTGTTCACTGAGCTCTGCAGTCCGTCTCGACACTTCCTCTTCCAGGATGTCACGCTGATTCTTCAGCAGGTCACGGGTCTTCTCGAGTTCTGCGATATTGTCCTGGAGGGGGCGAAACAACTGGAAGTAGAGGATGGGGGAAACCAGCAGGGTGAGAAACAGGCCGTCGAGCAGATTCTCGGTCATCAGGGGAAGATTGTGCATCTCCTCGAAGAGGATCATCAGGATGATTTCCGTGGAAAAGATCGATGCGGCGACGATGACGAGCGCGCGGAGAACGCCTTTTTTCGGTGCGGATTCCATGCCGTTGCCAATCATCGATTCACCTTTCCTCAAAACTGCCTGAACCAAGCCGGAGGCAGATTCTGCACACCGAATCTGGACCAAGTCAAGAAATGCAGCGCCGCAAGACATCGGTTGCTAGTCCGGCCTGCCCGAGTTGCGCAGCATTTTTTCCACCGCATCGGCATGCATCTCCTCGGCAACGATCAACTCCCTTGCATATTCCTCGAGCAGGACCGATCCATCCCTGGAAAGATCGAGCAGTTCGTAATAGGCGGCAAGCGTCTTTTTCTCATGATCGAGGGACTCGCGCAGGATGGCGTCGATGTCGTGGCGGTGAGATTCGAGCAAGGGGCCGATGCCGAGCGAGGGATGGCCGCCCAGATGGGTGATCATCTCGCCGGCCCGCCTGGCGTGTACGATGCTTTCCTCTGCCTGTTTTTCCAGCCAGTGGACGATGGGAATCCTGCCGTGCCCGTACACCATGAAGGCGTAGTGCGTATAACGGACCACGCCGGCAAGTCCCGCTTCGAGAATATGGTTGAGCAAGGCTACCGCCCGATCCCTGTCGACTGCCATGATCTTCTCCCATTGTCGAGTGAGATGAAAAGCATTATAGGACGGCTTTCCGCAACGGTCGAAATCAGTCGACGGAATCAGGCAGCAGGAGGTCGTTTCTCGTCAGGGGCAGCGCAAGCGGCCTCCTCGCCTTTTTCGCAGCAAGGATCTGGTAGAGACCGAGATAACCCGCCTCGAACTGCAATGCGCAAGCGGCCATGTACAGGCGCCATATCCTCCAGAGGCGCTCCGATACATGCTGCAGCGCATCGGCATGATTCGACTCCAGCCTCCTCACCCATTCTCTCAGGGTGAGCGCATAATGCTGCCGCATCGACTCGACATCGTGGATCTCGAAAAGACATTCTTCCATGCGGCGCAGGACATTGCTGACCCAGTCGAGCTCCCCCGTCCGGGAAGACATAGCGGTTGATGAATTCCGTCTCCACGCAGCTCACCCAGCCGTCTTCGTCGTGGGTGATGCCGTGATTGAGAAAGAGTCCGCCCGGCATCAGCAGCCTGTGCACCAGGGAAAAATACATGTTGAGGTTTTTCAGGCCGACATGCTCGAACATGCCGACGCTCGCAATCTTGTCGTAAATTTCTTCTCCCTGCAGATCGTGGTAGTCTTTCAGTTCGACCGTGACACGGTCTTCGATGCCCAGTTCGGCGATTTTCGCTTTCACGAATTGGTGCTGATTGCGGCTCAGGGTGATGCCGTGGGCAATCACTCCGTAATGCGTGGCCGCGCGGATGAGGAGCCCTCCCCATCCGCAGCCGATGTCGAGAAAATGTTCCCCTTCCCGCAAGCGTAGTTTCCTGCAGATGAGGTCGCGCTTGTTCTTCTGGGCTTTTTCAAGGGAATCCGAATCGCTCGTGAAATAGGCGCAGGAATAGTTCATCGCCTCGTCCAGCCACAGGCGATAGAATTCGTTGGAAACGTCGTAATGGTAGCCGATCGCCCGACGGTGTTTTTCCCGCTCGCCCGAAAAACCGGAATGCCATTTCCTGGGAGGCCCGCGATCCTGCCTGACCGAATCGTCCTTCAAGCGCATGGCCTGGAGAAAAAGGGCCAGTTTTTCGTCGATGGAAAACTTCAGATCCTTCAGGGAATCCTTGAGTTCGATGGCAGGATAGATGCTTCCTTCGATGTCCAGGTTTCCCTCGACATAGGCGCTGGCAAGTCGCATCGGGTCTGCATGGAGCACGAGATCCCGGAGCGTTTCCTCCCGGTTGAAAACCAGCGTGCAAGCGGATTCCCTCCCGCCGAAATCGAAGGTTTCGCCGCTCCACAGCCTGATGGCGAGGTGACTTCGGCCGAACAATTTTTCCAGGATCCCGGCTGCGCTGCTTTGCTGCACTTTCGCGTCCATACCCACCTCCTGTTCCTACCCTGTATAGTCCGACAGGGCAGGATTGCAAACCGCTAGGGCAGGAGGCGTTTTTCCCGGATTTCGAGGTTTGCGTCGAAGCAATACAGAATCGGCACGCCGGAAGGGATCTCCACATTTTCGATCCGTTCCGGGGAAATTCCTTCGAGATGCATGACGAGGCTTCTCAGGGTGTTGCCGTGGCTCACCACGAGGAGACTTTTTCCTGCGGCGATGCGCGGAGCGAGAACTTCATTCCAGTAGGGAAGCAGTCTCTTCTGGCAATCGGCAAGGCTTTCGCTCGCCGGAAGCAGCGCGGGGTCGAGATCGGCATAGAGCGGATCGAAACGGGGGTGGCGCGGGTCGTCAAGATCGAGCGGAGGAGGCGCTTCGAAATAACCGCGCCACCAGAGACGCGCGCGTTGTTCGCCCCAGAGGGCGAAAATTTCCTCCTTGTTCATTCCCTGCAGTTTGCCGTAATGCCGCTCGTTGAGGCGCCACGAAGAGTACCTCGGCAGTTCCTCCTTCAGGATGCAATCGACCGTCTGGTGCGCGCGAAGCAGAACCGAATCGTGCACTTCGTCGAAATGGAGCCCCGCATCATCGAGCCTTTTTCCGGCCTGCCTCGCCTGGGAAAGTCCTTGCTCGTCGAGTGCAATGTCGGTCCAGCCGGTGAATCGGCCGCAAAGATTCCATTCGCTGCTGCCGTGCCGGAGGAGGACCAGGCGGATCACTCCGCAGACTCTTTCAGCACCTGCGTAAGATGATGGTGATCGTCCCATTTCTCCAGATGCAGGCCGTGATCGTCGATGTGGAACCAGTTGAGCGCGCAGTTGGGGATGGAAAAATCGCGAGGGGTGTGAAGCGGCCTTCCCGTGGCGCGCCGATACAGGATATCGAGCACTCCGGCATGCGTGACCGCCGCGATGGTCTGTCCGGCATGATGACGCCTCATGGCATCGACCGCCCGCCCGACCCTGCCTGCGAAATCGTGCAGGCTCTCGCCGGTCTCGAAATCGTAATCTGCATCGCGGCTTCGGTAATGCAGGCTGGCTCGAGGATGCAGAACCTCACCTTGCGCTGCGGTGATTCCCTGGAAAATGCCGTAATGCCGCTCCCGGAGTTCGCTGCAACGCACGACTTCGAGTTCTCTTCTTGCCGCGAGCATGGATGCGGTGTCGAAGGCCCGGACGAGATCGGAGCTGTAGATGGCGGAAAATTGGTGGTGGGCGGCATTGAAGGCCATCGCCACAGCCTGCCTCTTTCCGGTTTCGTTGAGCGCGATGTCTGTCTGTCCCTGGATGCGCTTTTCCACATTCCAGTCGGTTTCGCCATGTCGGATGAAGCAGATCCTGGTGGGCATCTAGCAGTCTGTCGGGATTGAAACAGCCGGGAAAGCAGGTATTGGGGGCATTTTGGTCGGTTTCGGATCCATCCTCGAAGGCGAACGAAGCCATGAACGCATCCACCATCCAGGGAATGCGCCGGGACAATCAACCTTGCACAGGCTCGCCGGGAGGCATGCCATGCCGCCCGGTGTCAGGACCAGCCTGACAGGATCGATTGTCGCGAAACGGGAATTCGCTTCCCGGATCAGAGAATGTCCGCGATGCTCTTCGCTGCGCGCTTGGTGTCGAGGAATATGAGACCCAGTTTCGCGTCCTTCCTCGCGATGACCGTGAGAACCGCGTCTTTTCCCGCATGGCTCATCAGGATGTAGCCTTCCTCACCCTTCACCATTACCTGTTCCAGCGTCCCCCTGGAAAGCTCCCTCGCCGTGCGCTCCCCGAGGGAAAGCATGGCTGCCGCCATCGCGCCGACACGATCTTCATCCACTTCCTTGGGCAACAGGGCCACGATCGTCAGGCCGTCCGAGGAAATGATGGCTGAAGCCTCGATATCGGCCGATGCGCCGCTGAGGTCGCTGAGAATAGTTCTTAGTATTTGTTCCCGCATTGTTGTCTCCTGACTTGACTACTGCATTATAACCCGCTTCCCGGATTTTTTTCATGAACAAATGAAGATGCGTCCACTCTTTGCGAATTTTCAGCCATACCGATAGCTGAGCGCCTGCACCAGGGTCACGAATTCGTCCCCCTGCAGCCTGGGAGCGCCATCGATGATCAGCACAAAGGACTGATTTCCCATGTACATCGGAAAAAAACCCAGCTCGGACTGACCCGCCGGGTCCATGATCGCCCAGGCGTTGCTGTTGATGTTCAGATTGTTCTTGAGAAGCAAGGCATGGCGGTTGCTCATGGTGAGGATGTCGCCAGCCAGCGCCGCAATCTCGACTGCCGCCTCGTGGTAAAAACCGGAAGTCACCAGATAGAATCCGCTGTCATCGGCGAGAATGGAGCGTCCCGTACTGGAAAGTGAGGCCAGCAGATTGGGCAGGATCGACTCCAGGCTTCCCTGTGGCATCCGCTTCGGCGTTTCCGTCCCGCGCACGAAATCCAGTCTCTGCAGCCGGTACAACAACTGCACCGCGTCGTCAGGAGAACCGAGTTCGGACCAGGCCATGAGCTGTTCTTCGGAAGGAGGACGGTTCGTCCCTTCCGTCAAAAGCCTGATCAGCATTTTTCTGGCGCTGTCGAGATGGGCGCTGGCAACCGCGTAATACGCACCTGCCGGCGTGACCTCTGCAAACAGCGAGCGGTTTAACGTCAGTATATCCGGCATTTCAACCTTCCAGCCCCGGGTCGATCGAGAACAACATCGCCATGACGAGATTCTTCACATCCTCGCGACTTCTGCCATCGATCTCGAAAATCGGCGGGCGCATGCCCATTTTCTCCAGCATCCTGGCATAGGTTCCCGCGGTCGGAGTCGGCTTGAGATCGGTCTTGGTGACCCCGATCACGACCGGTGCCCCTTTCAGCATGTCCTTGAATGCATCCAGAAAGAACTCCATGTCCTTTTCCGGATTCTGCCTGCTGTTGTCGAGCAGCAGGATCAGGCCGATCGCGCCGTTGCTCAGGATTTCCCACATGAAATCGAAGCGCTCCTGGCCGGGCGTTCCATAAAGATGGACCTTCGATCCGTCGTCGAGATGCAGCAGGCCATAATCCATGGCCACCGTGGTATACCCCTTCCTGTTCAGCGTCATGTCGGAAGCATTCGCATCCGTGGTGACGGGCGGAATATCGCTGATCGCACCGATGGCCGTGGTTTTCCCCGCACCCACGGGACCGGTGAAAATGATCTTGTTGTCCAGCTTGCGCATCCAGTCTCTCCCCTTTTCTTACAACCCGACAATCCTGCGCAGCAACCTGGAAAGCATTCCTCCCTTGGCTTCGTCCTTCACGAGCACCGGCTCGACGGGCGGCGTCTCGGCCGCTTCTCGTCTGGATTCGATGACATCGAGCAAGCCGATGCTGTAGGCTGCAGAAAGAAAATCAAAAAGATTCGCAGGCGGTACATTCAGCATGCGCACCGCGACAGGAAGACTGGAAGGCGACCTCACCAGGAAAGCGGCCATCCGGAGCGCATTCGGGATGGGCGCCATGCGCGTCAGATTCGGCCAGTATTTCAGCTTGACCGGCGCATGCACCGGGATTCCGTCCGGCAGCCTGCCGCGGCTCGTCCAGATCGCCACCTGCCAGAGCAGCCCGACGAAATTGGAGACCACGATGTTGCGGTTGTCCGGCTTGTCTTCCTTCTGCAGCGCACGGGTGGTGATGATCACCCCCTCGTTTTCGCATGCGTTTTTCAACTGAGTCAGATCCTGAAGCACCATCACCCTTTCCTGCTCCGGAAACACGATGAGGCTGTTCTGGTTTGCGATCATCACCATGCTCGGGCGCTTCGCCTGCAGGATTTCCTGCAAGGTGCCGAGCAGTCCGCGAGTCGGATCGAAACGACCGACCTGCTCCGGCATCTTCTGCATGGCAGGCTGCGAGGAAGGCGCGTTCACCGAAGAAGGAACCGGCTGGGATGCGAGTTCCGGCTGTGCATTCTGCACGACTTGCAGCGGCGGGGACTGGGGCGGGGACTGGGGCGGATTCTGCCGGCCCGGCGTGGTGCGCTCCGATAACACCTGGCGCAACAGGGGGAACAGCGTTTCGATCCTGACCGGCTTCACCAGCACCGGCACCGGCGCATCCGGCAGGGAAATCATGCTGACGATGAGGGTCGGCAGGTCCGGATTTTCACTGCCATGGTTTTCCCAAAGCAGGTTGCCGTCCACGCAGTCCATATCTACGATGGCAAGATCAGGCTTCATGCCGATCGCATCCTCGGCCAGTTCGTACCTTTGCATGGTGTGCATCTTGAATGCCATGCGAAACACAGCCTGCTTGCGACTGTCCATGCCCACCGTCTTTACACAAATCACCTTGTTTTGCGTCGCGCTCATCTTGCGTTCCTCATGCTGCGATCTGTTGTGTTCTTAGCTGCAGGCGCTTGTACAAACTGTTCATCATGGAAATCACTTCGGCCGGCGGCCTTTGCGCACGCTTCTTGATTTCCGAAGCCATGCTGGTGAAGCGCGCAAGCGCGTCCATGCGATCGTACAAATCGAGCAGCGGCCTGTAGAGCTGCACTTTCTGCGGATCGGCAAGAATTTCACGTTCGAGCAGTTCGAGCGCTTCGTCGATCTGCCCATATTCGATATAGGAATCCACTTCGGCCAGGACCGCGTCTCCATCGTGCCCGGTTTCGTAGGTCTCGTTGGATACCGATGCGCTTACGAGATCCAGCCCTTTCGAAGTCACCATTTCGACCGGATAATATCCGAAATTCCTGCCGATTGCCTCGAGATGGCGCCGCTCCTTCGCCTGAGCAAGCGCTTCCAGAACCGGATGAGTCCCCATCGAGAACCCCACGCCGAGCAGCCTTTCCTTCAGGTCGCTGCCATAATTGTCCAGCACGTTGAAAAGCTGCCAGAGCGTCTTCGCATATTCGTCGACTTCCTTCCTGAAGTAATACAGCTTCAGGATTTCGGTGAAATTGACCAGCGCTTTGGGCTGCTCGACAATCGCGCGCTTCAGGACCGGAATCGCGCATTCGTAATTCTGGAAGGAAAGATACAGTTTCGCAGCCAGCGCTGCAGGAACCAGGGTATCGATTACATCGCGCTCCTGGCTGGAAAGCGGATCCAGCGGTGCAGTCCCTTCCACCACCTGCTTGCCGAGGCGGGGCGCCGCACGCCTTTCGGCCGGGGGAGCGGCGGGCTTTTCCGCGGATTCCCGGATTTCTTCGCGCGCAGGAACGGGCCTGACCTCTTCCGGAGCGGGCGCGGCCGGCTTTGTCGGTTCCACCGGCGGGGCAGGCTTGGGCGCTTCCGGAACGCCGCCCAGGATGGAATTGATTTTTTCGAAACTGATTCCCAGGCAGGCTTCTGCGAACACCCGAAGCTGCAGGTTGCCGCTGTCTTCCTTGAGTCCTGCGACGAACGCCCGCTTGAGGAAATCGGCTCGCTCGCCCGCCTCCGACAATTTTTCCAGAACCAGCGCGTAATTGTCGATCTGGCTGAGCTGGAAATAAACCTGGAGCAGCTTGCGCAAGGCATTGAGGTCGGAATGGCCGGCGCTGCTGTCTACATACCAGCGCAACGTCTCCGCGGCCCGCTCGTAGTATCCGTATTCGATATAGATGTCCACGCCCTCGAGGGGATCGACCTCGCTGACCTCGATGACTTCGCTGGTGCGAACGCCGGCTGTCTGCGCCTCGACTTCTGGCGCAGCACTTTCCTGCGCGCTCCATTGTCCGGCCTCGTTCTTCCTCGACTTGATCTTCTGTACCGCAAGCTTCTTCGCAGCCATCGACCTGTTTCGATGGACCAGGAAAAACAGCGCCGCGATCAGCACGATCACGCCTGCTGCTGCGCCAAGCGTGACCGGGTCGGCCAGGATTTCCTCAACTTGTTCGATCAGATCCTCCATTGACCGGCGTATTCCTGCTTACGGAACCTGATAGTCCGCCTCGGTCACGAGATCCGTCCCGCACTCCAGAGTCTCGATCCAGTCGATGAAGCGGTTCACCATTTCCTTTCCCTTGAAATAGCCGCCATGCTGGGGAACGATGCATTCGATATCGAGTTTCCTGCCCATGGCCGCCCACAGTCTGCAAACCTTGTTGTTCGACATGTAGCGCTGATGAAAGCCCACCGAATGAGCGGTCTCGAGATGCCTGTCGAAATCCGCGATCGGCTGACCTGCCTGGGCTCCATCCATCAGGGAAGCGCCCATGTCTCCAGAAAACAGGATCTTGCTGACCGGATCATAGACCTGGAAATTGCCCACCGCATGCAGATAATGCGCCGGAACGATCTTGAGTTCGGTTTCCCCGAGCTTCAGGTTCATTCCGCCTGGCTGGACCGGAATGACGCGTCCTTCCGTCAGTCCCTTGACACAGAAATGCGGCAGGAATCGCTCCCATTCCCTGGCGATCACGATGTTCGCATCGGTGATCAGCAGCCAGCCGTTTGCGGACGCGATGATGTCCGGATCCTCATGGGAAGCAAAAATGTATCGGGTATGCGAAGGCAGGACATAATTGGCCATCTCCGCGAGCAGGTGCTTGTAGGTCAGATTGCCTCCCGGATCGAGAAGCATGGACTCTCCGTTGTCGACGATGAGAAACTGGTTGGACTGGATACCCTCTCCCTGAACCAGTTCGGTAAAGGCGATACATTTGTGGCTTCCATCGTCATAAAGTACTACTGCAGGCATTCCCCCTCCCAGCCGGCGCGCATTGCTTGCCACGCACCATTTTCATTTTGGACACCAACATCCGGATCACATCGTATGTGTCAGGCGAGCCGTTTTGGCTGCGCCACCGAGATGCTCCTCAATTTTTCTCCGCAACATCTTGCTGTTGTCGCTTTCGTCGAAATGAACTCCGACGCCCTGCAAACGCCCGCCGTGACAACCCTTGGGCGTGATCCAAGTCACCTCGCCGTTGGCCAGGATCTTCTCCGGCGCATCCATCAGGCTGAGCAATATGAACACTTCGTCCCTCAACTTGTAGGGGTGAACCGTAGGAATGAAGATCCCCCCGTTCTTCAGGAAAGGAATGTAGGCGGCTGCAAGGGCCGCCTTGTCCTTGACCGAAAGCGCGAGCATCTTCGGAATATCGGGCGCGGCCGCCTTCGTCGCAGTTACGTTTGTCATGTCTCCGTGACGCCCTCATTCCGGACCGTATTCATGGCCTCGCCGGATTGACCGAATTTACGGTGCCGGACGATAAGTCGCAGCCAGTCCGGGGCAACCGCCTTGTCCAAGATCACTTCCTTCACTTCATCCACCTTCCTCACAGAATATCAAGCGTATGAAGCCTGAAACAGAATCCAACGCAGAAACCATACCGGCAGGAATGCTTAGGCAGTATAGCGCCTGTCAAAGAATTTAATCAAGTCCGGCCAATACCATGCGCATTATATATGCAATATGGATGCAACTTCAGAAGCTTTCGTTGCTTCCGAGATAGCGCCACTTCCCGGGCGGCAGCTCTCCCAACCTCACCTTTCCGATCCTGACCCGCTTCAATCCGGTCACCCTGAGACCGACGAGCTCGCACATTCTCCGGATCTGGCGTTTTTTCCCTTCCTTCAGGATGAATTTCAACTGGTCTTCGTTCTGCCTGCTGACCCTTGCCGGTTTCAGCGCCACGCCATCCAGGGAAAGGCCGTGATTGAGGAGCGCGAGCCCCCGATCGTCCAGCCTGCCTTGCACCCGAACCAGGTATTCCTTTTCGATTTCGGAAGACTCCCCGATCAGCAGTTTCGCGATCGTGCCATCCTGGGTCAGCACCAGGAGACCGGTGGAATCGATATCCAGCCTGCCCGCCGGGGCAAGCCCTTTCAGATGGTCCGGAGAAAAGGTTTTTCCCTCCCCATGCATCGATTCACGGTTGACGAGCGAAACCGCGGCCTTGTATCCCTTTTCCGGCTGACCGGAAACGTAACCCACGGGCTTGTGGAGCAAGATGGTGACGGGCGCCACGCGACGAGCCTCCCTGGAGAGGGAAATCTTCTGGGCGGGGTCGATCCTGGTGCCGAGTTCGGTCACTTTCTGCCCGTCCACATACACCCATCCCATCGAGATGAAATGATCCGCCTCCCGGCGCGATGCGATGCCCCGCTCGGACATCAGCTTGGAAATCCTGACCTTTTCCATCAATTGGGCTCGAACCAGGCAAGTTTCTCGCGCAGGCTCACCACGCCGCCCACGATGATGAGGGTGGGGGGCGTGAGTTTCGCATCCATGGCGATCCGGTAGAGATTCGCGAGCGTACCGGTCAGGACTTTCTGGTTCCGGGTGGTTCCCTGCTGCACCACGGCCGCGGGAGTCGATTCTGGCAATCCGTGCTCGATGAGCTTCGAACAGAGCACTTCGAGTCCGGTGAGCCCCATGTATACAACCACGGTCTGACGCGGTCTTGCCAGCATCTCCCAGTCCAGATCCATGCTGCCGTCCTTGAGGTGCCCGGTAACGAACACGCAGGACTGGGCATGATCGCGATGGGTGAGCGGGATGCCGGCATAACTCGCCACCCCGGCTGCGGCGGTGATGCCGGGCACGACCTGGAAAGTGACGCCTCGCGCGGAAAGGGTCTCGATTTCCTCCCCTCCCCTGCCGAAAATGAAGGGATCCCCGCCCTTGAGCCTCAACACGCGCTTTCCTTCCTTCGCGAGCCTCACCAGGAATTCGTTGATTTCCTCCTGGGGCATGGCGTGATCGCTCTTTTTCTTGCCGACATAGATGCGGGTCGCATCGCGCCTCGTCATCTCCAGGATGGGCTTGGAGACCAGATTGTCATAGAGCACCACATCGGCCTTGTGCATGAGGCGAAGCGCGCGAAAGGTGAGGAGATCCGGGTCTCCCGGCCCTGCGCCGACCAGATACACTTCTCCCTGGTGAATTGCGCCTTCCTGCAACCCCTCTTCCAGCATCGCCTCGGCGCGCTTCTCGTCTCCGAGCAGCACCTTTTCTGCGATCTTCCCTTCGAAAACGTCCTCCCAGAAAATCCTTCTTTCGGAAGGACTCGAAATTTTCTGCTTCACCTTTTCGCGAAAACGCGCGGCGAAGGAAGCGAGCCTGCCATATCCTTCCGGAATCAGCGACTCGAAGCGGGCGCGCAACAGGCGGGCCAGCACCGGAGAAGCCCCTCCAGTGGAAAAAGCCACCATGAGCGGAGAACGGTCCAGGATGGAAGGCATGACGAAGGAGCAAAGATCCGGGTTGTCGACCACGTTCACCGGAATGTTTCTTTCCCGGGCGAGCCTGGAAACCTCCACATTGACTTCGCGGTCGTCGGTTGCCGCGATCGCAAGGGTCATTCCATCGAGATGCTGGGCGGAGAATCTTTCGGCAACATGCTCCACTTCGAGCCTGTCGAAACCTTCCGAGAGCGTGGGCGAGACCACCTTCACTTTCGCCCCGGACTGGGCCAGGATGGAAGCTTTCCTGAGGGCGACCTCCCCGCCGCCCACCACCAGGCAGGTCTTTTGCTTCAGATCGAGAAAAATCGGGAAATAATCCATCACGCAACCCTCGCGGCAAAGGAAATGTCGCGCCCGCTCCACCATTGCGCGGCCATCCTTTCCGCCTCCTCCAGACTCGACAGGCGCAGGTGGTATTTGAGCACGACGGCTGCGGTTCCGATCACGCTCATTCTGCCGTATTCGTCGTCGATTTCGCCGCGCCAGAGCTTGCCGATCCTCGACGCATCCATTTCCTCGTCCTTGACATGGCGCGCGGCGAAAAGCGCAGGCCATTCCTCTTCCCCCGGATGACCATCGATCACCGATTTCACCTTGCAGACGAGGTCCGGATTGCGCTCGGCCTCCCCACCTTCTCCCTTGAAAACGATCAGGTTTTCTCCGAGAAGCTGCGCCGCTCCCTGATGGGAATCGAGATAGCCTGGGTGAAAAATGCCCTGAACGGAAAGCGCTGCTTTTGCGGGATTCAACATCCTGCCGATGGTGTGCACCGGCGAGCGCAGGCCGAAAAGCGAACGGAGATCCATGATTTTCTGGAGTTGAGGGCTCAGGGACGCGAACTCCACGAAGGCGAATCCCTTCTCCTTCACCCGGGATACGGCCGCTTCCGCAGAGGAAACAGGCTTGATTCCGAGGGAAGCGAGCGCGGCCGCCGCATACACCCGCTCGTCGCTCCCCGATACGCCGTGCATCAGCACGGAAATGCCGCGGCTCGCAAGCAGCAATGCGGAAAGCACATACCAGGGCAACTGCCTGCGCTTTCCGGCATAGCTCGACCAGTCGATATCGACTGCGGCTTCCGGGACCCCGATCGAATTCCTGGCTGCAGAAACGAATCCGGCCAGTTCTTCCGGGGTCTCCTCCTTCACCCGAAGCAGCATGAGAAAAGCGCCCAGTTGCACCGGCTCGACTTTCCCGGAAAGGATCATGCCCATGGCATCGCTCGCCTCTTGCCTGCTCAGGGCGCGCGAACCCTGCCTTCCCTTGCCAAGCGTCCGGATGTATTGCGCGAAAGGATGTTCTTCAGTCATTTGATCAAGCCTCGATGATAATTGCTGGTGCCTCGGCCAAAGCCGGGACTCCCGCATAGATTATCACCAAAACGCCGATTTCGATCCCACCCTTTCGGATTATCCTGCAAGGAAGATCCGCTTCCGCTCAGAGATGCGAAACCAGGACCGAAATCTCCGCCGAATCATCCTGCAACTTGACGAAGGTGGTCAGATCCGATTCGCTGCGGCACCAGGCATGTCCCGGAGCGACCTCCAATTCCTGCATGCTGGAAACCGGCTCGAACTCGAACCCGCAAATCCGCACGCAGCTCGAGCAAGATCCCTTCAGGGCGAGATAAAAATGTTTCTCGGGAGGCGTCCGTTCGTCCACGATGCGCCGAATGCGCACTTCGCGCCCTTGCCTCGTCGAACGATGCTCGATCTCCAGCAGGCGAAAATCCTGACCGGACGGGTTTCTCAGACACATCTGGTAATTCCTGTCCTGTCCAGGATAGATCCTGATGCTGAGCGGATTGGTCCCGTCCTCGCGGGCAATGCCCAGCCGAAAGGGCAGGATGGCGCCGTCGCGAACGTAGATCGGCATTTGCGACAGGTCCGCCAACAGGCTCCTGTACAATCTGCCGCCTTCCAGCGGTCGAGCAATCCCTTCCTCTTCGAACGGATACCATTTGCAACCGCGGGGAAGATAGACATCCCGGTAAGGCCGGGTGGGCAGATTCGCCGTCTCATGCCGGGTCAGGACCGGCGCGACCAGGAAGTCCCTGCCGATCGTGAACTGGTCTTCCAGATGGGCATACACGACCGGATCGTCCGGATCGTTCAGAAAAAGCGCGCGAAGCACCGGCATTCCGGTCTGGTCGCACTGGTAGGCCGCATCGAGATAAAGCTGGTTGAGACGCGAACGCAACTGGAAATATTTCCTGCAGTTTCCCGGCACCGGCTCGTCGAATCCGTAGGCTTCGATGAACTGGTTCCTGTAACCGCTGCAACACCAGGGAAGGAACGCGCCCAATTGCATCCAGCGCGTCATCAGTTCGTAATTTCCCCGGATGTTTCTTCCAACCGAATGCGCGAAGGAATCGTTCGAACAGGTATTGATCGGCACCCCGTGCAGTCCGAGCTTCAACACCTCAGAAATGTTGAATCGAAGATCGTCCCAACTGGATGTCATATCGTCGGTCAACGGTCCTTTCTGCAGTTCTGCATGCCCGTCACTTGCGATCGTGAAATTTCGCATAGCGTATGCCTGAATTGTATTGGAATGTTCGAAAACTCATTCTTTCCGAAAACG
Source organism: Burkholderiales bacterium (assembly GCA_013044025.1). Lineage (GTDB taxonomy): Bacteria > Pseudomonadota > Gammaproteobacteria > Burkholderiales > JABEVD01 > JABEVD01. Next base: position 27,654 of record JABEVD010000125.1, read on the forward strand.
ACCGGAACTATCGATACGGAATACAATTTAGGCGATTATTATGAAAAAGACAATATGCATGAAATGGTTTTTCATGCGTCAAGTAACCAGGCCTATGAAAAACCGGGATAAAAACTCCGGAGGCCGGGTGAAACCAGACTCATTCCGCGCAGCGCAGGCGGATCTTCAGTTCGTCGTTTTCTTCGAGAATGTCTGCAAACAGCGCAGCGAGCTCCGGGGAGGCATCGAAGTTTCTTTCCAGATCCCGCATCCTCCTCGCCCTCGCAAGCAGCCGGCTCGAAAAATGGCTGCGACTGGCTCCGGGAAAAAGCCCCTCTTCCACCCGAACCAGAAGCCATTCGACCTCGACGAAAGTGGCTGCGGCCGCTTCCTCGATCGTCATCTCCTCGACCAGACAGGCTGTGAGCGCATCCTTCATTCGGCCCTCCCGCGCGGATCGAACGGAAATTCCCGCGCCATCTTCTCGTAAAACGCCTTCGCAGCCGGCGTATCGGCAGGAGGCAGGACAATCTCGGTCTTGAGGATCAGATCGCCAGGCGGATTGCCCGGGATTCCCTTGCCATGCACCCGCAGCGGCCGCCCTCCCCGCGTGCCGGGCGGGATCCTGACCTTGAGATCGCCATCGGGCATGCCCACCTGAACGATGGCGCCAAGCGCAGCCTCCCAGGGAGCGACCGGCAAGGCAAGATGCACATCGAGCCCTTCCACGCTGAATCGTTCATGCTGTCTGAAATGCACTTCCAGAAGCAGATCCCCGCCCTGCCCCGCCTGACCCGCGAGGCGGATGATCTGCCCCTCGTGCACGCCTTTCGGAATCTTCACGTTGAGGGTCCTGTTTTCCAGCAGGACATGTCCGGAAGCATCCATTTTCGGCACGCGCAGTGCGATCTGACGAACCGCCCCCCGATAGGCATCCTCCAGGTCGAGCAGCACCTTGGCGTGATGATCGGCTCGCCGCGGCTGCCCGCCCATCCGCCCGAAAATCTGCGAAAAAAAATCGCTGAAGCCGGCCGCTTCGCGGGGGTCGAACCCTTTGCCAGAAAATTCGAATCCGGCGTCCCAGTCCGGAGGGGGGCGAAAGTCCTGCCCCTGCCGATAACCCTGGCCGATCCTGTCGTAGGCGGCACGCTTTTCGGGATCGGAAAGCACCGTGTAGGCCTCGTTGATCTCCTTCATTCGCCTTTCTGCGTCCGCTTCCCTGGAAACATCGGGGTGATAGCGCCTCGCCAGCTTGCGAAAAGCCTTCTTGATTTCATCCTGGGATGCGTCTTTCCGGACGCCCAGGATCTCGTAGTAATTCCTGAATTCCATGCCCGGTCCTTTTCCAGAAGGATAGACGACGCGGGCATGGATGGAAAGGGCGGCAAAGCCCCCGGGTCAGCGTTGCGCGACCAGGAATCCATAGGAGGAGGGAGCGGCCTTCTCGACCCTTGCCGGCTCGCGCGGCGATGCGACCGGCCCGCCTGCGACCACCACGGCGAGCGCCCTTCCGGAAGCCACCATCATTCCGGGAACGGCCAGGTTGGGAAAATCCTGCAGCGCTTTGCCCTGCCCGAGACCGGCATGCTTGCGCACTGGAACGGAAGATCCGGTGAGCCGGGACTGGTCCACATGGAAATCGTCGCAGGAAAGCAGCCTGACCGGACAGGGAATTGCATCGCCTGCGCGAAGCTCGACGAGGTCGCCAGGAACCAGCATTCCGGCATCGATCTCCCGCCATTGCGGCCCTTCGGATGCGGTATGCACGCAAAACAGGGCGGAAATTTCACGCGGCACCATCGAGCGACGGTCGCGGCGCAGCACCCGAACCGGCTGCCCCTTTTTTCTCGCGCCTCCGATCGCGGCAAGGCGGTCTTCCGCCTCCCGGTCCAGCAATCCATTCTCGGTGGTGCCGAGCCAGTCGAGCAACACCTCGCGTTCCAGCCTTGCGGCAATGATGAGCTGTTCGGTTTCGTTGCGCAGTGCGCGACGAAGGAATACTGCGAGCGCATGCAGTCTGAAGATCATTTCGCTCTCCTTCAACGTCGGCGACAGGACAGGAAGTCCGGTCGGCCTGATTCGACGATTCTGGAAGGCGGATGCAGGTTTCTCTCCGGCCTTCCCTCTAGTTTTGCCTAGCGGGAAGCACCTCGAGAAGAATGGAGGGGCTTTCGTCTAGGCGTTGGGTCTACAACAACTGTCCAAGGCGAATGCCTCCTTTGGATATGAACACGCGCGAATTCTAGCCCCCTGCAATGGAAAAATCAAGCCCTGCCGATTTCCTGCTAAAATCGGAATTTTTGGAATGCGCATGGATCTCAGGATAGGGCTCGTCAGCATCAGCGACCGCGCATCGGGCGGAATTTACGAAGACAAGGGAATTCCCGCGCTGAAGGCATGGCTCGACAATGCGCTCGCAACGCCCTGGAAATCGATCGAGAGACTGATTCCGGACGAGCGGGCGCTCATCTCCAGAACCCTCGTCGAACTCGTCGACATCGAGGGTTGCTCGCTGGTGCTGACGACAGGAGGGACCGGCCCCGCGCCGCGAGACGTGACGCCGGAAGCCACCATCGATGTCGCGGACAAGGTAATGGACGGATTCGGCGAGCAGATGCGTTCCATCAGCCTGAAGTACGTTCCGACCGCGATCCTCTCCAGACAGGTCGGGGTCGTGAGAAAGCACGCGCTGATCCTCAACCTGCCCGGGCAGCCGAAGGCGATCGGCGAAACCCTCGACGGCATCTTTCCGGCGATTCCCTACTGCATCGATCTCGTTGGCGGCGCCTGGATCGATACCAGACCGGAAGTGATCAGCTCCTTTCGTCCGAAGAAAAAATGACTTCCGCCTTTTCCAGATCGTGGAGCGTATTGATGTTGAAAAAGGCAGCTGGTTCCGGAAAATCCACCCGGACGATATCGTGCCTTTCCTGCCATTCGATCACTTTTCTTCCGCCTGCATCGAGATAGGCAGACAGATCTTCGAGCAGGCTTTTTCTTGCCAGCATGAAAGCCTGATGGGTCCTGCCCCCTGAAGCGGCAATCGCGATTTCCGCATTCCCGATCCGCGCGAGAAGCCTTTCGAGCAGATTTTCGGGAAAGAACGGGGTGTCGCAGGGTAAGGTCAGGACGAAGGCGCAGGATGCGGCCTGCAAACCTGCGCGAAGGCCGCAAAGCGGCCCTTCCCCATCGTCCGTCACCACCTTGCAGCCGAAACCGGAATAGGCTGCCAGATTGCGGTTCGCAGTGACGACGACTTCCTCCACATGCGGCCGAATCCTTTCGATCGCCAGCGAAGCCAGGGATTTTCCGTGCAGCTCGACGAGTCCCTTGTCAACTCCGCCCATTCTGGAGCCCATTCCGCCCGCCAGCAGAACCGCGCTGACCTGCTCAACCGGCATGCCAGTCGCCGGATACGCCACCGCGCTTTTCGAGGAGGCGGATGCCGGAGATGGTCATCCCGCGATCGACCGCCTTCAGCATGTCGTAGACGGTGAGCAGCGTGACGCTCACCGAAGTCAGCGCCTCCATTTCGACTCCGGTCCTGCCGACCGTTTCCGCGCCCGCCCTGCAGATCACGCCCTTTGCATCGAGCTCGAATTCGACCGCGACCCGGGTGAGAGGAACCGGGTGGCAAAGCGGAATGAGATCGGCTGTCCTTTTCGCCGCCATGATCCCGGCAATGCGCGCAACCGCGAGCACATCGCCCTTTTTCCCGTTTCCGCTTTTCACGATCTCCAGGGTTTCAGGCTGCATGTCGATCCGCCCCTCCGCCACCGCGACGCGGTTGCTTTCCCCTTTTCCGGATACGTCCACCATGCGGGCATTGCCAGATGCATCGAAATGCGTGAGATCAGCCATTTTCCTTTTCCCTTCTCCAGCGATTCGTCGCCAGCTCGTCGGACTCCTTCGCTTCCACCCAGCGTTCTCCGTGCCGGGTGATTTCCTTCTTCCAGAAGGGCGCCCTGGTTTTCAGATTGTCCATGATGAAGGAAGCCGATTCGAAGGCATCCTTCCTGTGGGAGGATGCTGCGAGCACCAGCACGATCTGATCCTGCGCATCGAGGCGCCCGACCCGGTGCAGGACCAGCGCATCGAGCAACTCCCAGCGATTTTTCGTTTCTTCCAGGATTATTCCGAGCGCCTTCTCGGTCATGCCCGGATAATGCTCGAGCACCATTCCCCCGATCTCCCCCGCCTGATCCCGGACCAGGCCGATGAAGCTCACGATCGCCCCCGCCCCCTTCACGCGCTGCCGCATCGCGGCAATTTCAACGCCGGCATCGAAGTCCTGTTCCTGGACCCTGACTTCCATTTCAGCCCCCCGTCACGGGAGGAAACAGGGCGACTTCATCGTCCTCCGCGAGCCTGGCATCCATTCCGGCAAGCTCCTGGTTGACCGCGATCCGGAACGGGCCGGAAAGCGCCTCCTCCCACTTCCCTCCCCTTGCCCTGAGATGGGCCACCAGGGATGCTGCATCGGGCATCCCGGAGAGTTGTTCCGATTCGCCGAAAACTTCCCTGAGTCGCGCAAAATAAAGGATCTTCATGCCAGAAATTCCGAAAAAGGATAAAAGCGCACGGATTGACCATTTTTCATTCCTGATCCGGCAGGAATCATGACGAGCCCGTCTGCCCAGGAAAGGGAGGTCATCACGCCGGACCCTTGCGAAGGATAAAGGATTGCCCTGCCTTCCTCATCGATCCTGGCGCGCAGCCATTCCTCCCGGGCGGACGCCTTCCAGTCGAAGGCGGATTCGACTGCAAAGGAAAGCGGCTGCCATTTCGATGCGCCCTGCATTTTCAGAATGAAAGGCCTGGCAAACAGGCAGAAAATGGTGAAGGCGGAAACCGGATTGCCGGGAAGGCCGAGAAAGGGAATGCCGGAGAGGTCCCCGAATGCAAAGGGCTTGCCCGGCTTGATGTTCACTTTCCACATCTCGATGCTTCCGATCTTGTCCACCGCCGCCTTCACATGATCTTCCTCGCCAACCGACACCCCGCCGCAGGTCATCACCAGGTCGGCCTTTTCGGCCCCTTCCTGCAGTGCGCGCACCGTGCTTTCCAGGCTGTCCGGCACGATGCCGAGATCGACGATCTCGCACCCCAGCGAATCGAGGAGCCCGATCAGGCTGTATCGGTTGGAATTGTAGATTTTCCCCAGAGGGAGCGGGTTTCCCGGCATCACGAGTTCGTCTCCGGTGAAGAAGATCGCGACCTTCAGCTTGCTGAAAACGGAAACGCCGGAAATGCCGACCGATGCAATCATCCCCAGTTCCTGCGGCCTGAGCCTGGTTCCCGCTTCGAGGAAAACGCTTCCACCGGCGATGTCCTCGCCGCGCCTCCTGATGTTGGCCCCCGGTTTCGGCGCCTTCAGGATCTTCACCCGACCGTCCGAGAATTCGCAATCTTCCTGCATCACCACCGCTTCCGTACCCTGCGGCACCGGTGCGCCGGTAAAAATCCTCGCAGCAGTGCCGGCATCGAGGGGGGCCGGCAAGCTGCCTGCGGCAATTCGCTGCGAGACGGAAAATTCCAGCGCTCCGGACGGGATCGCGAAACCGTCCATCGCGCTGTTGTCGCAAGGCGGCACGTCGATGGGAGAAACGAGGGCTTCGGAAAGGATTCTTCCCGAAGCCTCTTCCGTATTCACCTGTTCCGAAATCCCCGCCTGCACTGCTCTGGAGAGCAGGAGATCGAGCGCTTCCTGCCTGGAAATTGCCGTCATTGTTTCAATCCGAGATAAGTTTTGATGAAGTGGGCGATGCGGTCCGCCGCATCGAGGTCGAAAAACGGAAGATTCGCCTCGATTGGCTCGTCGCTTGCAATTGCGACCACATGCGGATCGTGCGGATGGATCAGGGGTTTTCCCTGATTCTTGCGCCTCACCTCGATTTTCGGGATGGGATCGTGCTTGTATCCTTCCACCAAAACGATGTCGCAAGGGGAGAGCCTTGCAATGAGTCCCGCGAGATCGGTCTCTTTTTCCGATTCATGCAGGAGCACCCATCTTTCATCCGACGCGAGGAGCACTTCGCCTGCGCCCGCCTTCCTGTGGCGCCAGGAGTCCTTGCCCTGCCTGTCGAAGTCGAACCCGTGATGGGCATGCTTCACGACCGAAACCCTCAATCCTTCCGCAACGAAGATCGGGATGATTTTTTCGATGAGCGTGGTCTTGCCGCTCCCTGAATATCCGGCAAATCCGAATATTTCCATAAACTACTTTTTAGCCCGGGAGAAGAAATGTTATATTTTGTCAAATCCAGACCGGAAAGAAAAGTCGTGACCATGGAATTGAAGGACGGATTCGGCCGAAAAATCGAATATCTGAGAATCTCGGTGACCGACCGATGCGATCTCCGCTGCAGCTACTGCATGCCGAAGGGATACAGGCAGTTCGAGGAGCCCGAGCACTGGCTGAACTTCGGGGAGATTGCGAGACTGGTGAACATTTTCGCCGGATGCGGCCTGAAGAGGGTGAGGCTTACCGGCGGAGAGCCGCTTTTGAGGAAAAATCTGCCAGAACTCGCCAGGAGAATTTCGGACACGCCCGGAATCGAAGACCTCTCCCTCAGCACCAATGCCACCCTGCTTGCCTCGCAGGCGAAGGATCTGAAGGAAGCCGGGGTCGACCGGCTCAACATCAGCCTCGATTCGCTCGACCGGGAAAGGATCCGCAGACTGACCGGAAGGGACGTGCTGGAGCGGATTCTGCAAGGAATCGATGCAGCCAGGGAAGCCGGTTTCTCCCTCATCAAGATCAACATGGTGGCGATCTCGGGCGCAAACGATTTCGAAATCGAGGAAATGGTGAAATTCTGCATGGAAAGAGGGCTGGTGCTGCGCCTCATCGAAACCATGCCGATGGGCGAAACCGGAAGAAGCCAGGGCTTCCTGGATCTCCAGCCGGTAAAAAACCGGCTCGCCGAAAAGTACGGGCTGGTTCCGGCGCTCATGCCGGGAGGAGGACCTGCGCGCTATCTCCGGACTGCGGACGGCGCCTTCAGCCTGGGTTTCATCACCCCCATTTCCCAGCATTTTTGCGAAACCTGCAATCGGGTGAGACTTTCGGTGGACGGAAGCCTGCACCTGTGCCTGGGTCAGGAGGACAGGTTCGATTTCAGGCAACTCCTGAGGGGGGGCGCGTCCGACGAGGAAATCCTCTCCGCGCTGCATGTTGCGATCTCGAAAAAACCGGAGCGGCACGAATTCAGGGAAGCGCCGGGCAAGCTCGTGCGCTTCATGTCCGCCACGGGAGGTTAAATTTCTGTTCATACAATTTGCATGACGATCGGCTACAATGGTCCTGCAAGCAAACAAGGAGCAGCAGGAATGTATTCAGTCGATCGCAGTGTAGTCATCGTCAAGCCCAAGGAACCCTTTCTCGAATGGATCAGGAACCTTCCCGGTTCCGAAATCGACATCACGCTGGAGCAGTTGCGTGCCGATTCGACCGTCTATCTCATCCCCGATTTCGACGAAATTGAGGATGCGCTGGAAGCGATCGATCATATTTACGGCAAGATTTTCGAAACCGAGCTTGCGGAGTGGTCCGAGGAAGAAGACACCTGGCCGCAGGAAAGAACCCTGAAGCATTTCTGGCAGTGGTTCGACGTCAAGCTGCATTCTCTCGTCATCGATGCCGCCGAAGAAGTCATGGGCGAAACCCGGATGAACTGAACGAGCAATTTCTCCCTTCTCGCCTATACTCCGGTCAGGCAATGCAAGGGAGAACCAGATGAAAACCAGAATCGTAGTCGCGCTGCTCGCGATTTCCCTGATTTCCTGCAGCAGCCCTGCAACCAAGCAGGATGTGGGCACAGTCACAGGAGGCGTGCTGGGCGGGGTGCTCGGCGCCCAGGTAGGAAAGGGAACCGGAAGGGATGTCGCGATCATCGCAGGCACCCTGGCGGGAGCCTATCTCGGGAGCATGGTCGGAAAAAGCATGGACGAAACCGACCGACTGAAGACGGCGCACGCCATGGAATACAATCCGTCCGGACAATCCTCTTCCTGGCGCAATCCGGACACCGGCAACAATTACACCGTGACCCCCACCCGGACCTACGAAACCGCAGAAGGACCCTGCCGGAATTTCACCACGAAGGCGGTCATCGACGGGAAGAACGAATCCGTGCGGGGCAAGGCCTGCAGGCAATCCGACGGCACCTGGAAAATGATGTGATCAGGGCTTCCAGCGCAACCAGACCCTCATCCTCCTGAATTCCTCGCTGCCGAGCGAATCGGGCAGGATGAGTGCAACCCGCCTCTTCTGATTGAGACCCGCAAGCCATGGCGAGACGAAAGTGCTGCCGTCCAGTTTCGCGCGTATTGCTTCGCCGCTTCCGGTGAAGAAAGTGCAATCTTCCTCCCCGAGATCCACGGAAACGACGGAATCGCCGAGCGCGAGCAGGGCATGGTGCAGAATCGAATGGATCATGCCGATCACGAGAAATGGCACGATCAGAAGCGGAAGAGAAAGATAAAGGACCAGCAGGATCGCGGAAAAATGCGCAAGGAAGAGGATAAAGGCAAGAAGCAGGGAGGGCCTGATCTCGACCTTCATTTTGCAGCAGGCGGCTGCGCCTGGAGCACCTGGAAAAACACCTCGTCATCCTTGATCATGCCGAGCTGACTGCGTGCTCTTTCCTCGATCGCTGCAGAACCCTGTCTCAGGTCGAGGACGTCAGCATAGATGGCGGCGTTTCTCGTCGCCATCTTGCGATTTTCAACCTCCTGCGCCCGGATCTGACGGTCCAGATCCCGCACCTGAAACCAGCTCCCCTTCCCCATCCACAGGGAATACTGCATCAGGGCAAGCAGGCCGATCAGGGCAAGGCGCAGGGCGGACATTTATCTCAGCTGGAAAAATGCCTCGCGGCCCGCGTACACAGCCATGTCGCCGAGTTCTTCCTCGATGCGGAGCAGCTGGTTGTACTTGGCGAGTCGGTCGGAACGGCTCATCGAGCCGGTCTTGATCTGCATCGCATTGGTGGCGACCGCGATGTCCGCGATGGTGGTGTCCTCGGTTTCTCCGGAGCGATGCGAAACCACCGCGGTGTAACCGGAACGCTTGGCCAGCTCGATGGCTGCGAAGGTCTCGGTGAGGGAGCCGATCTGGTTGATCTTGATCAGAACGGAATTGGCGATCCCCTGGCGGATTCCCTCGCGCAGGATCCTGGTGTTGGTGACGAAAATGTCGTCTCCGACCAGTTGCACGGAACCGGAAAGACGCTTCGTCAGGATTTTCCATCCGTCCCAGTCGTTTTCAGCCATGCCGTCCTCGATGCTGATGATGGGATATTTGTCCACCCAGGTGGCGAGATAATCGCAGAACTGCTCGGAGGTGAGCGCAAGTCCCTCGGATTCGAGATGGTATTTCCCGTCCTTGTAGAATTCGGAGCTGGCGCAGTCGATGCCGATGGCAACGTCGGAACCGGGCAGATATCCTGCATTTTCGATCGCTTTGACGATGAGCGAAAGCGCAGCCTCGTTGCTTTCCAGGCTGGGCGCGAATCCGCCTTCGTCGCCCACGGTGGTGGGCATTCCCTTGCTGTCGATCAGTTTTTTCAGCGAATGGAACACTTCTGCACCGCAGCGAACCGCTTCACGGAAGCTCTGCGCGCCCACCGGGATGATCATGAATTCCTGCATGTCGATGCTGTTGTTGGCGTGCGCGCCGCCGTTGATGACGTTCATCATCGGCACCGGCATGGTCATCTGGCCCGCACCGCCCAGATAACGGTGCAGCGGCAGACCGGATTCCTCTGCTGCGGCCTTGGCGACCGCCATGGACACCGCGAGGATCGCGTTCGCACCCAGCCTCGACTTGTTCTCGGTTCCGTCCAGATCGCAAAGGGTCTTGTCGATGAAGGACTGCTCGGATGCGTCGAGCCCGATGATCGCTTCGGAAATCTCGGTGTTGACGAACTCGACCGCCTTCAGGACGCCCTTGCCCATGAAGCGGGCTGCGTCCCCGTCCCGGAGTTCCACAGCTTCCTTGGTGCCGGTCGATGCGCCGGAAGGGACGGAAGCCCTCCCCAGCACACCGGACTCGAGCAGTACGTCCGCTTCCACGGTGGGATTGCCCCTGGAATCCAGAATTTCGCGGGCAATGATGTCGATGATGGCGCTCATGCTAAAACTTACCTTTCCTATTGTTTATGACTCAGCTGGTTGCTGGTGTTCGATGAAGCCCCGGCTTTTGACAAGAGCATCCAGTTCTTTCAGTGTTTCGAGCAGCGCTTTCATTTTCCCGAGCGGCCAGGCATTGGGGCCGTCGGAAAGCGCCTGATCCGGGTCCGGATGCGTTTCCATGAAGATGCCGGAAATCCCGGAAGCCACCGCGGCTCTTGCGAGCACCGGGACGAATTCTCGCTGACCGCCGCTCCTGTCTCCCTGCCCGCCGGGAAGCTGGACAGAATGGGTGGCGTCATACACCACCGGGCATCCGGTATCCCGCATCACGGCCAGCGATCTCATGTCCGATACCAGATTATTGTAGCCGAAGGAAGCGCCTCTTTCGCAGACCAGAATGTTGTCCGCGCCGCTTGCAATCCTCGCCTTTTCGACGACCTGCCTCATGTCCCAGGGCGCAAGAAACTGCCCCTTCTTGATGTTGACGGGCTTTCCGCAGGAGGCCACCTTCTGGATGAAATCCGTCTGACGACAAAGGAATGCAGGCGTCTGCAGCACGTCGACCACTGCCGCTGCCGCATCGATTTCGCCCACCTCGTGCACATCGGTCAGCACCGGGACGCCGATTTTTTCCCGCACTTCCGAGAGAATCCTCAATCCCTCTTCCATTCCGGGCCCCCGGAAGGATTTCGCCGAACTGCGGTTGGCCTTGTCGAAAGAGGATTTGTAGATGAATGGTATCCCAAGCTCGTTGCAGATTTCTTTCAGTCGACCTGCCGTTTCCATGGCGAGTTCGCGCGATTCGATCACGCAAGGCCCGGCGATCAGGAAGAGCGGGTGCGCGAGACCCGCATCGAAATGGCATAACTTCATGGATCAGTTTTCCTTGAATTCCAGGGCTGCGCGGACGAAGGATTCGAACAGCGGATGGCCGCGGCGTGGATTGGAAGTGAATTCCGGATGGAACTGGCAGGCCACGAACCAGGGATGATCGGGCAGTTCGATCATTTCGCAAAGATCGTTGGTCGTCGAAACGCCGCTCACCCTGAGCCCGGCCGCCTCGAGTTCGTGACGATACTGGTTGTTGACCTCGTAGCGATGGCGGTGGCGCTCGACGATGGTGTCCGAACCGTAGATCTTCCTGGCAAGCGTGCCTTCGGAGAGCCTGCATTCCTGACCGCCGAGGCGCATGGTACCGCCGAGATCCGAGTTTGCGCTCCTGGTTTCGAGCTTGCCGTCCGCAGTTCGCCACTCGCTGATGAGCGCAATCACCGGATAAGGGGTTTCCGGTTCGAATTCGGTGCTGTTCGCGCCGGGCATATTCGCCTTGTGACGGGCGAACTCGATCACCGCGAGCTGCATGCCGAGGCAGATGCCGAGATAGGGAACGCCGTTCTCGCGGGCATGGCGGATCGCCCGGATCTTTCCCTCGATTCCGCGCTTGCCGAATCCGCCCGGCACCAGGATCGCGTCCATTTCATCCAGGGAGGCAGTGCCGTGGGTTTCCAGATGTTCCGAATCGATGTAGTGGATGCGGATCCTGCTCAGGGTATGGATGCCGGCATGGATCAGCGCTTCCGAAAGCGATTTGTAGGATTCGGTGAGATCGACGTATTTTCCGACGATGGCGATGTTGACCGAATTCTCCGGATGGGAGAGCGCATGGACGATGCGGTTCCAGGTGGCGAGATCGGCAGGAGGCGCCTCGATCTGCAGCGTTTTCAGAACGATGTCGTCGAGGTTCTGCTCGTGGAGCAGCGCGGGAATCCTGTAGATGCTGTCGGAGTCGACGGCGGAAATCACCGCTTCCACGTCGACATTGGTGAAGAGCGCGATCTTCCTGCGCTCGTCTTCCGGAATCGTCCGGTCGGCGCGGCAAAGCAGGATGTCGGGCTGAATGCCGATGGAACGCAATTCCTTCACCGAATGCTGGGTCGGCTTGGTCTTGATTTCTCCTGCGGAGGCGATAAACGGCACCAGGGTGAGATGGATGAAGCAGGTGTTGTTGCGCCCGCGTCCGATGCCCATCTGCCGGATGCTCTCGAGGAAGGGAAGAGACTCGATGTCGCCCACCGTGCCACCGATTTCGACGATGGCTACTTCCGCATTGCCCGCTCCGATCTCGATGAAGCGCTGAATCTCGTCGGTGATGTGCGGAATGACCTGGACCGTGCCGCCCAGATAATCGCCGCGGCGCTCCTTCTTGATCACGCTCTCGTAGATCTGGCCGGTGGTGGAATTGTTGTGCCGGCTCATCCTGGAATTGATGAAGCGCTCGTAATGCCCCAGATCGAGATCGGTTTCCGCGCCGTCCTCGGTCACGAAAACCTCGCCATGCTGGAAGGGGCTCATCGTTCCGGGATCGACATTGATGTAGGGGTCGAGCTTGAGCATCGTGACGTTGATGCCCCTGGATTCCAGCAGCGCTCCCAGTGAGGCTGCAGCAATACCCTTGCCAAGGGACGAAACGACGCCGCCCGTCACGAAGATGTATTTGGTCATGAATCTGCCGGATGAACTGAATCCTCATATGATAGCCGAAAAGGGGGGTGGCTCACAATCGGCCTACCCTCCCCTGCGCACTGCCTCCACCTCCCCGCA
>JABEVD010000015.1 GCA_013044025.1 Burkholderiales bacterium
AGTCGATTCGGTCGACCTCGAAATCGGCCAGGGTGAATTCTTCGCGCTGCTGGGCCCCAACGGCGCTGGAAAAACCACCCTCATCAACCTGCTCTCCGGGCTCGCCAGGCCCGACGGGGGAAGGCTGTCGATCATGGGGCACGATGTCACCAGGGAATACAGGAAATCCAGGCGAGCGGTCGGCGTGGTTCCTCAGGAACTGGTTTTCGATCCCTTTTTTTCGGTTCGCGAAACGTTGCAAATCCAGTCGGGCTATTTCGGCATTCGCGACAATGGCGCATGGATCGACGAAATATTGGCGCGACTGGGACTTTCCTCCAAGGCGAACACCAACATGCGCGCGCTCTCCGGCGGCATGAAGCGGCGCGTGCTGGTCGCCCAGGCGCTGGTGCACAAACCGCCCGTCATCATCCTCGACGAGCCCACCGCCGGGGTGGACGTGGAACTGCGCCAGAGCCTCTGGGAATTCATCCGCTCGCTCAACGAATCCGGCCACACCATCGTGCTCACCACGCATTATCTCGAAGAAGCCGAAACGCTTTGCAACCGCATCGCCATGCTGAAGGCGGGCAGGATCGTGGCCCTCGACACCACGACCAATCTCCTCAGAAGCTGCGCGACGAGAACGGTTCACCTGCAGATCGTCCCCGACGCACTGCCCTCTTCCCTGCTGCCGCTGCGCACCCATCAGGAATCGGGCCATCATGTGCTGCGGCTTCATGAATATGCCGACCTTGGCTTCATCCTCTCCGAACTGGAAAAGGAAAACATCCGGCTTCTGGACATGAGCCTTCCCCAGCCGGATCTGGAATCGGCCTTCGTCAGGATCATGGAGCGCCATTGAAATGAGCGGTTTCTACAGCCTTTTCTACAAGGAAGTGGTGCGCTTCTGGAAAGTGGGATTCCAGACCCTGCTCGCCCCGCTCATCAGCACCCTGCTCTATCTGCTGGTTTTTTCCAGCGTGCTGGGAAAACATGTCGAAGTGTTCAAGGGAGTGGGTTATCTTCCCTTTCTGGTGTCGGGACTCGCCATGATGGCCCTGTTGCAGAACGCCTTCGCCAACAGTTCCTCCAGCCTGATCCAGTCCAAGATCACCGGAAACATCATCTTCCTGCTGCTCTCTCCGGTTTCCTACCGCGAAATGTTCCTCGCCTATGTCGCCGCCTCCGCCATCCGCGGCACCCTGGTCGGTTTCGGCATTTTCCTGTTCACTTTCCAGGCGGTATCGATTCCGATCATCCACCCGCTGTGGGCATTCGCATTTTCTCTTTGCGGATGCGTCATCATGGGCGCGATGGGCATCGTGGCCGGAATGTGGGCGGAAAAATTCGACCAGCTTGCGAGCTTCCAGAATTTCATCGTGCTGCCGATGACCTTCCTCTCCGGCGTGTTCTATTCGATCGATTCACTGCCGCCGTTCTGGAAGGAGGTTTCGAAGCTCAATCCATTTTTCTATCTGATGGATGGATTCCGCTACGGACTTTTCGGCGTATCGGAATCCGATCCGGCCAAAGGCCTGTTCGTCGTATCGATTTGCCTCGCTGTGGTATCCTTCCTCTCCCTCGGACTGTTAAAATCGGGTTACAAGCTGCGCAACTGAAAGAGGATGAAATGGTTACCCCCGAACAAATCAGGAATTACATCGCGGAAGGTCTCTCCTGCGAATCCCTCCAGGTGGAGGGAGACGGACAGCATTTCGAGGCGATCATCGTGAGCCGGGCATTCGAAGGCAAGACCCCGATCCAGCGCCACAAGCTCGTCTATGCGGCATTGGGAGACAGGATGCGCGAGGAAATCCATGCGCTTTCCATGAAGACTTACACCCCGGAACAATGGGAAAAAATTAGATAATGCAGAAACTCGCAATCGTTGGCGGCGCGCCGCTCAAGGGCGAAATCAGGATTTCGGGGGCGAAGAACGCCGCGCTTCCGATCCTTTGCGCGACGCTCCTTTCCCCGGAACCCCTCGTCGTCGAAAACGTCCCGCACCTGAAGGACGTCACCACCATGATCGGGCTGCTCGCTCAGATGGGGGTGGCAGTCACGCTGGAATCCCCTGCCAGGGTCGAACTTTCCGGAGCGTCCATCACCAACCCGGTCGCGCCCTATGAACTCGTGAAGACCATGCGCGCATCGATCCTGGTGCTCGGCCCGCTGCTGGCGAGAACCGGCGAAGCGACGGTTTCCCTTCCAGGAGGATGCGCGATCGGATTGCGCCCGGTGGATCTGCACATCAAGGGATTGCAGGCGATGGGCGCTGAAATCCAGGTGGAGAACGGCTACATCCACGCCAGGGCGGCAAGGCTGCACGGCGCGAGAATCTTCATGGACCTGGTTTCGGTCACCGGAACCGAGAACCTGATGATGGCGGCAACCCTCGCGCAGGGCATCACCGTGATCGAAAATGCCGCGAGGGAACCCGAAGTGGTCGATCTCGCGCAATGCCTCATCGCGATGGGCGCGAAGATTTCCGGGGCGGGAACCGACACCATCACCGTCGAAGGAGTGGAACGTCTTTCCGGCACATGCTACCGGGTGATGCCGGACCGGATCGAAACCGGCACCTTCCTCGTCGCAGGCGCGGCGAGCCGCGGAAAGGTGAGGCTTTGCGGGGCGCGTAGCGATCTGCTCGACTCCGTGCTCGACAAGCTGGGCGAAGCCGGCGCCCATGTGGAAATCGACGAAGGCGGCATCACCCTGGAAATGAAGGGAAGGCCCAGGTCGGTCAATGTCCGGACCGCCCCCTATCCCGCTTTTCCCACCGACATGCAGGCGCAGTTCATGGTGCTCAACGCCATCGCCGAAGGCAGCGCGGTCGTCACCGAAACCATTTTCGAGAACCGCTTCATGCACGCCCAGGAGCTTTGCAGGATGGGGGCGAGCATCGAGGTGGAAGGAAACACCGCGATCGTGCGGGGGCGCGAGCATCTTGGCGGAGCCACCGTGATGGCGACCGACCTCAGAGCGTCCGCAAGCCTCGTGGTGGCGGGCCTCATCGCCAGGGGGGAGACCGTCATCGAGCGGATCTACCATATCGACAGGGGCTACGAATGCATCGAGGAGAAGCTCGCCCAACTCGGTGCGAAGATCAGGAGAATCGATTGATTACGCTGGCTTTATCCAAGGGCAGAATTTTCGACGAGACCGCGCCGCTGCTGGAAGCGGCCGGGATTCATTGCCTGGAGAATCCTGAATCCTCCAGGAAGCTCATTCTTCCCACCAACCGCGAAAACGTGCGCATCATCATCGTTCGCGCCTCCGACGTGCCGACCTATGTGCAATACGGCGCAGCGGACATCGGCATCGCGGGACGGGACGTGCTGATCGAGCACGGCGGGACCGGGCTCTATCAGCCGCTCGACCTCGACATCGCAAAATGCAGGATGATGGTCGCGACCCGCGAAGGATTCGATTACGGAAATGCAGTGAGAAGCGGCGCAAGGCTCAAGGTGGCGACCAAATACCTGCGCATCGCCCGCGAGCATTTCGCATCGAAGGGAGTGCATGTCGATCTCATCAAGCTGTACGGATCGATGGAACTCGCGCCGCTGGTCGGACTTTCCGACGCCATCGTCGATCTGGTGAGCAGCGGCAACACCCTGCGCGCCAACCATCTGGTCGCGGTCGAGGAAATCATGAAGATCTCCTCGCGTCTCGTCGTCAACCAGGCCGCCCTGAAACTCAAGCGAGAATCGATCCAGCCGATCATCGATGCATTCGCAAAGGCTGTCTGCGCCTGAATTTCGTGTAAAATCGAATCATGTTCACCATTTCCCGCCTAGACACCCAGGATCCCGAATTCGATTCGGGTCTCGCAACCCTGCTCGCCTACGAGAGCGCGCGCGATCCCAGGATCGAGGAGACCGTCTCCAGTATCCTTCTCGACGTAAAATCGAGGGGGGATGACGCGCTCATCGACTACACCAATCGCTTCGACAGGATGAAGGCTGCCTCGATCGACGAACTCGAACTGCCCCGTGAGAAACTTCTCCTTGCGTTCGAAAGCCTGCCCGCCGAACAGCGGACTGCCCTCGAAGCCGCAGCGAACAGGATCCGCACCTATCACGAGAAGCAGGTGCAGCACTCCTGGCGCCATGTCGAGGAAGACGGCACCATGCTCGGCCAACAGATCACCCCGCTCGACCGGGTAGGCCTTTATGTTCCGGGCGGCAAGGCGGCTTATCCTTCCTCGGTGCTGATGAATGCGATTCCCGCCAAGGTGGCGGGGGTTGCCGAACTCGTCATGGTGGTCCCCACCCCAGGAGGAGAGCAGAACGAACTGGTGCTCGCCGCAGCGTACATCTGCGGAGTCGACCGGGTTTTCACGGTGGGCGGCGCGCAGGCGGTGGCAGCCCTCGCTTACGGCACCCAAACCGTTCCACAGGTCGACAAGATCGTCGGCCCTGGCAACGCCTATGTGGCCGAAGCCAAGCGCCGCGTGTTCGGCACGGTCGGCATCGACATGATCGCAGGCCCTTCCGAGATTCTGGTGATCTCGGACGGAAAATCGGACCCTGACTGGGTGGCGATGGATCTCTTTTCCCAGGCAGAACACGACGAAATCGCCCAATCGATCCTGCTCTGCCCGGACGAAAAATTTCTCGATGCGGTCGAGGAAAGCATGAAAAGAATGCTTCCTGAAATGCCCAGAAAGGATGTGATTTCAGCGTCCCTTTCCGGACGCGGGGCGCTCATCCGGGTGGAAAGCCTTGAACAGGCCTGCGAGATCGCGAACCGCATCGCCCCCGAACATCTCGAACTTTCGGTGGAGGATCCGGAAGAAATGCTCGGCTGGATCCGCCATGCAGGCGCGATCTTCATGGGCCGCTACACTTCCGAATCGCTCGGCGATTATTGCGCAGGCCCCAATCATGTGCTGCCGACTTCGAGGACGGCGCGGTTTTCTTCTCCGCTCGGGGTTTACGATTTCCAGAAGCGCAGCAGCCTCATCATGGTATCCAGGGAAGGCGCGGCGCATCTTGGAAAAATCGCGCAAACCCTCGCTTACGGCGAAGGTCTCCAGGCCCATGCCAGATCGGCCGCTTTCAGGTTCGAATAGGGAACATCATGCGGGAATCGGAAGTCAAAAGAAACACGCTGGAAACCAACATCAGCGTCAGGATCAATCTGGACGGCAGCGGAAAATCCGTGATTTCGACAGGAATCGGATTTTTCGAC
>JABEVD010000126.1 GCA_013044025.1 Burkholderiales bacterium
CTCCGTCTGCCGATCCTTGGCGCCTGGCTGGGCCTCGGAGCCGCGCTCCTCCTCACGGAATATCATTTTCCGGGCGACGTGCTGGCAGGTGCCTTCATCGGCATGATGCTCCACTTCGCAGCAAAAAATCTCGTACGCTGGAAGATTACTCGATTCCAGTGATGCCGTGTGAGAAATATTCGAACATCCTGATATTTCAAAGCGCGAATTCCGCCCCCTGTTCCGGAAGCGCTTCTCCGGATTCATGGAGGTGCAGCATTGTCCTGCACCGTGAAAGCCAGTGCTCCCGCCCCGCCTCGGCCGCCAGAAGCAGCGGCGAAACATTCCCGTCGGAAGACCATTGCCGATAGGCGTCCAGCGCCCTGGGAAAGAGCTCTCTCCTCATCCCCTTGAAATGCTCGAAATGGAAATGAATCGAGATCGGATCCTTTCGCGCAACTAGAGACGGAAGCGTGGAAAAACAGTCTGCAAGGAGGTCCCGCATCGCCCTCGCCAGGATTTCCTGTCGAGGGGAAATTTCTCCTGAAAGCATTTCCTCCCATTCCTTTCCGAGCAACTCCCCCGCCATTCCTTCCCCGATCTCGTGCAGGATCACCGCCTCGCACGCGCTCTCCAGCATGGATTCGCAGTCTGCATATCCGCAGGAATAGGGGGAGGCCCTGCCCTTCCAGCGCAATTCCTCGCGCCTTTCCCAGATCATGCGCTTCACCGCCTCCCTTCTCAGGAAAATCGTGTTTCCCTGGAGGGCTGCGACCGGCGAAGTGAGGTCCCGCGCATATTCGCATTCGGAGACGAGCACGCTGAATCCTTCCCTGGTGGCTCTGTCCGCGAGCCTTCCCAGGAAGAAATGCGGTTTGCCGAATCGCCCGTAACCTGCGCCGTAAACCAGACCTTGCGGCAGGATGCGATGATTGACGGCAGCGCTGTCGAAGGGATCTATTTCTCCGTCGATGGGCAGATAGGGAAGGGACTCGATTTCGCTCCAGCTTTTTTCCTTCTCCACCAGCCAGTTGCCAAGCTCTTCCCTGGGCAGGCTTTCCGCATAGGGAATCGAATTCTCCCAGCGGTAATACTGCTGCATTTCCAGGAGATAGGAGCACATGGTCATGCTTCTCGCATGACGCGCATCGGTGATTTCGCAGTTCTTCCTGACGGTTTCGAGCAAGGCTGGAAAGTTCATGTCGTCCTCCTGTTCATTTTCTGTAGCATGAAAGAAGAGGGAAGAAAATGTGGAAATATGTTATTTTTATGCAGGATTCTGAACTGGCGGAGGCAAAATGGACCTGATCACTGCAAAGGAAGCCCGGCAGCTTTACGAAATCGGCGCGACATGGCGTGAAAACCATCTCGTCGGGATCATGAAAAGCGCCATGCAAGACATTCACGATGCTGCGCTGGCGGGGAAGACTGCGATCACCCTGGAATCGGTGCCGAACGAAGTGATTTTCGCGGCACTGGAATCCGAACTTGCCAGGCTTGGATTCGAGGTCAGGGCTTTGAGGAGTCCATGGCCGCCGCGAAGCCTGGAAATTTCATGGTAGGAAGAAAATGACGAACAGGGAAGTGCTCAGGGAAAAACTCAACCTCGATACTGCAAAAATTTCATGGGAAGAGCTGCAGCGCTACTTCGCAGCCGGCCACCTGATCGCGGTGCGGGAAGGGATCGATCTCGTGGAAGTCGCCCTTTCCATCTCCTCGGACGAAAGGAATGCGGTCGAGGAATGGATTGCATCGAATGCGATCGGAAAGGTCACCGACGAAGAGGCTCTTTCCTGGCATGAATCGAAGGCTGTGCTTTGGGCCGTGGTCGTGAAGCCATGGGTGCTGGTGCAGGAAGCGAGAGTCCTCCAGTAGCATGAAGGAAGTCCTGCTCGCGATGGTCGCGGCAATGCGCTCGCTGTTCCATCCGGGAATGCTTGCGCTGGTGCTCTGGCCGATGCTGGGAGCCGTCCTGTTCTGGCTCGGCGCGGCCTATTTCTTCTGGGGGGACTGGGCCAGGGATCTCGGCTCCTGGATCGCTTCGACTCCTGCCGAGCAATGGATGGAAACGGGGTTTCTCGCGGCGATCTCGGGATACCTCGTGACTTTCCTGCTCGTCATGCTGCTCCTGCCGGCGATCTACGTGACCGCGCTGCTCCTGGCCGCGGTATTTGCCATGCCTTCCATGGTGAACCATGTCGCATCCAGGAATTACCCGGATCTGGAGAAAAAGCGCGGCGGCACGATGGCGGGCAGCCTGTTGAATTCATTGGTGGCCGTTTCAGTCTTCTGCCTGCTCTGGCTCCTCACGCTTCCCCTCTGGCTCCTCTCTCCGCTGGCCTTCCTGCTTCCCGTCGCCCTTTCAGCCTATCTCAACCAGCGGCTTTTCCGCTACGACGCGCTGGCCGAACATGCGGGAAGGGAGGAATTCGCTGCTTTGCTGGAAAAATCTGCCGGGAAGCTCTATCTGCTCGGGGCATTGTCCGGATTGCTCCATTATATTCCGGTGATCAACCTGCTCTCCCCGATCTATATCGGCCTCGCCTTCACCCACCTCTGTCTCGGGGAACTCGATCGCCTCCGGAAGGGAATCTAGGCAAGAAGCGACTCAGGAGAAATACAGCTTCCCGAGATCGCGACCACTTTCCTTCTCGAAGTCTCCCCATGCTTCAGGATCACCTGTCTTTTCGGCACGCGGAAAACATCCGCCAGCCAGGAAAGCAATGCCGCATTCGCCTGCCCCTCCACGGGCGGAGCGGAAAGCCTGATCTTCAGCGCATCTCCGTGCAATCCTGCGACCTCGGTCTTCTTCGCGCCCGGCTGCACATGCAGCGTGAGCGTCAGCGTTTCCCCTTCGCGGCGATGCCAGGTCATTCAGAACATTCCGAAGCAAAGGGACTCCAGCCAGGCCACCGGGATCGTCAGCACCAGTTGCATCAGGAAGATGACGATGATGGGGGAGAGGTCGACATTGCCGACAGGAGGGATCCTTTTCCTGAAGAAATCCAGGAAGGGGCGGGAGAGGCTGTTGAGGACCGGCGCGATCGGAGCATAGGGATTCACCCAGCTCAGGATCGCCTGCACGATGATCACCACCATGAAGATATGCACGCTCTGCTTCATCAAGCCGGTGACGGAAAGCAGCAAAATCGCCAGATAGGTCGAGGAACCGAAAGGATGCGGCGCAATGCCGCTCACCCAGAGGCTGATCGAGATCGAAATCGCCTTGACCAGAAATGCGAGGATCAGGGTGGCAAGATCGAGCCCCCACAGTCCAGGAATGATCCTTCTCGTCGGCCGCACGATAAAATCGGTGAGCGCGATGAGGAAGGGAGAAAGCGGGTTTCCATAGGGCGCGCGAAAAAGCTGCAGGTAGAACCTCAGGAGCAGCGCGACAATGAAAAGCCCGGAAATCGAATCGAGAATCAGCGACGCGCCCTGACTCAGCATGACGCCCTGCCAAGTTCAATGCCGAGTTCCCTGGAACGGGCTTCGGCCGCGCGAATCGCATCGACGATTTTCCGCTTCACCCCGTCGCTTTCCATGGAAAGGATGGCTTTTTCAGTCGTGCCTCCCTTCGAGGTGATCTTCATCCTGAGGGTCGCAGCATCCTCTCCGCTTTCAGCCGCGAGCTTGACGGATCCGGCAAAGGTCCCGATCGCCATCGATTTGGCTTGTTCCCGATCGAATCCCATTTCGACCGCTGCATCGGCCATGGCTTCCAGGAAGTAAAAAACATAGGCGGGACCGCTTCCGCAAAGCGCGGTGAACGCATCCATTTTTTCCTCCTGTTCCAGCCAGATGGTCTCCCCCACCGCGGAGAGTATTTTCTCAGCCGCCCACCTGCCCGCTTCGTCCACTCCCTCCATGGCATGAAGCGCGGAAACGCCCATCATCACCTGGGCAGGGGTATTGGGCATGACGCGCACGATCCTTTCGTGTCCTCCCAGCCAATTCGAAAGATCCTTCTCCAGTATGCCTGCCGCGATCGAGATCACGAGCTGCCCCGAGATCATTGGAGCGATTCCGGAGGCCACTTTCGCAAGCTGCTGCGGCTTGACCGCAAGCACGATGGCATCGCATTGCAGCGCATCCCCGTTCGCCGCATCATACGCCTTCACTCCGTACATCGAGGAAAGTTCAGCCCTTTTATCCGCATCCGGCTCCACCACCGAAATTTCGCCTGCCGGCACTCCATTCGCGGTCAGTCCCGAAATGAGCGCACGCGCCATATTGCCGCCGCCGATGAATGTAATCTTCATTTCCTGTTTCCAAAAATTGCCGAACCGATTCTCACCATGGTCGCCCCTTCGAGGATGGCGTTTTCGAAATCCCCCGACATCCCCATGGAAAGGGTGTCGAGGGGAAAACCCTGCCCGCAAAGATCCTCCTTCAGCTTCCTCAGTTGCGCAAAGCGCGAACGCTGCAGGGAGGGATCTTCGCTGGGCTCCGGGATGGCCATGAGCCCTCTCAGCCTGAGGCGGGGAAGGGCTGAAACATATTTCGCGAGCGAAGCGACTCCGGAGGGTTCGACGCCGCTTTTGGACTCCTCCCCGCTCACGTTCACCTGGATGCAGACCTGAAGGGGAGGAAGATTCCCCGGCCTCGCATCCGAAAGCCTTCTGGCGATTTTCTCCCGATCCACGCCGTGCACCCAGGAAAAATTTTCTGCGATCGCCCTGGTCTTGTTGCCCTGCACCGGCCCGATGAAATGCCACTCGATCCCGAGATCGGACAGATCCTTCATTTTTTCCAAGGCTTCGCTCACATAGCTCTCGCCGAACACCCTCTGCCCGGCAACAAAGGCCTCCCGGATCGCCTCCGCAGGACAGGTTTTGCTCACTGCAATGAGGGTGACAGGCCGATCCGCAACCTTTCCGATTCGTGACTGGACGGCTTGCAAGCCGGACAGGATTGAGCCCATAATCTGTCGTAGCATCCGGCGAAAAAAGCCGGTATGAATTGTCAATACACGGGAATTATAATGGATATTTCGGAACTTCTGGCGTTCGTCGTCAAAAGCAACGCTTCCGATCTTCACCTTTCCTCCGGTTTGCCGCCGATGATTCGCGTGAACGGGGATATCCGGAGAATCAATCTCCCTCCCCTGGAGCAGAAGGACGTGCATGGCATGGTGTACGACATCATGAACGATTCCCAGCGCAAGTTCTACGAGGAGAATCTCGAATGCGATTTCTCCTTCGAATTGCCCGGGCTCGCCCGTTTTCGCGTGAACGCATTCGTGCAGAATCGCGGCGCGGCCGCGGTGATGCGGACCATTCCCACCAGGGTGCTGACCCTGGAAGATCTCCACGCCCCGCCCATTTTCAAGGAAATCGCCAACCAGCCAAGGGGGGTGGTGCTGGTGACCGGGCCGACCGGCTCCGGAAAATCCACCACGCTCGCGGCGATGATCAACCACATCAACGAGAACGAATACGGTCACATTCTCACCGTCGAGGATCCGATCGAATTCGTCCACGACAGCAAGAAATGCCTCATCAACCAGCGCGAAGTCGGCCCGCATACCCTGAGCTTCGCCAATGCGTTGCGTTCCGCGCTGCGCGAGGATCCGGACATCATCCTGGTCGGAGAATTGCGTGACCTCGAAACCATCCGGCTCGCGATGACGGCGGCCGAAACCGGCCACCTGGTTTTCGGAACGCTGCACACCAGTTCGGCAGCCAAGACCATCGACCGTATCATCGACGTGTTCCCTGCAGCGGAAAAGGACATGGTTCGAGCCATGCTGTCGGAAAGCCTGAGGGCGGTCATCTCGCAGACGCTGCTGAAAAAGAAGGACGGCAGCAGCCGGGTCGCCGCGCATGAAATCATGATCGGCACGCCTGCGATCCGCAATCTGATCCGGGAAAACAAGGTTGCGCAGATGTATTCGGCGATCCAGACAGGGCAAAGCCTTGGCATGCAGACGCTGGACCAGAACCTGATGGATCTGGTGCGCAAGAACGTGGTCTATCCGGCAGAAGCGAGAAGCAAGGCCGTCAACAAGGACATGTTCCCGGGGTAATCCATGGAAAGAAATCATTCCACAAACAAGTTCATTCACGACCTCCTGAGACTCATGATGAACAGGAAGGCGTCCGACCTCATCGTGACTGCAGGTTTTCCGCCCGCATTCAAGATCGACGGCAAGGTCACCCCGGTGTCGAACCAGGCGCTCACCCCTCAGCATACCAAGGAACTCGCCCGCAGCATCATGAACGACAAGCAGGCGACCGAATTCGAGGCGAACAAGGAAGTCAACTTCGCCATCAGCCCGCCGGGAATCGGGCGCTTCCGCGTCAACGCCTTCATCCAGCAGCAGCAGGTCGGGATGGTGCTGCGTCTCATCAACACCGAGATCCCGAATTTCGACGACCTGGAACTTCCGCCCGTGCTGAAGGAAGTGGCGATGAGCAAGCGCGGGCTGGTGATTTTCGTCGGTGCGACCGGATCCGGAAAATCGACTTCTCTTGCCGCCATGGTGGGGTATCGCAACGAAAACAGCGAAGGCCACATCATCACCATCGAGGATCCGGTGGAATTCGTTCACGTCCACAAGAAATGCATCGTCACCCAGCGCGAAGTGGGCGTCGACACCGATTCCTGGGAAGCCGCGCTGAAGAACACCCTGCGCCAGGCGCCTGACGTCATCCTGATCGGCGAAATCCGCGACCGGGAGACCATGGATCATGCCATCGCATTCGCCGAAACCGGACACCTTTGCATGGGAACGCTGCACGCGAACAGCTCCAACCAGGCCCTCGACCGCATCATCAACTTCTTCCCCGAGGAGCGCAGGGTTCAGCTCCTGATGGATCTTTCGCTGAACCTGAGGGGAATGGTCGCCCAGCGGCTCATCCCGAAAAAGGAAGGAAAAGGAAGGGTGGCGGCCATCGAGGTCATGCTCAATTCACCGCTCATCTCGGACCTCATCTTCAAGGGCGCGGTCCACGAAATCAAGGAAATCATGGCGAAATCCAAGGAACTCGGCATGCAGACCTTCGATCAGGCGCTCTTCGACCTTTTCGAGGCAGGAAAGATCAGCTACGAGGACGCGCTGCGGAACGCGGACTCGGTCAACGACCTGCGCCTCAAGATCAAGCTCTACAGCAGCGAATCGAAGGAACGCGACCTGATGTCGGGGATCGACCATCTGGAGATCACCTGAATCCCGTACAGCCCGTTTCGGGCTGAACCGAAAATGCTTTTCAACTCATACAGCTTCATCCTGTTATTCCTGCCCATCACTCTGGCAGGATTTTTCGTCATCGCGAAGCATCACCGCGAAGCGGCTTCTTTCTGGCTGATGTGCGCTTCCCTGTATTTTTATGGATACTGGAATCCCGTCTACCTGCCCCTTCTTGTCGGCTCCATTGCGGTCAATTATTTTCTCGGTCAGCGCATTGCGAAGGGAGGAGGAAGGATGCTCCTGCCTGTTTCGATCTGTTGCAACATCGGGCTGCTCATTTACTTCAAATACGCCAATTTCTTTCTTTCCTCGGTAAACGAGATCGCCGGAACGGATTATTCTCTGGGCAGAATCATACTTCCCCTTGGCATTTCCTTCTTCACCTTCACCCAGATCGCCTTCCTGGTCGACACTGCCAGAGGCGAAGTGAAGGAATACAATTTAGTGCATTACGCGCTTTTCGTCACCTACTTTCCCCACCTCATCGCCGGCCCGGTACTGCATCACAAGGAAATGATGCCGCAGTTCGCAAGGGAGAGCACCTATCGCTTCGATTATGGGAACATGGCGATCGGACTCACCATCTTCTGCATCGGGCTCTTCAAGAAAACCGTGCTCGCAGACGGTATAGCGTATTATGTCGCGCCTGTTTTCGCCCCGCACGCCCACCCGGGCATGCTGGAAGCCTGGGCCGGTGCGCTGTGTTATACATTCCAGCTTTATTTCGATTTTTCGGGCTATTCGGACATGGCCATCGGGCTTTCCAGAATGTTCGGCGTCACCTTGCCGCTCAATTTCGATTCTCCCTACAAGTCGGTGAACATCATCGAATTCTGGAGGCGCTGGCACATGACCCTGTCTCGATTTTTGCGGGACTACCTCTACATTCCGCTGGGTGGCAACCGGAAGGGTAAGGGAAGACGATATTTCAATCTGCTCGCCACCATGCTGATCGGCGGGCTTTGGCATGGCGCGGGATGGACCTTTCTGTTCTGGGGCGGACTGCACGGAATTTATCTTGCCGGAAATCATGCCTGGCATGCGCTCAGAAGAAGGGCCGGCCAGGATCCCCAAGCCCAGCTTTCCTTTCCAATGCATGCCCTTTCCGTTTTCTTCACTTTCCTGCTGGTGACGATCGCCTGGGTATTCTTTCGTTCCGCCAGCCTTGAAGGCGCTATTTCCTTGCTGAAGGCGATGTCCGGGCTGACCGGGACAGGCGGGAAGGTCGATCACGGCGCTGTGAACTGGATCTGGATCTCGCTTCTGATCATCTGGCTCACGCCCAACACACAGCAGATCATGAGGCGCTTCTCGCCCGCCCTCGATTACCGAAACCAGGGGGAAAGCCGGCTGGTCTGGCATCCCAGCCGGCGCTGGCTGGCAGCTCATGTACTGCTCGCCCTGTTCGGGCTCATTTCCATTTCCAAGGTCAGCGAATTCATCTATTTCCAGTTCTGAATGTCAGAAAAAAAATACATTTTTTCCTTTTTCCTCTACCTCGGCGTCTTGCTGCTCCTCGTCGCGGCCTTCGACCGGGTCGTCGATCCTTTCTGGTATTATCGGGACATTTCGATTCATGGTTTCAATGAAATCAAGCCGAAATTCAGACGATACGAGCGACACGTCAAACCCGCCATTCTGGAAAGGGAGCAACCGGGCGCGGTGATTTTCGGCAGTTCGTATTCCGAAATCGGATTCGATCCCTCTCGCCTGGCCGATCTTACCGGCGACAAGGCCTACAACTTCGCCCTGGCCGGTGCCGGTTGGGACATGGTCTATTGCGATGTGCAGTATGCATTGAAATACGACCACCATCTCAGATGGATCGTGCTCGGCATCCATCCCCAGTCCATGCCGGTCCAGGATTGCAATCTCCCCGAAATGCATCATCCAGACCTGGTTTCCTTCCTGCTTTCCACCGACGCACTGAAAGCTTCGCTGGAAACCGTGCTGGAACAGGCCAAGAGCAAACCCAGTCATACCGCGCAGGGCCTCTATTTCTATACGAGAGGACTGTCAGGAACCGAGGCCAGGTTCCGTGAATATCTGCCCGCTCACGCCCCTTGCAGCCTGAATCATCCTGCAGAAAATCCTGACAGAAACCCTGATCTGACAGGACTTCGCAACATCCTTCGCGAAGCCGCAAGGCGGAAGATCGGTGTCAAACTGGTGGTTTATCCAAGACATGCCATTCCGGTCGAACTCGAATATCTTTGCAAGGCGAGGCAGGCGCGTTGGGAAGTGCTTTCAGTCGTAGCGTCGCTGGTCGAAGCCGAATCGGGAAAAAACGACCGGATCCAGCTATGGGATTTCGAAGGTTTCCATCCGATTTCGCTGGAAAAAATTTCGAATGCGCCCGCTGTTTACTGGCAGGATCCGGCCCATTTCAATTTCGAGTATGGGAACCTCATGCTCGACGAGATGTTCGGAAAATCGGCTCCGGAATATGGCTACCGGCTGACGACCGAAGACATCCCGGTACGGGAGCAGGCCGAAAGAATCGCCAGGGAACAATACCTGAAACTTCATCCGGAATTCGACAAAAAGGTCGAATCCCTTTCACGCACGAATCCTTAGGAACGCATTCCTCCGGATACCATCCTGTATTCGAACAGTCTGCATTCCAGCGCGCCGTTGTACAAGGGGGTTCTTTTCGACGCAGAGAGGCGGATGAGCTTCGCAAGCCTCAGGTCCGCGGTAAAGAAATAGGCCCGCCATCCGGAATATTTCTGCTTCAGCGCATCGCCCAGGAGAGGGTAGAGTTCGGCGAGCTTCTGTTCTTCGCCGATCCTGACGCCGTAGGGGGGATTGGTGATCAGCACGCCGTGATCGGCCGGCGCGGAAAGTTCGAGAAAATTGGCCTGCTTCAGGGTCACAGCGCCTTCCAGTCCGGCGAATGCGAGATTGTCGCGCGCGGTCTCCACTGCCCGCCCCAGAACGTCGCTTCCGTAGATCTGCAACGGCACGACGGGCTTCACCCTGCTCATCGCATCTTCCTTCACCTTCTTCCACAGAGTTGCGTCGAAATTCGACAGCTTCTCGAAAGCAAAAGACCTCGATGCGCCGGGGGGAATCGACAAGGCCATCCTGGCCGCTTCGATCAGGAAAGTGCCGCTTCCGCACATCGGATCGAGAAATGGCTCTTCCGGCTTCCATCCTGAAAGACGAAGGATTCCTGCTGCGAGATTTTCCCGGAGCGGGGCCTCTACAGAGGAATGCCTCGCCCCGCGCTTGAAAAGCGCTTCCCCTGAAGTGTCGATATAAAGGGAAAAAACATTCGAGGTCAGGTAGGCATGGATCCGGATGTCCGGGCTCGAAGTATCCACGCTCGGACGCTTCCCGCAAGACTTTCTCATCCTGTCGCAAAGCGCATCCTTGATCCGCAAGGTAGCGAAATCCAGGCTCTTCAGGCGGCTTTTCGTCGCGGAAAGATTGACCTTGATGGTCAGATCCGGAGAAAACCAGCCCTCCCAGGGAAGCGCAAGCGTCGACGTATAGAGGTCTTCCTCGCTGGTATATGGGCGTTCCAGCAATTTCAACAGAACCCGGCTAGCGATCCTCGATTCCAGATTGGCTCGATAGGCCATGGCCAGATCCCCGGAAAAACCGACACCTCCTTCCGTGGAAAGTATCTCCTTCGCGCCGATCGAAGTAAGCTCCTCCGATAGAACCGATTCCAGCCCTCTCGGGCAGGGAGCGAAAAACTGTTCCTTCTTCATTTCAACCACCCGTCAAGCGCCTCGATCACATCGATCGTAGGCAAATTCTGCAAGCACGCACTGTCGCTCTGCAGATTGCGTTCGCAACCCTCCTCCATGCAGGGAACGCAATCGCCACTTCCCTGCAACAGGATCACATTGTTCACTTTCTGCGTTCCACGCCAACGATAGGGATTGTCCTCCCGGCAGCCCTTCGGCCAGGGCCCCCATTTTACCGGATTGGAGGGCCCGAACAGCGCCACGGTGGGAATGCCGAGGGCTGCGGCCATATGAGTGACAGCGGTATCCGGTCCGACATAGGCCCTTGCTCGGCTCAGGAGA
>JABEVD010000127.1 GCA_013044025.1 Burkholderiales bacterium
GAATGACCGCAACGGATTGTTTGCCATCGTTCGACGTTTCAGTGGGGAACGACCGTTTGGCCGAGGTGTCGCCCGTTGAGTAACTGCATGCGGCGGCCACTCGATTCCGGTATCTGCCAGTGGCACCTGGGCCTGCGCAGTTCAGTCTGGATTCACGCGATCTTCAGCACCATCTTCCCGGTGGTATGACCGGATTCGACGAGTTCGTGCGCGTCGTTGGCGCTCGCAAGAGGCAGCGCCGCCGCGATCCTCACCTTCAGCCTGCCCGCCTCCGCCATTTCGTTTGCCGCTTCCAGCATGGCGCGCTGCGCAAGACGCCTGTCGTGCATTCCGTGCAGAATCGGGCTCAGCATCAACTCGTATCCGATCATGAGATTGCGCATCCTCGCCTCCTTCATGGATGGGCAGGGCGGTTCGAGCAGCGTCACCACCTTGCCGTAATGCCGCACCGCCCCGAAGGATTTGCAGAAGGTTTCTCCGCCCACGGTATCGAGCGCGACGTCCACTCCGGTTCCGTTCGTCCAATCCAGGACTTCGGAAACGAAATCCTGCTCGTTGTAATTGATGGCGAGATCTGCGCCGAGAGAAGTCACGAATGCGGCCTTCTCCGGAGAACTCACCGTGGTCGCGACTTTCGCACCGAAATATTTGGCGATCTGGATGGCGACATGCCCCACCCCGCCCGCTCCCGCATGAATCAGCACAGACTGCTTCGGAGCGAGTCCGGCACGATCGAACAGGGATTCCCATGCAGTGATGAAGACAAGCGGTATGGCGGCCGCCTCCAGCATGGATAGGGAGGCGGCTTTTTTCGCCACATAATCCTCCCGAACCAGCGCATATTCAGCATAGTTGCCCGGCTCGTCTCCGATCTCGCCGTTGAGGAAGAATACTTCGTCCCCCGGCCTGAAGCGCTTCACGGACGCTCCGACCGATTCCACCACGCCCGCGCCATCCAGCCCCAGAATGCAGGGAAGTTTCTCCGGGAAATAGGTTCCTCTTTTCCGGAGCTTGGTGTCGACCGGATTCACTCCGGCCGCATGCAGCCTGACCAAAAGATCCCGAGCTCCGGGATGCGGTTTCGGAACATCGGACAGCAGCATCGGGCTGCCTGCTTCATGCATGAGCATCGCTTTCAAGTCTGGACCTCCCCGGTCATGTTGAAGACAACTATAGTCGATTCGTACTCTTCAGCGCAAAGTCGTACAGCTCTCCGCGCCTTTCTCCGCTGATTTCTGCGGCCGCCTTCGCCGCCTGGCTGACCGGCATGTGCTGGAGCAGGATCCCCAGGATCCTTTTCGCCTCATCCGAAATTCCGGATGGCGGCTCCTGCTGCGCCCCTTCCGCCACGATCACATACTCCCCCCGCTGCCGGGGTTCCAGCCAGGCGGGCGCTTCGCCTGCGAGACAGCCTTGGATTTCCTCGTGAAGCTTGGTGATTTCCCTTGCAAAAAACACCCTTCTGGATTCTCCGAAAACTTCGGCGAGATCGCGCGCAAACTCCAGCACCCGGTGCGGCGCCTCGTAGAAAACCAGGGAGAAGGAAATCTCCTTCAGCGCTTCGAGTTCCTTCTTTCTCTGCGAGGATTTTGCCGGGAGGAACCCCCTAAACAGGAATCCGTTCCCAGCAAGCCCGGAAACGGAAAGCGCTGCGATCGCGGCGCATGCGCCGGGAACCGGCACCACCCCGAATCCCGCCTCCCGCACCCTTTGCGCGAGGATGTCTCCGGGATCGCTGATTCCGGGGGTGCCCGCGTCGGTGACGAGCGCGACCTTCTTTCCTTCCCGGAGAAGGGAGACGATCGCCTCGCTCTTCTGCCTTTCGTTGTGCTGGTGGAGAGAAACGAGCCTCGTGGAAATGCCGAAATGCCTCAACAGCCCGGAACTCGTCCTGGTATCCTCCGCCGCAACTACATCCGCCCCTTTCAGGACTTCGAGCGCGCGCAGCGTGATGTCGCCAAGATTTCCGATGGGGGTCGCAACGACATATAATTCACCCATGTTCCCCCCTTTCACGAATATCCTGGAACTATACTTGAGCCCCCATTCCATTTCCAGTTCGAGGAACGATCCATTCGAGGCGGCGGCGCTATCCTTCCTGGAAGGAAATGGGTTGAAGCTGCTCGAGCGAAATTTCCGCTGCAGGACCGGGGAAATCGATCTCATCATGATGGAAGGGGACGCGCTCGTTTTCGTCGAAGTGAGGGCGAGATCGGGCAGGGATCGCGGAGGCGCTGCGGAAAGCATCACGATCTCCAAGCAGAGAAGGATCGCAAGCGCTGCGAAATATTATCTTTCGCGGCTGAAAAAAATTCCGGAGTGCCGCTTCGATGCCGTTCTTTTCGAGGAAAAGGGAAAACCGGAATGGATCCGCGGCGCATTTCTGGAACCGGATGGCAGATCCTCCCGTTTCAGGTAGAATTCGTCAATCGGACAACTCGCTGCAGGCCATGGATCTCATCAACCGAATCACCTCCCATTTTTTCCGAAAGCGCGCACCTCAAGCTGGAAGTCATGGATCAGCTTGCCGTGCCGATCGCTGCCGCTGCGGAACGGGTCATGCAGTGCCTGATGGAGGATGGAAAAATCCTTTGTTGCGGAAACGGCGGATCTGCCGCAGATTCCCAGCATTTCGCAGCCGAGCTGCTGAACCGTTTCGAGATGGAGCGCCCCGGGCTTGCCGCTTTTTCGCTCACTTCCGACCCCTCCACCATCACCTCGATCGCCAACGATTTCGATTATGCGCAGATTTTCTCGAAGCAGGTCCATGCTCTCGGCAGGCCGCGCGACATGCTGCTCGCGATCTCGACAAGCGGAAATTCGAGAAACGTGGTGGAAGCTGTCGTCGCAGCCCACGAGCAGCAAATGACCGTCATCGCGCTCACCGGGCGGGGCGGAGGGCTCATTTCCGAGATCCTCTCGCCGGACGACATCCACATTTGCGTCGCATCGAACAGCACCGCGCGAACCCAGGAAGTCCACATCCTCGCGCTACACTGCCTTTGCGACGCCATCGACTGTCTGTTACTGGGAGTGGAATGATGCGCAAATCTTTCTGGGCGCTGCTGCTGCTGCCCCTTCTTTCCGGCTGCTTCCCCTTCGTCGCGACCGGCGTCGGTGCAGGCGCCCTGCTCGCAGCGGACCGCAGGACGAGCGGCGCCTACCTGGAAGACGAGGAAATCGAGGTCAAGGCTTCCGGCAGGATCTCGGATGAATTCAAGGACAAGGCCCATGTCAACGTGACCAGCTACAATCGCAGCGTGCTGCTCACCGGAGAAGTGCCTTCCGCGGCGGCCAAACAAAGGGTGGAGCAGATCGCGAGGAGCGTGGAGAACGTCCGGGCGATCGACGACGAACTCGGCATCATGGCTCCGAGTTCGCTCGGTTCTCGCAGCAGCGACGCTTACATCACCACCAAGGTCAAGGGAAGGTTCCTGGACAGCAAGACATTCCCCGCCAATGTGGTGAAAGTGATCACGGAGCGGGGCGTGGTCTACCTGATGGGCATCGTCTCCCATCAGGAAGGCAATGCGGCGGCCGACATCGCCAGCCGAACCGATGGCGTGCTGAAAGTGATCACCCTCTTCGAATATACGGACTGACATGCTTTATCCCGATCTCTTCAAATCTCTGGAAAAGGCCCGCTGGAGCCTCACGGACGACATTCCGTGGGGAGACTTCCAGGCGGATCTTCTGACCGACGAGCAGGCGCTCACCGTCAAAATGAACGCAATCACCGAATGGTCTGCGCTTCCCGCTACGGAGATGTTCCTGCGCGACAACCTCGACGACAGCGACTTTTCCGCATTCATTTCGGTGTGGTTCTACGAGGAACAGAAGCACGCCCTGGTGCTGATGGACTATCTGGAAAGGTTCAGACCGGATCTCGTCCCGACCGAGGAGGAACTCCATGCGGTGCGCTTCGAATTCGATCCCGCTCCGCCGCTCGAAACCCTGATGCTGCATTTCTGCGGGGAAGTCCGCCTCACCCAGTGGTACCGACGCGCTGCGGACTGGCACACGGAACCGGTCATCAAGCGGATTTACGACCTCATTTCCAGGGACGAAGCGCGCCACGGCGGAGCCTATCTCAAGTACATGAGGCGCGCCCTGGACAATCACGGCAAGGAAGCGCAGACCGCATTCGCCAAGGTCGGCGTGCTGATGGCGAGCTCCTCCAGAACCAGCCGTGCGCTCCACCCCACCAATCTTCACGTCAACAAATCGCTGTTTCCGAAGGACACGGTGCAAAGCAGGCTCCCGGATCCGGAATGGCTCGGGAACTGGCTCGACAACCAGATCGTCTTCGACAGGGAATGCGAGCAGCGCGTGGTGGGGGGAATCCTGCGGAATCTCTCCAGCCTGTTCGGGGTGGAATTCGAAAAGGTGGCGGACCTCAACCGTTTCAGAAAGACCATCGGCTCATGAAGTTTTCCTTCGAGAGGAAGATCTGCTCCCCGGAAAAAGCCGCAGCGCGGACGCAAGGAATGGAACGGCCTCTCGTTTTCACCAACGGCTGTTTCGACATCCTGCACAGGGGACATGTCTCCTATCTCTCCCAGGCGAAAGCGCTGGGAAAAACGCTGCTGGTCGCACTCAACAGCGACGAATCGGTGAAAAGACTCGGTAAGGGGGAGGATCGCCCGATCAATTCCCTCGAAGACAGGATGGCGATCATCGCTTCCCTGGAATGCGTCGATCTCGTGACCTGGTTCGGGGAGGACACTCCGCTTTCCCTGATCCTGGCAGTCAGACCGGACATCCTCGTGAAAGGAGGGGACTGGAAGCTGGAGGATATCGTGGGCGGAAAGGAAGTGGCCGGATGGGGGGGGACGGTGCATTCCCTTCCCTTCGAATACGAAAGATCGACCACTTCCCTGCTCGAAAGAATCCGCAACTGATCCCGCGATGAAACGCGGAACGAGGCTCGCATTCTATCTCGCCCTCTCCTGCATCATCGTGGTGGTTTTCGCAAGCCTCTATCCCTTTTCCGGATGGAGGGATCCCGGAGTCGGCACCTTTTCCTTTCTCTCCGCCCCATTGCCGAAACGCCTGCTGATGGGGGATGTCCTCATCAACCTGGCAGGCTATATGCCGCTCGGCTTCTTCCTTGCGCAGGCCAGAATCGACAGGAAGGCCCCGGTGTTTTTTTCCCTATTTTGCTGCTCCCTGATCAGCCTCGCCATGGAATCCACCCAGACCTACCTTCCGGAAAGGGTGGCCTCCAACCTGGACTGGATCGCCAATACCGCAGGCGGATTCGCAGGCGCACTGCTCGCGAGAAGGATTTCCGGTCTTCCGATCGTCGACATCCATCTCACCAGGCTGAAGGATTCCTGGTTCCGGCCGGGGCCGCTGGGAGACGCCGGCATCGCGCTGCTCGCTCTCTGGCTTTTCACCCAGGCGAACCCCGCCATTCCGCTCATGGGAAGCTGGGTTCCGGAAAGGGGGGATCTGTTGCAGCGCCTGTTCATGCCGCACCAGTTCAGCCTCCCAGAAGCCGTTTCCATCTCGATCAACCTGCTTTCCTTCGGCCTCGTCACCACGCTTTGCGTCCGCGAAGACAGGGCGGGCATCTTCCCGGTCGCAACCGCGCTCCTGCTTGCCGTCCTGGTGAAGTCGGCGATGGCGGGAGTGCTGCTCAAGCCGAGCGTATTTTTCACCTGGGCGAACGGCGAAGCGCTCATAGGCGTCGGGGTCGGCCTTCTCCCGATCCTGCTTCTGCGTTCCCTCGCGCCCAGAATCAGGGCGATCGCGGCAGCGCTGGCCATGGCGGCCCAGATCCTTTTCCCTTTCCTGCATCCGGACGCAGCCTCCCCGGTCACCAGCCTTTTTCTCTTCGACTGGAAATACGGTCAGATTCCGACTCTGAACGGAACGACTTCCTTCCTGGCGAGACTCTGGCCTTTCCTCGCGCTCGCCTATCTCGGGCTCGTTTACAGGAAAAGGCTGTGAGATAATCCGGATTTTTCGGTGAAGCCATGAGCCATTACGAGAAACACGTGTTTTTCTGCATGAACCAGCGCGCAGCGGGCGAGGACTGCTGCAACAACCACGGTGCGACCGAAATGCGCGGCCATGCAAAGGACAGGATCAAGGCGCTGGGACTTGCCGACAGCATCCGCATCAATTCCGCAGGCTGCCTCGGACGTTGCGACGAAGGGCCGGTCATCGTGGTCTATCCCGAGGAGACCTGGTACACCTATGTCGACGCAGAAGACATCGACGAGATCATCGATTCCCACCTGGTCGGCAATCAGGTGGTGGAAAGGCTGAAGATCTGATGGAGCAACACCGCTTCGAGATTCAGGGACCTGCCGGAAGAATCGAGGTGCACGCCTACGATCCTGGTCAAAAAAAGCGCGGCATCGCCCTCGTCGCCCATCCCCATCCCCTTTTCGGCGGAACGATGGAAAACAAGGTGGTGCAGACGCTGGCGAAATCCTTCCTCGAACTCGGCTATCTTTCCGTGCGCTTCAATTTCAGAGGGGTGGGAAAAAGCGAGGGAATCCACGATTCCGGAGAAGGGGAAACTTCGGACGCGCTCTTTTTGCTCGAATACCTGCAAGAAAGGGAAGGTTCCCTGCCGCTCGTTCTCGCCGGTTTCTCGTTCGGCGGATACGTGCAGGCGAAGGTCGCCGCTGTAAAAAAACCTGAAAGACTGGTTCTGGTCGCCCCTGCGGTGAAAAAATTCGAGGTTCCCGCAGTCGAGCCATCCCCCCTCCTCATCCACGGAGAGGAAGACGAAGTCATCCCGCTCCAGGATCTTTTCGACTGGGCCCGCCCTCAGGGGCATGCCGTGACGGTGCTGCCCGGAACCGGGCATTTCTTTCACGGGAAACTCACCCAGATCAAACAGATCGTCATGAACAACCTCAAGGACTGACATGCTCTGGGTGAAATCCTTCCACATCATTTTCGTGGTCAGCTGGTTCGCCGGCCTTTTCTACCTTCCCAGGATTTACGTGAACCTCGCAATGGCCAGCCATGAAGCGGAAATTGCCAGGCTTTTGCTGATGGCGGGGAAACTCTACCGATTCATGACCCCGCTCGGCGTGCTCGCGCTCCTTTTCGGCCTGTGGCTCTGGCTCGGCTACGGATTTTCCGGCATTTGGCTGCATGTGAAGCTGATGCTGGTGCTGTTTCTCGTCTTCTATCACTTCTGGTGCGGCAGGATTCTCGCCGAATTCAGGAATGGAACCAACCGTAGAAGTCATGTATTTTACAGATGGTTCAACGAAATTCCGGTGCTGGTGCTCATGGCCATCGTCATCCTCGTCGTGGTGAAGCCTTTCTGACACATTTGCCGGAATGTACTATAAATGAACCGAACCCTCGGGGGATTTGAACATGTACAGGATCGGTTTGAGGACCGGGGGATTCTCCCGCCAGAAATACGTCGGAGCCGTCGATTCGGGGGAGTTGCTCCCTTCGAAGCCGGAAATCGGTCCTGAAGAGGTTTTCGAGATCTGCCATCCTGATGGCACGGATTTCGACGCGCCCTTGCTGCACGGCGCGCGCATCAGCATCCGCCATTCCGGGCAATATTTCGATTTCTCTGAAAGCCGACCCGTCCTTTCGGACAGGATCTCGGACTCGAGCTCGCTCGTCATCGAAAAATTCGACATCCGTTCCGGAAAAAGAATCGTCGACGGAGACCATGTCTCGATCCGCTCCGCAAAAGGCTGGCTGACCCACAACCTCCACGGGCTCGGCATCGCGCCCCGCCCAGACCCGCGCGAAGTCTTTTTCCAGATCTACTCCATTCCCAATTTCTCCCGCGATGAGCCGATCGAGTTCATCGAAACCGGGGAAGGGAAAACGCTGCTGGTGAAGCTGGACCGGGAAGCGCCTCCCGGCGGCATCCTCGTTTCATTTTCCAGGGACCCGCAGGGGAAATACCCCATCCAGGAAATCCTGGTGGAAGACTCGAACGAAGGGATCGCCTTCTCCGGCCTAGCAGACGGCCTCGATTTGCGCGATCTTTATGCGCAAATCGCCTGCACCGGAGAGATTTTTGCGAGACCGGGAAACCTGATCGATCTCGCCCGGGAAAGAAGGACTTTCGAAAGAAGAAGCAACGAAAGAAGGCATGGGGAAAGAAGGAACCCTGCCGCAAGCGCATACACGGGGCCGGAAAGGAGGCTGGGGGAGAGGAGGACTCCTGCCGAAAACCGCTTCGCCGGCCTTTCCACCTAGATCCGGAAGGTGATTCCCGTCATCACCCTGGAAGTCAGCTTCATGGCGATTTTCGCAGGAAAGGGCAGTTCCGCTCCGCCCAGGGATACCGCCATGGTGGCGTGCTGAACTTCGTCGATCTTCATCTGTTCGACGATCGCCCGGCTCTTTTCATCCTGCAATGGCAGCCTGGTGAGATGACTTGCTAGATGACGCTCCACCTGGCGCTCGGTCTCGGCGAGAAATCCGAGATTCCACCTGTCGCCGATATACCCCACTCCCGCGCCGATCGCGAGCGAACCGACATACCAGAAAGGGTTGAGAAGGCTTTTCCTTCCCCCCAGCTCCCGGATCCTGGTTTCGGTCCAGGCGAGATGTTCGGTTTCTTCCCAGGAAGCTTTCTCCAAAGATCCGGCGATTTCGGGGTTTTTCGCGGTCATGGCCTGCCCCTGATAGAGCGCCTGCGCGCAGATCTCGCCGCTGTGGTTGATGCGCATCAGGGAAGCGGAAAGACGCTTTTCCTCCGCGCTCATCTGATTCTCGTGCATTTCCTCGCCAGGAATCGGGCGCAGCGTTGCAGCCGGAGCGAAAAGCGTCCTGAGTCCCCTGTCGAAACCGGTTATGAGCGAATCCAAGTTCATCATCTCTCCTTGAGCTGTCTGGCCAGGATGGCCACCGGATGCATCACCTTCACGCCCCTCGAACGCAGCGACATCGCGCAGCCCACGTTCGAAGTGGCGACGACCGAAGCAGCGACGGCCGCAACCTTTTCCATTTTATCATCCAGAAGGGCGTTTGCCATTTCCGGATGGGAAAGAAAATAGCTTCCCGCAGAACCGCAGCATTGCGAATTCCCGCCGAGCGGGGCGACCTCCGCTCCGGGGATCTTTCGCAGAAGCGCGTAGGGAGCATCCTGCGCTTTCAGTGCGTTCCGGAGCGAGCAGGGATCGTGCACCGCGATTTTTTGTTCCAGCGGGCTGAATTCGACATTTTCCCATCCACGGGCCTCGACCAGAAAGGAACTGATGTCCCGGATCGGAAGAAATTCACCGAGTTCCGCAGTGCATGCGGAGGAAGTGCCCACTACCGCGTCGAGTCCGGAAAAAGCCGAGACATTTTTTTCGATCAGGGCGGACTGATCTTCCCCATATCGGGCATGGAGGGCGCCGCAACAGGTCTGCCTGCGCGGGACGATCACGGTGTAGCCCAGCGCATTCAGCATCCTGAGCGCAGCCTGCAGGGTTTGCGAATCGGAAATGCGGGCCACGCACCCGAGGAAAAGGCCGACCCTG
The DNA here is from genome assembly GCA_013044025.1 of Burkholderiales bacterium. Taxonomy (GTDB): domain Bacteria; phylum Pseudomonadota; class Gammaproteobacteria; order Burkholderiales; family JABEVD01; genus JABEVD01. The sequence continues at coordinate 9,471 of JABEVD010000127.1, forward strand.
CCGATTTCCTTCCCTTTCGCGGGAAAGCATTCCCCTTCCGGGAAGGAAGCGCTCTTCTCCGGAAGCATCGCATCCAGCTTCGGAACGATCTTTCTCGCCGCACCCAATGCCCCGCCGAACCTTTCCAGCATCGAAGGATGGGCGAGCAGGGAAAGCAGGACGCTTCTCGATCTCCTTGCCAGGAATCCGGAATGCATCGCGATCGGTTTTCTCACCGATTTCAGCAGGGAATAATATCCGACCCTGTTCGGACAGACGCTCTCGCAGGCCCTGCAGGCAAGACAAAGATCGATGTGATGGACGAATCTTTCGTTCATCGGGATCTCCCCCTTCAGCGCGCCGCGGATGAGCGCGATCCTCCCCCTCGGAGAATCTGCCTCTGATCCGATTTTTTGGTAGGTCGGGCAGGCCGGAAGGCAAAGCCCGCAGGAGACGCAGCGGTCCGCCTCCCTTTCCATGTCCTGAAAATTCAGGTTGCGCGCAGAAGAGATGGAAGACTCCGCTTCCGATTTTGCTTTACAATGAGACGGTATTTTCAGCAAAATGATTCCATTCCAACAGGGATTCGGACTCCCTAAAATACGACATGGACGAGCCTTTCAAGGCAGGCTGGCTTCACAGACTGGGCTTGCTTCTGTTGCGAGAGCCGGAAGACGGGGAACAACTGGTCGCACTGCTTCATTCCGCGTACGAGAAAAATCTTCTCGACGCAGACGCCCTTGCCATGATCGAAGGGGTCATGCAGGTTTCAGAAATGCAGGTCCGCGACATCATGATACCCCGTCCGCAGATGGACGTCATCGACATCAACGATCCTCCCGACAAATTCATCCCTTTCGTGATGGAAACCGCGCATTCCCGCTTCCCTGTGATCGACGGGGACCGCGACAACGTGATCGGCATCCTGCTCGCAAAGGACCTGCTGCATCATTATGCGGACGGCGAATTCAACATGCGGGAAATGCTGAGGCCTGCGGTGTTCATTCCCAAATCGAAGCGCCTCAACGTCCTTCTGAAGTATTTCAGAAGCAACCGCAACCACATCGCGATCGTGGTCGACGAATACGGGGGCGTGGCAGGCCTCGTCAGCATCGAGGACGTACTGGAACAGATCGTGGGGGAAATCGAGGACGAATACGATTTCGACGAAACCGAGGACAACATCATCGCGGACAACCAGGGACATTTCCGGGTCAAGGCGGTCACCCCGATCCCCGATTTCAACGAAAGCTTCGGAACGAAATTCAGCGACGAGCATTATGACACCCTGGGTGGGCTGGTGCTGAGCCGCTTCGGCAAGCTGCCCAAGCGGGGAGAACAGATCGTCGCCGAAGGTCTCAGGATCCAGGTGCTCCGATCGGACAGCAGAAGAATCCATTCGCTGCTCGTCGAAAAGGTCAAGCCCTCCGAAGAATGAAAAAATCCGCAGCAGCATTCGCTCTGGGCGCGGTTTCCGTCGCAGGGTTCTCCCCATTCGACCTCCCTTTCGTGACCGTTCTGGCCGCAGCCGGTCTGATTGCGCTTTGGATGGACGACGAGCGCCCCGGATGGACCGGTTTCTGTTTCGGACTGGGATTTTTCCTCTTCGGCGTGAGCTGGATCTATGTCAGCCTGCACGATTTTGGCGCGATGCCGATGCCCATCGCCCTCCTCGCGACCCTGCTGTTCTGCGCCTTTCTCTCCCTCTATCCCGCCATAGCGGGGAAGATCCAGTCGAAAATCCCCGCCTCCCCCTTCGCAAGGGCGGTGTTGGTGATCCCGTCCATCCTCGCGCTCACGGACTGGGTGAGAGGATGGCTCTTCACCGGATTTCCCTGGCTCTCGCTGGGATATTCCCAGACGAATCACAGCCCTCTTTCCGGATTCGCCCCGATTCTCGGCGTGTACGGGATCTCCCTGCTTTGCGCATGCTGCGCGGGGCTGCTCTACGCCATCGGGAAACCGCTCGCAAGAAGAACCTCGATCCTGCTCCTTTTGGGCATTCTATCCCTCGGACTGTTGCTCGGAAAAATCGAATGGACCCGCCCTTCCGGCCCCCCGGTCACGGTGAGCCTGCTCCAGGGAAACATTCCGCAAAACCTGAAATGGACCGACAGCGCGCTTCAGGACACCCTCGACACCTACATGAAAATGGTTCTGGCGAGCAAAAGCCGCCTGATCATTCTCCCCGAGACCGCGATCCCGCTCTTCTTTACGGATGTCCCGCCGGGCTACCTGGACATGTTCGAAGCGCATGCGAAGAAAAACGGGGGGGATGTGATCACGGGACTGGCCGAGCAACTTCCCTATCACGAGAAAACCTACTACAACAGCGTGTTCGATTTCGGCGTCTCGCAAAGCCCGAGCTACCGCAAATCCCACCTCGTCCCGTTCGGGGAATATGTTCCGATCGCGCCGGTTTTCGGCTGGCTTTTCGACCTGATGAACATGCCGATGTCGGATTTCTCGGCGGGATCGATCGACCAGAAGCCGATGCGGGCAGCGGGAGAAAAACTCGCCATCGACATCTGCTATGAGGACGTTTTCGGCGAGGAAGTGATCCGCCAGCTTCCCGAAGCGAGCGTGCTCGTCAATGTCAGCGACGACGCATGGTTCGGGGACTCGATCGCCCCGCGCCAGCATCTCGAAATCGCGCAGATGCGCACCCTCGAAACCGGCAGGATGATGCTGCGCTCGACCAATACCGGGATGACCGCGATCATCGACCGGAACGGCAAGGTGGTGAAGCAAATTCCCCCTTTCGAGGAAAAATCCCTGGACGGATTCGCGCAGGGATATTCCGGAACCACTCCCTACATCTTCTGGGGAAATCGCGCATTCCTTTTCCTCGCCGCCCTGATGCTCCTCCCCGGGTTGGCCAAATTCTTCGGGAAGAAGTAAAATCCTCACTTTTTAGGCGAACATGACCTATTTCCAGGACATCATACTGGCGCTCCAGAATTACTGGGCGAGCCGAGGCTGCGTACTGCTCCAGCCCTACGACATGGAAGTCGGGGCGGGCACTTCGCACACTGCAACCTTTCTGCGCTCGCTCGGCCCTGAACCCTGGAAAGCGGCCTATGTTCAGCCTTCGCGCCGCCCCAAGGACGGCAGGTATGGAGAAAACCCCAACCGGCTCCAGCATTATTACCAGTTCCAGGTGGTGTTGAAACCCGCCCCATCCGACATCCTCGAACTCTATCTCGGCTCGCTGGAAGCGCTGGGCTTCGACCTGAAACAGAACGACATCCGCTTCGTCGAGGACGACTGGGAAAATCCGACCCTGGGCGCATGGGGACTCGGATGGGAAGTCTGGCTGAACGGAATGGAAGTCACCCAGTTCACCTATTTCCAGCAGGTGGGCGGAATCGACTGCAGGCCGATCACCGGGGAAATCACCTACGGGCTCGAACGCCTCGCCATGTATCTGCAGGGAGTGGAGAACGTCTACGACCTGAAATGGACGGAAGGCGTGAGCTATGGCGACGTCTACCACCAGAACGAGATCGAACAGTCGAAATACAATTTCGAGCACAGCGACGTGGATTTTCTGCTCCATGCATTCGCAAGCCACGAAAAGACGGCAAAGCACCTCATGGACGAAGCACTGCCCCTTCCTGCCTACGAGCAGGTGCTGAAAGCCGCGCACAGCTTCAACCTGCTCGACGCGCGCGGCGCGATCTCGGTGACCGAGCGCGCGGCCTATATCGGCAGGATCAGGAACCTCGCCAGGAGCGTGGCGCAAAGCTATCTCGAAAGCCGTGCGCGCCTCGGATTCCCGATGGCGCCCCGCGAATGGGCGCAGGATGCCCTTTCTCAACTTGAACAGAAGGGAGCCTGAAGATGGAAAGAAAGAATCTTCTGGTCGAACTCTTCGTGGAAGAGCTTCCGCCGAAATCGCTGAAAAAGCTCGGGGAATCCTTTTCCAGGAATCTTGCTGCTGCGCTCGCCGCCCGCGGACTTGCCGGAGAAGATGCGAAAATCGCCGGATTTTCCTCCCCGAGGCGGCTCGCGGTTCGCATCGAAAATGTCGCTGAGAAGGCGCAGGACCGCCAGGTGTCCCACAAGCTGATGCCGACCTCCGTCGGCCTCGATGCGGAAGGAAAGCCCACGCCGGCACTCCTCAAGCGGCTTGCCGCGCTCGGCGCGGATGCCGAAGCTCCGCTGCGCAGGGTTCAGGAAGGCAAGGCGGAAAACCTTTATCTCGAAAGCGTCGCGCAAGGCATGACCCTTTCCGCAGGGCTGCAGGAATCCATCGCGGAAACCCTCTCGAAGCTGCCGATCGCCAAAAGGATGAGCTATCAGCTCGAAGACGGCTGGGAAAGCGTGAGTTTCGTGCGCCCGGCGCACCGTCTCGTCGCCCTTCACGGCAGCGCAGTGGTGCCGGTTGCGATCCTCGGCCTGGAATCGGGAAGGATCACCCAGGGCCACCGCTTCGAAGCCAAACAATCGCAAATCGAAATCCGCGATGCGGACAGCTACGAATCCCAGTTGCTGGACGAAGGCGGCGTGATTCCGGGTTTCGATGCGCGCCGCGCCGAAATCGAAAGGCAGCTCCGGGATGCGGCTGAAAAAATCGGCGGCGTGAAGCCGATCGATGACGATGCGCTGCTCGACGAAGTGACCGCGCTCGTCGAACGCCCCAATGTGCTAATCGGAAAATTCGACCGGGAATTTCTGGAAGTCCCCCAGGAATGCCTGATCCTCACCATGAAGGCGAACCAGAAATATTTCCCGCTTCTGGACGATTCCGGACGCCTCACCGAAAAATTCCTCATCGTCTCCAACATCCGCCCCGAAGATCCTTCCCTGGTGGTGGGCGGAAACGAGCGCGTGGTGCGCCCGAGACTTTCGGATGCGAAATTCTTCTACGATCAGGACAGGAGAAAGCCGCTCGATTCCCGCATCATGGGATTGTCGCGTGTCGTCTACCATAACAAACTTGGATCCCTCGGGGAGCGTGTGGAGCGGGTCCAGTCGATCGCCCGCAACATCGGCAATCTGCTCGAAGGGGAAGAACTCGCGCTGCTTGCAGACCGGGCAGCCCTTCTTTCCAAGGCCGACCTCCTCACCGACATGGTGGGAGAATTCCCCGAGCTTCAGGGAATCATGGGCAGGTATTATGCGCTGCATGACGGCCTGCCCGAGGAAGTCGCCCACGCCATCGAGGATCATTACAAGCCGCGTTTCGCGGGAGACGAACTGCCGGCAAACCGGGTCGGCATTGCGGTCGCACTCGCCGACAAGCTCGAAACCCTGGTCGGCATGTTCTCGATCGGGCAGATGCCCACCGGAGACAAGGATCCTTTCGCGCTCAGGCGCCATGCGCTCGGCATCATCCGCATCCTGATCGAGAAGAATCTTTCCATCGGGATCGACCAGCTCTTCGCCGCGACCCGGGAAGCCTTTCCGGAACCGGAAAAATCCTCCCTGGAAAATCTCGCCGAATTCATTTACGACAGGCTTTCCGGGCTGTTCAGGGAAAAAGGCTATACCGCGCAGGAAGTGGATGCCGTCCTTTCGCTTCGCCCGATGAATTTCGCAGATGCGGAAAAGCGCATCGCCGCAGTGCGGTATTTCGCCTCCCTGCCCGAAGCCCAGGCGCTCGCCGCAGCCAACAAGCGGGTGGTGAACATCCTGAAAAAAGCGGAAGCATCCGGAGAAGAACTCGACCGGAATCTTTTTCAGGAAGCCACCGAGATCGAGCTCTATCTCGCGATGGAACATGTCGGCACCTATGCGGAAGCCGCCTATGTTTCAGGGAATTACTCCCCTTCCCTCAAGGCGCTCGCAGCGCTCAAGGAACCGGTGGATTCCTTTTTCGACCATGTCATGGTGAACGCGGAGGATCCGGCACTGCGAAGGAATCGCCTGGCGCTTCTTTCCAGCCTCGCCTTGCTCATGAACCGGGTCGCCGATCTTTCGAGGCTCGCTTCATGAAGCTCGTCATCCTCGATCGCGACGGGGTCATCAATTACGATTCCGATCAGTTCATCAAGCATCCCGACGAATGGAAACCGATTCCGGGAAGCCTGGACGCGATCGCGAAACTGAACCATGCCGGATACACGGTGGTCGTCGCGACCAACCAGTCCGGAATCGGCCGCGGTCTTTTCGAGATGTCCACCCTGGTTGCGATCCACGAAAAGCTGCAGAAGATGCTCTCCCAGGCGGGCGGCAGGATAGACGCGATCTTTTACTGCCCGCATACTGCGGACGTGAAATGCGGCTGCAGGAAGCCGGAAGCGGGCATGCTCGTGAAGATTTCCGAAAGATTCGAGACCGGTCTCGCCGGAGTCCCGGCGATCGGGGATTCACTTCGCGACCTGGTGGCGGCATCCAGGGTGGGCGCGGCCCCCATCCTGGTGCTGACCGGCAAGGGATCGAAGACCCTGGAAAACGGCAATCTTCCGGAAGGGACGAAAGTCTTCGCCGATCTCGCCGAAGCGGCGCAATACCTGGCGGGCTGAACATGATTTTGCTCAGATCGCTCGTTTTCGCAACCATCCAGGCCTTTTTCACTCCGTTCTTTTCCCTGCTCTGCCTCGCCACCTTCCCATTCGACAGGAAGACGAGATATCTGGTGATCTCGCAATGGGCTCGCCTCATGATGTTCCTGGTGGACAAAATCTGCGGAGTGAAATTCAGGGTGGTCGGTGCCGAAAACATCCCGGATGAGCCCTGCGTCGTGCTCTCCAATCACCAGTCCGCATGGGAAACCATCGCATTCCAGGTGATCCTTCCCCCCCAGGTCTGGGTGTTGAAGAAGGAGCTTCTCAGGATTCCCTTTTTCGGCTGGGGGCTCGCCATGACCAGCCCGATCGCGATCGACCGCGAAGAGGGAAGGGCTGCGCTCAAGCAACTCATCGAGCAGGGGAAGGAGCGCCTTTCCGCCGGCTTCTTCGTCATCGTCTTCCCCGAAGGCACCAGGATTCCCCCCGGAGAAACCCCTCCCTTCAGAATCGGGGGAGCATGGCTCGGCACCCATTCCGGCTCGAAGGTATTGCCGATCGCCCACAATGCGGGTCATCTCTGGGGAAGAAACGCATTCATCAAACGCCCCGGCACCATCACGGTCAGCATCGGTGAAGCCATCGATGCGAAGGGAATGAAGCCGAATGAGCTCAATTCCATGGTCGAAAAATGGATCCGCTCCGAACTGGAGCGCATCGGGCGGCCATGAAGCGGGTGGCGAACCTCGCCGGGCGCGAGACGGCCTATCATCTGAAGCGCAGCAAAAGGCGCAGCGTCGGTCTCAGGATCGATTCGAAAGGGCTCACCGTCACCATCCCGCTTTCCATGCCGGAAAACCGCGTAACCCCCATCCTGGAAGCAAAATCCTCCTGGATCCTGTCGAAGCTCGAAGAACTCCAAAAGCGCGCAACCCCTCCCCTTTCCTGCGTGGACGGCGAAATCGCCCCCTTTCTCGGCAAAAATTACCCCCTGCGCATTTCCCGTTCGGGAAGAACCAGGGTTTCGCTCCTGGACGACCGCATCGAAATCCTCCTTCCGGAAGGGGCGGACGCCAGGGCGGCGCTGGAAGCCTGGTACCGGAAAAGGGCGCTGGAATTGTTTGCGGAAAGGATCGCCCATTTCTCCCCGGTTCTGGGCGAGCATCCTGCCCGGCTGTTCCTTTCCAGCGCGAAAACCCGCTGGGGAAGCTGCAATTCGAAAAGGGAAATCCGCCTCAACTGGCGCCTCGTGCTGCTCGCGCCCGATCTGGTGGATTACGTGGTGGTCCACGAACTCGCCCACCTCCTCGAAATGAATCATTCCCCCGCCTTCTGGAATCACGTGAAGCGGGCTTATCCGGAATTTCTTCCGGCCAGGCAGGAACTCGCAAGGGCAAGGGCGCATCCCATATGATAGTATGCAGAATATGAAGAAAACCGCAAAAATCTCCCTTCTCCTCCTGCTCTGCGCCGCCTGTCTCGCCGGATGCGGATTGAAGGGGCCGCTTTACCTTCCGGACCAACAGAACCAGCACAAATGAACCCGTTCCATTACGAAAACGGCATCCTCCATGCAGAGGAAATCGACCTTCCCTCCCTTGCCGAAAAATACGGCACGCCCTGTTATGTTTATTCGGAAGCTGCGCTGATCGAGTCCTATCGGGCCTATTCGGAAGCATTTTCGAGCCGGGAGCATCTGGTCTGCTATGCGGTGAAGGCCAATTCGAATCTGGCGATCCTGAACCTTTTCGCGAGGCTGGGATGCGGATTCGACATCGTCTCTGGCGGAGAGCTGGAGCGGGTGCTTGCAGCAGGTGGCGATCCGGACAAGGTGGTGTTTTCCGGGGTGGGAAAACGCGCGGACGAAATCCGCATGGCGCTCGAAGCGGGAATTCTGTGCTTCAACGTGGAATCCGAAGCCGAGCTCTACCGCATCATGGAAGTCGCAAGGCAGGCGGGGAAAAAAGCGAACATCAGCTTCCGGGTGAATCCCAACGTGGATGCGGGAACCCATCCCTACATTTCGACCGGCCTGCGGCAGAACAAGTTCGGCATCCCGCACGACGAGGCGCTTCGCCTCTATCGCATCGCGCATCAAAGCGAACATCTCCACATCCTTGGAATCGACTGCCACATCGGCTCCCAGCTCACCGAAATCCCGCCTTTCGTCGAGGCGCTGGAGAAGATACTGCTGCTGGTGGCAGCGCTGGAAAAGGAAGGAATCCATCTTTCCCACATCGACGTGGGAGGAGGAGTGGGGATTCGCTATAGCGACGAGAATCCTCCAGAAATCGGCGAATATGCGAAAGCCCTCCTGGAAAAACTCGAAGGTCGCAAGCAGAAGATCCTGCTCGAACCGGGCAGATCCCTGGTCGGCAATGCAGGAATCCTCCTCACCCGGATCGAATACCTGAAACACGGGGAGGAGAAGAACTTCGCCATCGTGGACTGCGCGATGAACGATCTGATGCGCCCCGCCCTCTACGACGCGCACCACGATATCGTTGCGGTGAAACAGCGCGAAGGGAAGATGGAAATCTACGAAGTGGTGGGCCCGGTTTGTGAAACCGGGGACTTCCTGGGCAGGGAGAGATCCCTGGTGGCAGCGCAAGGAGACCTGCTCGCCATTCTTTCCGCGGGCGCCTACGGAATGAGCATGAGCTCGAACTACAACACCCGGCCGAGAGCAGCCGAAATCCTGGTGAGCGGAAAAACCGCCCATCTGGTGCGCGAGCGGGAAAGCGTCGGTCATCTGATTGCGCTGGAAAGGATTCCGTGAGCCTCGATCCGCAGAACGTCCTGAAAGGGATCCACATCCCGCCCCGCCCGGGCGTGCTGATCGACCTGATGGAAGAGCAGCGCAAGGACGATCCGGATCTCAAGAAAATGACCTCGCTCATTTCGAAGGATGTGGGCATGTCCGCCGCCCTCCTCAAGGCGGTCAATTCCCCTTTTTTCGGATTGCGCAAGAAGGCGGCTTCGGTACCGGATGCGATGCATTTCCTCGGGATGAAGAACGTCATGAACCTGGTTTCAGGTTTTTCCCTGAAGAAGGCGATCGGCAACGCCCCTCTCTCGGTCGAAAAATTCTGGAACATGAGCGAATCGGTCGCGCTGATTTCAGCATTTCTCGCCTCCCGTCTTCCCGGCGTGCCGAAGGACGAGGCCTACACATTCGGGCTTTTCCACAATTGCGGAATGCCGCTCATCGAACAGAAGTTTCCCCAATACGAAAGCATCCTTGCAAAAGCCGACAGGCTTTCGCAAAAACCGCTCACGGAATACGAAAGCGAGCAATTGCACACCGATCATGCCTCGGTGGGTTTTCTGCTCACCAGAAGCTGGCATCTCACGGAATCCATCTGCGAGGCGACCCGTCGCCATCACGATCCGAGCGTATTCGAAGGGGAAGCCTCTCCGAAGGTTTCCACCCTGGTTGCGATCGCGATGCTGGCGAACAATGTTCATCGCACCCTGCACAAGCTTCCTGAAGAAGGAGGAAGCGGCAAATGCATCCCCTGCGCCCTCGCGCATCTCGGCCTCAGTCAGCTCGAGTTCGAGGATCTGAGGGACAGCGCCCAACAGATGCTCGGCAAAGTGGATTGAGATATAATTTACGGTTTTTCATAGAGTTGAAATAAAGGTGTCGAACAAGCTCTACATCAAGACTTACGGCTGCCAGATGAACGAGTACGACTCCGACAGGCTGGCCGATCTCCTTGTGGCGGAATCCGGACTGGAAATCACCGACAACCCGGAAGAAGCCGGCGTGATCCTGCTCAATACCTGTTCGGTGCGGGAAAAGGCCCAGGAGAAGATTTTTCACGAACTCGGCAGGATCCGGCTTTTGAAGGAACAGAACCCGGATTTGCTGATCGGGGTGGGAGGCTGCGTCGCGAGCCAGGAAGGCGGATCGATCTTCAGGCAGGCTTCCTATGTCGACCTGGTTTTCGGTCCGCAGACCCTGCACAGGCTGCCCGCCATGATCCGCAAAAGGATCGATTCCGGAACTCGCCAGATCGACATCGAATTCCCGGAAATCGAGAAATTCGATTCCCTTCCTCCTGCGAAGATCAATGGCGCTTCCGCATTCGTTTCGATCATGGAAGGGTGCAGCAAATACTGCAGCTTCTGCGTGGTCCCCTACACCAGGGGAGAGGAAGTTTCGCGCCCGTTCAGGGACGTGCTTCTGGAGGTCGAGGATCTGGTCGGGCGAGGCGTGAAGGAAGTCACGCTGCTCGGGCAGAACGTGAACGCATACCGCGGAGAAATGGAAGACGGCGACATCGCCGATCTCGCCCATCTCATCGAATGCCTCTCGGCGATCCCGGACCTGCAAAGGATACGCTACACCACTTCGCATCCGAGGGAATTCACGCAGCGACTGGCGGACGCCTATTCGCACGAAAAGCTCGCAGGACATCTGCATCTTCCGGTGCAGTCGGGTTCCGACAGGATTCTTTCCGCGATGAAACGCGGCTACACCGCGCTCGAATACAAGTCCATCGTGCGCAAAATCAGGCAGGTTCGTCCCGATATCTCGCTTTCCTCCGATTTCATCGTGGGTTTTCCCGGGGAAACGGATCGGGACTTCGAAGAAACCATGAAGCTCATCGAGGAGATCGGATTCGATTCGAGCTTCAGCTTCATTTACAGCCCGAGACCGGGGACCCCAGCAGCATCGCTGCCGGACGACGTGCCTGACGAAGTGAAGCACCAGCGTCTTTCCGGACTGCAGGCGAAAATCGAGGAAAATGCCCGTGAAATCGGCAAAAGGATGATCGGGACGAAACAGCGCATCCTGGTCGAGGGCACCTCCAGGAAGAACGAAGAGGAACTCGCAGGAAGAACGGAGAACAACCGGATCGTCAATTTTTCAGGAAACCCCAGACTCATCGGGCATTTCGTGGAAGTGAACATCACCGAGGCGCTCCCCCATTCGTTGCGAGGCGAGGTCGTCATGCTGGAATCCAATTGAAATCCGTCTCCTTCACACCCGCCGACAACCGGCGTCTTTCCAGCCTTTGCGGGACGCTGGACGAAAATCTGCGGCAGATCGAGGTCGCGCTTTCGGTCTCGATCTCGCGGCGCGGGGAGCATTTTTCAGTGAACGGGGAAGAGGAAAGGGAAAGGCTCGCGATTTCCGCCCTGGAGCGCTTCTATGCGCTCACCCATGGACGAGAACTCGACATCGAGGAAGTGCAACTCGGGCTGGTCGAACTCACCGCGCGCGGTAAATCCGTGGAATCCCCGGAAATGCCGGTACTGCTCACCCGCAAAGCCAACCTGCACGGCAGGACGCCCCGCCAGGCCGAATACATCTCGAAGATCCAGGGTCACGACATTTCCTTCGGAATCGGCCCCGCGGGAACCGGAAAGACGTATCTGGCGGTTGCCGCCGCGGTGGACGCCATCGAGCGCGAATGGGTGAGAAGAATCGTTCTGGTGAGGCCTGCTGTCGAAGCGGGAGAGCGATTGGGATTTCTTCCCGGAGACATGGTGCAGAAGGTCGATCCCTATCTCAGGCCTTTATACGATGCGCTCTACGACCTGATGGGATTCGATCGGGTGGGCAAGCTCTTCGAATCCGGCGCGATCGAGGTGGCGCCGCTCGCCTACATGAGGGGAAGAACCCTCAACCATTCCTTCATCATTCTGGACGAGGCGCAGAACACCACGCCGGAGCAGATGAAGATGTTTCTCACCCGGATGGGCTTCGGCAGCCGGGCGGTCATCACCGGGGACATCACCCAGATCGATCTCGCGAAGGGACAGAAAAGCGGGCTCAATGAGGCGGTCGCCGTCCTGAGAAAAGTGCCCGGAATTTCCTTCACCTTCTTCCAGTCCGAGGACGTGGTTCGCCATCCGCTCGTCCAGCTCATCGTCAACGCCTACCAGTCCTATGAAAAGTGAATTCAGCCTGAGTGTGCAATATGCTTCGGAAGCGCAGGACATCCCGAAAAGGCACACTTTCAGGAAATGTGTGAAAGCCGCCGTGGAAATGCCTTGCGCGATCACCATCCGCATCGTCGACCTGGAAGAAGGTCTGGATCTCAACCGAAATTTCAGGGGCAAGGATTATGCGACCAACGTGCTCACCTTCGTTTACGACGACCAGGAGCCGCTGATGGGCGACATCGTGATCTGCGCCCCGGTGATCGCGAAGGAAGCTTCCGATCAGGGCAAATCCCTGGAAGAACATTATGCGCACATGACGATTCACGGCGCGCTGCACCTGCAGGGATACGATCACGAGGAAGAGGAAGAAGCTGAAAAAATGGAAACGATGGAAAAATGCATCCTGGAGAGGCTGGGTTACCCCGACCCCTACCGTGTATAATCGGATTTTTGCTCCGCCCCCGATCATGAAGCGCATTCTCGCCCTGCTCCTTTTCCTCCCGGCGATCCTCCTCGCAAGACCGTTCGAGATCCCACCTCCCCCGCTCGTCGAGGCGAAGGCCTGGACCCTGATCGACTTCAACAGCGATCAGGTGATCGCAAGCCACGACGAAAACCTGAGAATCGAACCGGCTTCCCTCACCAAGCTGATGACCGCCTACATCGTTTTCGGCGCCCTGCACCAGAAACTGGTCAAGCCCGATCAGACCATGCCGGTCTCGGTGCATGCCTGGCATGCGGAGGGATCGCGGATGTTCCTGCTTCCCGGAAAGCCGGTGACGGTGAACGACCTGCTGCAC
>JABEVD010000128.1 GCA_013044025.1 Burkholderiales bacterium
AAGTCCGGCTTTTCTCCGATCCTGTCGGTACCCTGACATTGGTCGATGGGCGACTGAATTTTTGCTACGCACCCGGTTGGCTATCGCGCCCGGACGCCGTTGCCTTGTCCGCCTCGCTACCTCTGCGGGCAGAGCCGTTCGACGAGCGCAAAACTCGCCCCTACTTCGCCGGTCTGTTGCCGGAAGGGCAGATGCGTCGATTGATTGCGCAGCAGTTCCAGGTTTCCGGTCAGAACGATTTTGCCCTGCTGGACCGCATAGGAGGCGAATGTGCCGGGGCCGTGACGTTCCTGGAGCCGGGGCTGGCTTTTCCTGAACTTGCCCGCAACGATGACGTTCAATGGCTGAGCGACGAAGAAGTTATTGCCATTCTGGATGAGTTGCCGCGTCGCCCCATGCTGGCAGGCAAAGACGGCTTGCGGCTTTCCCTTGCAGGCGCGCAGGACAAACTGCCGGTGGTTTTCGATGGTGCGCGCATCGGGCTGCCCCTCAACGGCACTCCCAGCACCCACATCCTGAAGCCCGCCATCCATGCAGTCGAAGACAGCGTGACCAATGAAGGGTTCTGCATGGCGCTGGCTGAGGCCATGAAGATCAAGCCTGCGAAGTCAAAAATACACTCCGTCCTGAATCGCTCATTCCTGCTTGTCGAGCGCTACGACCGGATTGTCGATGCCCGGGGGCTCAGGCAGCGGCTTCATCAGGAGGATTTCTGTCAGGCTTTGGCTGTGGTGCCTGAAATGAAATATCAGAACGAAGGAGGCCCGGATCTTGTGCAATGTTTCGAACTGGTTCGCCGTGTCACGCGTCCGAGTGCGCCGCAGATTCTGCGTCTGCTCGACCATGTTATTTTCAATGCGCTGATCGGCAATCATGATGCGCACGCCAAGAATTTCTCGCTGCTGTACTCCGGCAAAACACCTGTCCTGGCGCCGCTCTATGACACGCTCTCGACCGCTGCATATCCAACGCTGACGCCGAAAATGGCGATGAAAATCGGCAGCAAGTACAAGTTCAGCGAAGTCCAGGCGCGGCACTGGGATCAATTTGCTGAAGGTGTCGGGCTTGCCAAAGCGCAGGCCAGGAGGCGCATTCTGGAGTTGGCAAAGTCGCTGCCGCCTGCTGCACGCGAACTGCAGGCAAGCGCTGAGCAAGGCTTTGCCGGCAATGCAGTGGTGGAACGAATCATTGAACTGATCGAACAACGCTGTGCGCTGACGATTCGTCGGCTCACCGATCTCACCGCTGAGACGACCGAACCACCCTTCAGTTGATAAAAGACCCCAAAGTCATTTTTCGACCGATCCCGGTGCACCTGGCTGGGACGACTGCGCCGATCGGGCAGGCCATGACGTCATAACTGGCGCAGTTTTTCGAAATCGAATCGATGCCGTGATGCGATTGCGGCAAGATACAAGCCCAATGGCGCAGCAGGATCGAACGGCGCGCATCCCCGTCCTTATATTTCAAGACCTGGCACATTCGTGCGGCGTCGATGGCGGGGAAAATTCGCCGGTGGTAAACTCACATCATTCGTTGCGGTTTTTCCTGCAGGACATTGCCAAGAATTTTCCGCCTTCTGCGTGAGCGCAAGGGTTTTCCATGAGTCTCGACTATTCCACCCTGGATGCGCTACGCATCCATCATCCCGCATGGCGTCTGCTGCGTTCCGACCATGCCCCTCTGGTGGCGAGTTTCCTGAACCGCGTTTTCGTCGTCCCCAATGTGCGGGCGATGGCTGCTGCCGATCTTGCCGAAGCGCTGGAAGACGAGCTTTACGCGCTGCGCCTGCAACTGGGCGAAACTGCCTTTCCAAAGTCCGCGAGCGAATATCTGAACGACTGGGCGGCGCAGGACAAGGGCTGGCTGAGGAAATATTACAAACCCGGCACCGACGAAGCGCAATTCGACCTCACTCCCGCAACCGAAAAGGCCATTTCCTGGCTTGCGCAGCTTTCCGTGCGGCAGTTCGTCGGCACCGAATCGCGCCTGCTCACGCTTTTCGATCTGCTCAAGCAGATGAACGAAGGCAGCGAGGCCGATCCTGAAAAGCGCATCGCCGAACTCGTCAGAAAGCGCGAAGAGATCGATTCCGAAATCGCCAGGGTGGTTTCGGGAGATCTGCCGCTGCTCGACGACACCGCGATCCGGGACCGCTTCCAGCAATTCATGCAGGGCGCACGCGAATTGCTCGCCGATTTTCGCGAAGTGGAACACAATTTCCGCCAGCTCGACAGAAGGGTGCGCGAGCGCATCGCCTTGTGGGAGGGGGGGAAGGGCGAACTGCTGGAAGAGATCATGGGGGAGCGCGACGCCATTTCCGATTCCGATCAGGGCAGGAGCTTTCGCGCATTCTGGGATTTTTTGCTCTCCAGCCGCCGCCAGGAGGAACTGGGCGCATTGCTGGAAAGGGTGCTCGAGCTTCCCGCAGTGAGCGTCCTGCAGCCCGATGCGCGCACCCGCCGCGTCCATTACGACTGGCTGGAAGCGGGAGAGCACACCCAGCGCACGGTGGCCGCCCTGTCCCAGCAGTTGCGCCGCTTTCTCGACGACCAGGCCTGGCTGGAAAACCGTCGCATCATGGACATCCTGCGCAGCATCGAGAGCCGTGCGCTGGCGCTTCGCGAGTCCCGGCCCGCGGGGACGGTGATGGAAATGGCCGAAGCGCAGGCAGATATCGAACTTGCCATGGAGCGCCCGCTCTTCACTCCGGCGATCAAACCGGTCATCGCCAATCTCGCCGTGGAGTCGGGCAACGAGGACATCGATCCTTCCGCCCTGTTCGACCAGGTGGTGGTGGACAAGGCGAGGATCCTCCGCCATATCCGAAACGCGCTGCAGGACAGGACCCAGATCACCCTGCGCGAACTGGTGGCCGCCCAACCGTTGCAGCAGGGATTGACCGAACTGGTATCCTATCTGCAAATCGGCAGCGATTCGTTCAGTACGGTGGTGGACGAAGCAGCCGATGAACCCATATTCTGGCAGTCCCTGACTGCCGATGGCGACGAAGTGATGCGAACCGCGCATCTGCCGCGGGTGATTTTCATGCGCTGAAACAGGGATTCCCAATGGATCTGGATTTTTCCAATGTTGCGCCCGATCTTTCGGTGCTGCTGATCAATTTGTTGAAGGGCGTGCAGTATCGGGAGCAGGACGAGCGCCAGTGGGCTGCGCTCATCGACCTGCAAACCCGCGTGCGCGACTATGTTGCGGTGCTCAACCTGGATCTGGTGCTGGACGAAGCCGAGGGCCATGCCTTCCTGAAAAGCCGCCCGGAGCCTTCTGACGACGACCCCGCGCAGCGCTTGCCGAGGCTGGTCGCGCGCCGCCCGCTTTCCTTTCCGGTCAGCCTGCTGCTCGCGTTGCTTCGCAAGAAGCTTGCCGAATTCGACGCCGGTGGAGGGGACACCCGTCTCGTGCTCTCCCGCGACGAGATCGTGGAACTGGTTCGTGTTTTCCTGCCCGAAGGCCCCAACGAGGCGAAGCTGATCGACCAGATCGAATCGACCGTCAACAAGGTGGTCGAGCTGGGCTTCCTGCGCAAATTGAAGCCCGCAGCAGGCGCATCCGCGGGATACGAGGTGAGACGCATCCTGAAGGCTTTCGTCGATGCGCAGTGGCTGTCTGAATTCGATGCAAGATTGTCCGCCTACCAGAGTGCGCTTTCCGCTTCCGGCGTGGAGGCGCGCGATGAGTGAGGCGCTTTCCCTCGATTTTCTGGCGGACGATTCCCTGTCCGGTTTCCGTCTTGCAAGGCTCGAAGTGTACAACTGGGGCACTTTCGACGCACGGGTGTGGACGCTGCAACTCGACGGCAGGAACGGGCTGCTCACCGGCGACATCGGCTCGGGAAAATCCACCCTGGTCGACGCCATCACCACGCTCCTGGTTCCCGCCAATCGCATCGCCTACAACAAGGCGGCCGGCGCCGAAAGCAGGGAACGCACCTTGCGCTCCTATGTGCTCGGGCATTACAAGTCCGAACGAAATGAAGTGACCGGCGCTGCGAAGCCCGTTTCCTTGCGCGATCAGAACAGCTATTCGGTGATCCTCGGGGTTTTTCACAACGCGGGATACGACCAGACCGTGAGCCTTGCGCAGGTGTTCTGGATGAAGGATGCGCAAGGCCAGCCCGCCCGATTCTTTCTGGGGGCCGAACGCGACTTGTCGATCGCAGCGGATTTTTCCCAATTCGGCGGCGATATTTCCGCATTGCGCAAAAGACTGCGCGCGTCCGGGGCGGAATTGCACGACAGTTTCCCACCCTATGCCGCCTGGTTCAGGCGCCGCTTCGGCATCGACAACGATCAGGCGCTGGAGCTTTTCCACCAGACGGTATCGATGAAGTCGGTCGGAAATCTGACCGATTTCGTGCGCAGCCACATGCTGGAGCCGTTCGAGGTCGCGCCGCGCATCGAGGCGCTGATCGGGCATTTCGAGGATCTCAATCGCTCGCATCAGTCGGTCCTCAAGGCCCAGCGGCAGCGGGAACTGCTCACGCCGCTGGTGGCGGACTGCAAAGGGCACGGCGAACTTGCGGCGGTCGCCGAGCATCTGCGGTTCTGTCGCGAGAGCCTGCGGGGGTATTTCGGCAAACTCAAGCTGCAATTGCTGGACAGGCGCCTCGATCTGCTGCAGGAAGAATGGGGAAGGATCGATGCACAGGTGCGCAGGCTGGATGCATTGCGCGAAGAGCAAAGGGATCGGGTCGATGAACTCAAACGCGCCATCAGCGACAACGGCGGAGACCGCCTGGAACGGCTCGCCTCCGAAATCCGCAGGAAGGAATCACTCCGCGATGCGAGAAAGGCCAAGGCTGCGCGTTACCGGGAACTTGCCGCCGTGCTGGACGAGGATCGGGAAGTCGAGGAAGCCTCTTTCGCCGCTCAGCATGCGCGGTTCGGGGACTTGCGCGAGGAAGCCCGCAACCACGACGCGGATCTTCAGAACAGCCTGACCGAACATAGCGTGATCTTGCGTCAGGGCAGGCAGGAACACGAAGCGCTCTCTGCTGAAATCGAAAGTCTCAGGCAAAGACGCAGCAACATCGATGACCAGCAGATCCGCATCCGCGAAATGCTGTGTTCCGCCCTTGGCCTGGAAGTGAAGGAGATGCCTTTCGCGGGCGAACTGATCCAGGTGCGGGAAGAGGAGCGGGACTGGGAAGGCGCGGCAGAGCGCCTGCTGCGCAGCTTCGGTCTTTCGCTGCTGGTGCCGGATGAACACTACAAGGCGGTGGCCGAATGGGTCGAGGGCAATCATTTGCGCGGACGCCTGGTGTATTTCCAGGTTCGCGCGCGCAAGGCGGCCGATATTCCCGAACTGCACCGCGATTCCCTGGTGAGGAAGCTTTCGATCAAGCCGGATTCTCCCCATTACGACTGGCTGGAGCGTGAGCTTGCCAGTCGCTTCAACGTGGCCTGTTGCAGCACGCAGGAACAGTTCCGCCGCGAAGCCCGCGCCATCACGCCTGCAGGACAGATCAAGGATCCGGGCGGCCGTCACGAGAAGGACGACCGCCATGCAATCGGCGATCGCAGTCGTTATGTTCTGGGCTGGAGCAACAGCGCGAAAATCGCGGTTCTGGAAGCCAACCGCCGTCAACTCGAAATCAGGCTGGGGGAAGTCGGCAGCAAAATCGGGCGGATCGATGCCGAGCGCAAGGGATTGCAGAGCCGGCTGGATGCGCTCACCAAACTCGAGGAATTCACCAGTTTCGAAGAGCTGGACTGGGCGAGCGTGGCTACCGAGATTGCCGCGCTCGAAGAAGAGCGCAGCAAACTGCAGCAGGCCTCCGACATCCTCAGGCAGTTGAACGAGCATCTGAAAGAGTTGCAGGAAACCCTGAAGGGAACGGAAAACGAGCTGGAAAGCGCTCGAGAGCGCCGCGCAAAAATCGAGCAGCGGCGCATCGATGCCGAAGCATTGCGCAGGGAGACCGCCTTGCTGATCGAGGAATTTTCGATCGATGAGAAGCTGGTCCGGGAGCTCGATGCCATGCGCGCGGAGGCTTTGGGCGAACATCAGTTGAGCGTCGAGTCCTGCGACAATCGCGGGCAGGATATGCGAGGCTGGCTGCAGGGCAGGATCGATGCGGAGGACGGCAAGATCAGGCGCCTTGCCGAGAAGATCATCAAGGCGATGGCTTCCTTCAAGGATGCCTACAAGCTCGAAACGGCCGAGATGGACGCGAGCCTGGAAGCGGCTTTCGAATACGAAAATCTGCTCGATCAACTGAACCGGGACGACCTGCCGCGTTTTCTCGCCCGCTTCAAGGAACTGCTCAACGTCAACACCATCAACGAAATCGCCAATTTCAACGCGCAACTGGCCCGGGAGCGGGAGACCATCCGGGAGCGCATCGCCCAGATCAACAAGTCCCTGGGCGAGATCGACTACAATCCCGGGCGCTATATCGTGCTGGAGTCCCAGACCAGCCCCGATGCGGAAATCCGCGATTTCCAGCAGGAGCTGCGCGCGTGCACGGAAGGGGCGCTGACCGGTTCTGAAGACGCGCAGTATTCGGAGGCGAAATTCCTTCAGGTGAAGGCGATCATCGACCGGTTTCGCGGCCGGGAAGGGCTGTCCGAACAGGATCGACGCTGGACGGCCAAGGTCACCGACGTGCGCAACTGGTTCCTGTTTTCGGCAAGCGAACGCTGGCGCGAGGACGACACCGAACACGAGCATTATTCCGATTCCGGCGGCAAATCAGGCGGCCAGAAGGAAAAGCTGGCCTACACCATCCTGGCCGCCAGCCTCGCCTATCAGTTCGGCCTGGAATGGGGCGCGGTGCGCTCGCGTTCTTTCCGCTTCGTGGTCATCGACGAGGCGTTCGGACGAGGCTCGGACGAGTCCGCGCAATACGGGCTGAAGCTTTTCAGGCAGCTCAATCTGCAACTTCTGATCGTGACCCCGTTGCAGAAAATCCACATCATCGAGCCGTTCGTGTCCGGCGTGGGCTTCGTCCACAACGAGGGCGGGCGATCTTCCAGACTGCGCAATCTGACCATCGAGGAATACCGGGCGCAGAAGGCGGGGATGGCGCATTGAGCTGGAGCACGCCGAAGGACCTGAGGGCGCAACTGGAACGCCTGTGGGATCGGGGGGAATTGTTGCGCGGGAAGGACTTTCCCTTGAAATTGGCACTCAAGGGGCCATCCTCCACCGACATCACCGAGCGTTTCGATGCGGTGCGCAATTGGGCTGCGGAGCTCAACCACGCGAGATTTTTGCGCGTGGAATGGCAGGAAGTCCGTCATCGGGTGCAGGGATTGCAGCGATTGCCGGCGGCGGTCTGGGTCGACTCCCTCGACGAGGCACTCGACTGGCTGGGCAGAAGAAGCGACTGGAAGCGTTTCTCGAATCTGCTCGATTCGACCGGAAAAGCCTGTCCATCGCTGCTCCCCTGGCTGGAAAAGCGCCCCCTGCTCGCGCTGGAACTCTCCGAAGAATGGGCGCGTCTCCTCGCCGTGGTGAACTGGGTGCAAAGGCATCCGAGGCCCGGGATTTACCCGAGGCAGGCGGACATTCCCGGCGTGCACAGCAAATACATCGAATCGCATCGCGCGGTGCTGGCCGAACTTCTGGATCTCGCATTGCCCGAAGAAGCGGTGGATTTCTCGAAAACCGGGAATTCAGGGTTCTCCGCCCGCTACGGCTTTCTGGAAAAACCCTCCAGAATCCGCTTTCGCATCCTCGATCCGGGATTGAACATCGTCCCCGGCACTTTCCGCCCGGACATCACGCTGGATGCGGAGTCCTTCGCCAGGCTCGAAATCGATGTCCGGCGGGTTTTCATCACCGAGAACGAAATCAATTTCCTTTCCCTGCCCGATTTTCCCGGCGCGATCGCGATTTTCGGCGCAGGATACGGCTGGGATGCGCTTGCCCGTGCCGGGTGGCTTTGTCGTTGCATCCTCCATTACTGGGGCGACATCGACACCCATGGTTTCGCCATCCTGGCCCAGCTTCGCGCACATTTCAGTCATGTGGAATCCATGCTCATGGATCGTGAAACCCTGGAGGCGCATTGTGCATTCTGGGGGCGGGAAGACAGGCCGCAGCGCGGCGATCTGCCAGGACTGACCCAGGCAGAAGCGGCCCTCTACGACGATTTGCGTTATGATCGCATTCGCGAAGGATTGCGTCTCGAGCAGGAGCATGTCGGCTTTGACCGGGTGCGCGAACAGATTTCCAGGCT
>JABEVD010000129.1 GCA_013044025.1 Burkholderiales bacterium
CTGCGGGTTCGGGAACCGAAGCGCTTGCATTGCCGGAAAGCACGACCCATGAGTTAAAGTAGCCCGGTTTGGTGCCAAAGTTCTGGGCGCCGCTGGCGGTACTGAAGTACCAAGCGTTGCCGGGGCTGGCGATGTACTCCGTACCGGACCAATAGTCATTGCTCTGCACATTCGTGAACAGGTTGAAATTGCCATTGTGACTCGTGGTGATCGATTGTGTTGCCGTCCCGCCCAGGCCCGTGTAGAACAATTCCCCCATCATGCTGTTGGTGCAATTGTTACCAACGCAGGTCTGATTATAGGTCGTCGGCAATATCCAGGTGTTGTGCCCGAGATAACCTTGGCCAACGTTCAGTGTGTTCAGATATTGTGCAAAAGCCATCTGACCGAACCAGTCGGCAGTTCCATTTGCCCCGAAATCGGCCGCGGTCACATCGTAATGGCCGCTGTTTGCGGGGGTGTCACCCGAATTCGGTGTGTCCGTAACGACAGGCACCATCGCGATGATATTGGCGATCAACCCCGGGGTAGAAGATTCCATTGTCCCCAGCAGATTCGCATCCGAACTCCAGGTCACGTTCGCAACGGAATCGTAAACCAGTCCAGATCCCACAGAGATCAGGCTCGCTTGCGCAACATTCGCACCCAACATTCCTGCCATCAATATCAGTTTGCCTCGATTCTTCATGGTTCCTCCCCGTAACAAAAAGTCATGCGTTACCGTTCCATTTCAAAGCGATTGCTCTCCGTAAACACCATCTCCTGCATATGCACCCTGAGCGGCGATGAAAGCGAGGATAAGCGTCAGGGCATATTTCTTCATCTTCATCCCGATTCCCCTGCACTGGATTGAGAAAATCTTCTTGGCTAAATTGGAAAAATCAATACAATTAAGATTGTCTTAAGTTTTGTTAAACTGAGTCAACTTTAGAACCGGTCGATGGATTTCGATATGGGGCAAATGCCCCATGCGCAGGAGAATGCCTTGATTTCCCATGAATGTCGGAGAGAACATGGCTTGCATCCGGACAGGGTTGCGCGGATCTGCATGGCGATTCTGAGGCTGCACCGCGATGGCGGAGCGGTTCCAGCAGTGGATTTTCCATCCTGGGCGATGGGCATCGTCGGTGAACTCGTTCCCCACGATCTTGCAATCTGGGAAATCGGAGCAGGGGAAACGCTGGCCGGCAGATGGCAAACGGGGATGGTCGGTGATTTTTTCGTTCGATCGGAGAGAGGCGGTAAAATTTCCGAAGCGGGTCTCGATGCCGTGCATTTCGACGGCAAGGGGCAGGAAAGCCATCTGCCCGGGCCGAGGCTGGGCAAACAGGTTCTCGATCCGGAAACCGGCCTGGTCGATGTCCTGCATCTTTGTCGAATTGATCCGTCCTTCTCGGTTGAGGAGCGCCTCGCTTTCGAATACCTCGCTCCCAATCTCGTCGAAGCGAGAAGAAGGAATTGCCTCGAGGCTTTCGGAAGAAAAAACCCGGAATCCTGCTGGTGTCATGCGGTCTGCGATTCTGCCAGCATCGTCCATGCCATCGACGAATGCTTTTTGAAATTGCTCAGGATCGAATGGCCGCAATGGCGGGGGCCGGTGTTACCCGATCCTGTGCTGCGGATTCCGGATGGAGGAAAATTTGTGGGAAAGCATCTGGTCGTTGAGGCTTTTCAGGAAAGCGGAGGGCGTTTTCTGAGGGCTCGCGAAAGAATGCCTGTCGACGAACTCTCCCATCGCGAACATGAAGTCGCAAGGGCCTATTCAAGTGGCCGAAGTTACAAGGAAATCGGAAGATATTACGGCATTTCGCCTTCCACCGTGAGCAACCACCTGACCACGATCTACAGGAAGCTCGGCATTTGCGACAAGACCGAGCTTGCGATGATCTTTATCCGGTACGACTGAAAGCGGTCATTTCTTTTCCAGCATTTCCCGGATCTTCTGGTCGAAGGCGGGGAAGGGCAGGGCGCCCACCAGTTTCACGCCGTAAACCTTGTCTCCTTCGAGTTTTCCCAGAACGAAAGTTGGCGTGCCGGAAATTCCGAGAACGTCTGCATAAGAGATGCTATCTTTTATCAACTTCGCGTATTTTCCGCTTTTCATGCAGGTGGAAAATTTGTCTGCATCGAGCCCGGTCTCCTTCGCATAGACTGGAAGCTTGTCCGCTTCCAGATGTTCCGAATTTTCGATCATTTTGTCGCGAAATTGCCAGAACTTGCCCTGATCTTCCGCACAATGGGCGGCTTCAGCCGCCTTCTCCGCATTGGGGTGGATGCCGAGCGGAAGATCGCGCACCAGGAAGCGCAGCTTGCCGGTGTCCACATATTCCTTCCTGATTTCGCGCATCGAGCCCAGTTCGAAGCGCCTGCAGAACGGGCACTGATAATCGGTGAAAATCACCAGGGTGAGCGGCGCTTTCGGGTTGCCTTCGCCAGGGATGCCGGATACGTCTACCGCGAGTTTTTCTTCCGGAGGCTCAGGCGGAAACTGCTTTGCGAGGATCTGATGGATTTCCTGCAGCTCCTTCAGGATGGCGTCTCCCTGTTCCTTCGTCATCGGATCGGAATGGGAAATCGCTGGAAGCGCAGCCATCAGGAGCGCCAGCATGGTTTTTTTCATAGCTTCATCCTTCGTGTGAGGTGGGGCCGGTTTCCGCTGATCGTATTCGATCGGACAAATTTGCACAACTTCCGGTTGCAATCTTTGTCAAAATGGTTGAGAGGTAGTATGCTTCAATCATTGTCGGCAAGGAATCATGATGGACATCAGCATGAATGCAGTTTCCGCGATTTCGCAGAACGTGAACGGTGCGGTGGGCGTTGCCGTCCTCAAGAAGGCGCTCACGGCAGAGGCGCAGGGCGCGATGCAGCTCATCGATGCAGTTTCATCCCCCCAATCCAGTCTACCACCCCATCTCGGGCAGAACGTCAATACCACCGCCTGAAAAGCCTGTCCGCAGGCTTGGTATCACAGGAAAGATCGATGCAAATCTGGGTGGATGCAGACGCATGTCCCAAGGAAATCAAGCAGGTTCTTTATCGGGCTGCCGAGCGGGTGGGCGTGCAGGTGACTTTCGTCGCCAACCAGCACCTCCTGGTGCCGCGTTCCAGGTGGATTTCCGCGCTGCAGGTCGAGTCGGGATTCGACAAGGCAGACGCCGAAATCGTCAGAAGGGTTTCTCCTGGGGATCTCGTGATCACGTCCGACATTGCGCTGGCGGCCCAGGTCCTGAATCTCGGTGGGAAAGCGCTCGGTGCGCGGGGAGAATGGTTTACCGAAGAGGACATCGCCGCGCGCCTCACCATGCGCGATTTCCTGGACAATCTCAGGGGTAGCGGCATCATGAGCGGAGGCCCTCCCGCCATGAACCAGCAGGATCGCCAGTCCTTTTCGAATCATCTGGATCGCTTTCTGAGGAACTACCAGTCATGCTGAAATTCCTGCTGCTCCTGTCCTGGGCGGGCATCGCATTTGCTTCTCCACAAACGCCGGATGGGCTCTGGCGCGTGATCGGCGACAAGAGCGGCGTGGCCGAAGCCCTGGTTCGCATCGACAATCGGGACGGAATCTATGTGGGGAAAATCGTCAAGGTTTTCCCGAGGCCTGGAATCGATCCTTCGGTGATTTGCGATCGCTGTCCCGGGACTCGCAGGAACCAGCCGGTGGAAGGACTCACCATCCTCACCGGAATGCACTGGAACGGCAAGGAATATGCCGGCGGGGAAATCCTCGATCCGGATTCAGGCGAGCTCTACCGATGCAGCATGAAGCTTGCCGAAGATGGCAGGAAGCTCCATTTGCGCGGCTACCTGCTGGCGCCGCTGTTCGGCCGAACCGAGACCTGGTTCAGGGAAAACTGAACGGAAATCGCCGGAAGGAGGGAAATGCACAAATCGATTTCAGGAGAAGGATCGTCGGTGAAACCGCTGGTTCATTTCGCGCACGGCATGGGGAGCGGACCGTGGGGGATCAAGATCACGCATCTTGCTGCAATCGCCAGGGATGGTGGGTTCGATGTGGAAAGCCTGGATTATTCCGGAATGGATTCTCCGCAGGATCGCGCCGAAAAGCTGGTTGCCGCCTGTCGCGGTCTGCCCGGACCGCTGGTGCTGGTCGGTTCCAGCATGGGGGGATGGGTTGCGACCGCGGCTTCTTCGCAAGTGCCGGTGTCGGGATTGTTCCTGATGGCGCCAGCCTTCTATTTTCCGGGATATCCCGACGTGTCGCCAAGTTGCGATCAGGTCGAAGTGGTGCACGGATGGGAAGACGATGTCATCCTCTACGAGCATTCTGTGCGCTTCTCTAAAAAGTATGGCGCAAGCCTGCACCTCGTCGAGGACGATCACAGACTTACGAAAAGAATCGATCTGCTGGGGGAGTTGTTTGCGGGGTTTCTGGGACGTCTGGAATTCACTGCAGGGCAGTTTCTCTCTGGTAAGAGCGCGAACTGACCGTCTGCAGCCTCACCAGCAGTGCCGGGCTGATGCCGAGGTTGTCCATCAAAGCGCCGTTGTAGCTGTTGTCGATGAGATACTGGCAAAGATCGAGCAGGCGAAGCACGGATGCGACTCCTTTTACCGCATCCTGTTCGTCGGATACTTTCTGCATGATCACCGCAGGCAACGCAGCCCGCAGAAAGCTCATGCTCGCTGCAACGAAAAGCGGCGGCACCTGCACCCTCACGTGCATTTCACCGATCTTTTTCTGGCGTACGACGAAATCTTCACCGTAATTTCCGCCGAACAGGTCCAGCATCCAGTTGTTGTGCGTCTTCTTGAGGAGATCGAGTCGTCCTGCAATGTAAGGGGAGGTTTGCTCGTCATTCTGCAGCGCTTCGTAGAAGCGATCGGTGAGATCGGGAAGGTGCGGGACGATATGCGGCCTCACCCTGAACATGATTTCCTCGTCCTCTTCGGTGAGCCCGCTGATGTTGCAGAATGTGCTCAATCCCTTGTTGCCATCCGTGATCGACATTTTTTTCCTTCCGAGTTCTGCAAGGCCGCAAAACGCGGCAAATTCAAAATTATACTACCAATTGGAAATGATTATCAGATGAAAATTCACATCCCGGACGAGCGTCCGGGATGCTTCGAAGGCCCGCCATTTCAGGGTGAAATGGCGGTTTTCAGGCAATGGTTCAACCCAGTTTCGCAAGCTGTGCCGAAAGCTTTTCCAGCGTCGATTCGAAATTCGCGAGCCTACCCCTTTCCTGTTCCACCACCGCGGCGGGAGCTCTTTCGACAAACCCCTGATTGGAGAGCTTCCCCCTGCATTTGGAGATTTCTGCGGAAAGCTTTTCGATTTCCCTGGAAAGCCTGGCCTTCTCGGCTTCGATGTCGACCTCGATTTTCAGCATCAGCCTGAATTCCCCTGCGACGGCAACCGGTGCATCCGCATCCGGCAGCTCGTCGCAACAGGTCGCTTCAGAAAGCCTCGCCAGCGCCTTGAGGTAGGGGGAGAACAGCTCCACCATGGAGCGGTTGCCTGCGACCACGAGTGGAACTCTTTCAGCAGGGGAAAGATTCATTTCGCCGCGAAGCTGACGACATGCATTGATCATTTCCTTCAGCAGCGCAATCCTTTCCATCGCCTCCTCGTCGACGAGACGGAAATCCGCGACCGGATAAGGCTGGAGCATGATGCTCTCGCCGCTTTTCCCGGCAAGGGGGGCGACTTTTTGCCAGAGTTCCTCGGTGATGAAGGGAATGATCGGGTGGGCGAGCCGCAATATGGTCTCCAGCACCCTCACCAGGGTTTTCCTGGTGCCGCGCAATGCAGCTTCGTCCTTTTCGACAAGCTGCACCTTGGCCAGTTCCAGGTACCAGTCGCAATATTCGTCCCAGACGAATTCGTAGAGCGTGCGGGCAGCCATGTCGAAGCGGTAATTCGAGAAGGCTTCCTCGATGTCGCGCTCCGCCTGCTGCAGTTTCGCCACGATCCAGCGATCCGCGCAGGATAGGCTGACCGGCAGGTCGCCGTCGAGACCGGTGTCGTGTCCTTCGGTGTTCATCAGCACGAACCGGGTCGCATTCCACAGCTTGTTGCAGAAGTTTCGGTAACCTTCGCAGCGGTTGAGATCGAACTTGATGTCGCGGCCGTGCGAGGCAAGGCTCGCGAAAGTGAAGCGCAAGGCGTCGGTCCCGAATGCGGGGATGCCTTCCGGAAAATGCTTTCTCGTGGTTTTCTCGATCGATTCCTTCTGTCTGGGGTTCATCAGGTTGCTGGTGCGCTTGGCGACGAGTTCCTCCAGGCCCACGCCGTCGATGAGGTCGATCGGGTCGATGACGTTGCCCTTGTACTTGCTCATCTTGTGCCCTTCCGAGTCGCGGATGAGCCCGTGCACGTAGACTTCCCTGAAAGGCACTTCACCCGTGAAGTGCAGCGTCATCATCGCCATCCTGGCCACCCAGAAGAAGATGATGTCGAATCCGGTGACGAGCACCGAAGTCGGCAGGAAGGTTTTCAGTTCCCGAGTCTGCTCGGGCCAGCCCAGCGTGGAGAAGGGCCAGAGCGCGGAACTGAACCAGGTGTCGAGCACGTCCTCGTCGCGCTTGAGGATCTTGCCGTAACCGGCCTTTTCAGCGGCTTCTTCCTCGCTTCTTGCCACGAAAATGTTGCCGTCCTCGTCGTACCAGGCGGGAATCCGGTGTCCCCACCAGAGCTGACGGGAAATGCACCAGTCCTGGATGTTTTCGAGCCACTGGAAATAGGTGTGAGACCAGTTTTCCGGCACGAACCGGATCTTTCCGGAAGAAACGGCTTCGATGGCGGGCTTGGCGAGCGATTCCATGGCGACGAACCACTGATCGGTCAGCATCGGTTCGATCACGCTGTGAGTGCGCTCGCTCTTCGGCACCATCAGCTTGTGCGGCCTGGTGGCGATCAGGAGTCCGGCCGACTCCAGGTCTTCGAGTATCCTCTTCCTGGCATCGAACCGGTCGAGCCCCTGATATTCCTCGGGGGCCATTTCGCCGATTTTCGCGTCCAGGGTGAAGATGTTGATGGGGATCAGCTTGTGGCGCTGGCCGATCTGGTAATCGTTGAAGTCGTGCGCAGGGGTGATCTTGACGCATCCGGAACCGAAGGCAGGATCCACATATTCGTCCGCAATGATCGGAATGGTGCGTTCGCAAAGCGGCAGCCTCACATGGCGACCGATGAGGTGCCTGTAGCGCTCGTCTTCGGGCTGGACGGCGACCGCGACGTCGCCCAGCATGGTCTCCGGTCTGGTGGTCGCGACTTCCAGTGATTCCTCGCTTCCCTCCACCGGATAGCGGATGTACCAGAGATTACCTTCGGTTTCCTCGGAGACCACCTCGAGATCGGAAACCGCCGTCTGCAACACCGGATCCCAGTTGACGAGGCGCTTGCCGCGGTAGATGAGTCCTTCCTCGTGGAGCCTCACGAACACTTCGGTGACCGCCTTCGAAAGCCCTTCATCCATGGTGAAGCGCTCGCGAGACCAGTCTGCCGATGCGCCGAGCCTCCTCATCTGTCTCGTGATGGTGGAGCCCGATTCCTCCTTCCATTGCCAGACATGCTCGAGGAATTCATCCCTGCTCATCTCGCGCCGCTCGAGCCCTTTTGCCTCCAGCCTTCTTTCCACCACGATCTGCGTGGCGATGCCCGCATGATCCGTTCCGGGCTGCCAGAGCGTCGGGCTTCCCTTCATCCTGTTGTGGCGGATCAGGCAGTCCATGAGGGTGTCCTGGAAGGCATGGCCCATGTGCAGCGTGCCCGTCACGTTCGGCGGGGGCAGCATGATGGCATAAGGGGATGCGGCATGGCTGTGTCTTGGCTTGAAATAGCCTGCGGTTTCCCAGACGGGATACCAGTGGCTTTCGATGGTTTTGGGTTCGAAGCTTTTTGCAAGTTCCATTTTTTGGTCTGGTTTCGGTTGCTGCGTGGTTTCGTTGATGGCCTCAAGGATGGCCGTCCTGATTTCCTTCCTGAACAGGTCGAAGCGCGAGGCGACCTCGTCCACGATCCTGTCGGTCAGTCTTTCGACCCATTCGGGCTCCTGGCGAAGTGCTTTGCCTGGTTGGCCGATCATCTCGGTCAGAGCGGGTATGTTTTCCGCCCCAAGGGGTTCGCCCCTGTGCTTCCTGAACAGCGCGTCGATTTTCCTGAGCGTGTCTTCTTCTCCGGAACTCATGCTTCATCCCCCCCGTTCAGTTTGTGGTGATGCGTTTCATAGCCCCTGTCCCGGTAGAACCGGTATCTTTCTCGTCCGGCCCGGATGTCTTCTTCCTCTTCCCCGATGATTTCCACGAGGCGCCGGAAGCGGCTGAAGGAGGGCGGCGCATGGCGTCCCAGATTGAGCAGCACTTCATCCTGGAGGGGATTTTTTCCATCCTCGTCGATGAGGACCGGCGTTTCCGCGGCGAGAGGATCGGTCGCCATGCAGTGCGGGATGAAGCCGGTTTGCGGGATGCGCCAGAGCATTTCGTCCAGCTTTCTGCTGGTCTCGTGGTCCGGCGTGAGGATCGTGACCTTCAGCCCCTGCGCAAGCGCCTTTGCGCTCAGAAGACAAGCCGTCCCGAGCTTGTCTTTCGCGCTGGTGTAGAAGTCCACACGAGTCATGCCCGTTTCGAACGCTTGACAAGAAAACGGCAAAGCAGGGGAACCGGGCGTCCGGTCGATCCCTTGTGCTTCCCGGAACGGTGGGAGACTCCGGCGATGTCCAGATGCGCCCAGCGGTATTTTTTCGTGAAGCGGGAAAGGAAGCAGGCCGCCGTAATGCTGCCCGCGGGCCTGCCGCCGATGTTCGCCATGTCCGCGAAATTGCTTTTCAGTTGTTCCTGGTAATCGTCCCAGAGCGGCATGTGCCAGGCGCGATCTCTCGATTCGTCGCCCGCTTCGATGAGTTCCCGGGCGAGTTCTTCGCGGTTGCTGAAGAGACCGGAAGCGACATGGCCAAGCGCGATGACGCAGGCGCCGGTGAGGGTTGCGACGTCGATCACCACCTCCGGGTCATATTTTTCTGCATAAGTGAGCGCATCGCAAAGGATGAGGCGGCCTTCCGCATCGGTGTTGAGGATCTCGATGGTCTGGCCGGACATGCTGGTGACGATGTCTCCGGGTCTGGTTGCGCGTCCGTCGGGCATGTTTTCACAAGTCGGCACGATCGCCACGACATTCAGCCTGAGCTTC
Organism: Burkholderiales bacterium; assembly: GCA_013044025.1. Taxonomy (GTDB): domain Bacteria; phylum Pseudomonadota; class Gammaproteobacteria; order Burkholderiales; family JABEVD01; genus JABEVD01. The sequence continues at coordinate 9,155 of JABEVD010000129.1, forward strand.
ATTTCCGCTGCGGCCCGGATCGCTCCCAGCACGCTCGCCGCTCCGCACATGTCGTATTTCATTTCGTCCATTTCGGCGCCAGGCTTGAGGGAAATGCCGCCGGTGTCGAAAGTGATGCCCTTGCCGACCAGCACGACCGGCTTTTCCTTCTTCGAAGCGCCGTGATATTGCAGTACGATGAGCCGGGCGGGTTCCTGGCTGCCTTTCGTCACGGAAAGGAAGGAGCCCATGCCGAGTTCAGCGATTTCCTTTTCGTCGAGGATCTTCGAATCGATGCCGAATTCCCGGGCCATGGCTTCCGCCTGTTCGGCGAGATGGGTGGGGGTGCAGACATTTCCGGGAAGGTTGCCGAGATCCTTCGCGAAATTCATTGCGCCGGAAACCGCGATTCCTTCCTTCAGCGCCTGATCCGCCTCTTCGCCTTCCTGGTCGAAAACGATTTTCTTCAGGGCATCCTGCCTCTTTTCCTTCCTGCCCTTCAGGGAGGTGAATCGATAGCGGCTCTCGCCGATCGCGATCACTGCATGAACGATTTCGCTGGAAACCGCTTCCTTGCCGAGCCCGAAAAGATGCAAGGCGGCATCCTTGGCGCCGGTATTGGCAAGCGCGGAAACGGCTGCCTTCACGGCATCGATGAAGGCTTTTTCACCATATTCCGCTTCCTTGCCGAGGCCGACCAGCAATACCCTTTCGGCTGCGATTCCCGGCACAGTGTGCAGCAGCAGCGTCGATTCGCTCCGCCCTTCCATGTCTCCATGCCCGAGAATGGAGGAAAGATGGGATCCCGAAGCCTCGTCGACGAGGACGGCCGGTGCGGTCAGCTTGCGTCCTTCGAATACGCCAAGAACGATGCAGGCTGCTTTCCGTTTTTCCGGGGGAGCGCATTTTATGCTAAATTCCAAGTTTTTCTCCTCAAGGCTTCGCGTTCGTTTTGATTACGAATTATCCATGGTCTGTCGGCAAAAAGTCAAAGCGACCGCTCTTCGATCTTGCCGTGCAGCGCGAGCTTTCCGGCACCTCGCTCGCGGTTTTCGCCGTCCTGATCGCCATCGTCCTCGTCACGCAACTGAGCCGCCTGCTCGGAGATGCGGCAGGGGGCACGCTGGCCACCAAGGGCGTGCTGGTGCTGCTCGGGTTCAGCGCATTGAATTATCTTCCCGTGCTGCTTTCGCTCACGCTCTTCATTTCCGTGTTGCTCACCCTGACCCGCAATTATCAGGACAGCGAAATGACGGTCTGGTTCGTGAGCGGGGTGGGCCTTTCGCGCTGGATTTCTCCGGTGCTTTCGTTTTCGGCTACCTTCGTCCTGACGATCGCGATCCTGAGCTTCACGCTCACGCCCTGGGCGATCTCGCAGGGGAACCAATTCAGGGCGCAACTCGAAAGCCGCGAGGAGGTGACCAATATCGCGCCGGGGGTGTTCCGCGAATCGCGGGAGGCGGATCGGGTGTATTTCTTCGAGCAGGGACAGAAAAACCAGGTGGCGAACATCTTCGTGCAATCCACGCAAAACGGCAAGGTCGGCACCATGGTCGCCCGATTCGGCTATCAGGAAGTGAAACCTGAAGGAGACAAGTACCTGGTGCTGCTCGACGGAACGCGTTACGAGGGAGTCGAGGGGCAGATGAATTACCGGATCATGCACTTCGAACGCTACGAAATGCACGTCGAGGCATCGAAAGTCAAGTCGGGTATTCCGGAAGCCAAGGCGATGCCGACCATGGCGCTGCTCGCCGATCCCAAGCCATACTATGTCGCAGAACTCGGCTGGAGAATCGGCATGCCGGTCTCTGCCCTTTTGCTTGCGCTGCTCGCGATCCCGCTGAGTTTCGTCAATCCAAGGGCGGGCAGATCCCTCAATATCGTCATAGCCATCCTGATCTACATGATTTACAATAATTTGTTGGGAATGACCAATGTCTGGGTGACGCGCCAGAAGATAGGCGCATTTCTGGGGCTGTTCGGCGTCCACATCCTGATGTTTCTCATCATGGCTGCCCTTTTCTACTGGCGCATTTCCCCCTTCGGGCTGTTCAGGAGGAGAAAATGAAGGTTCTGGAGCGCTATCTCGCAAGGCAGATCTTTTCCAGCACGCTGATCGTTTTCCTCGCGCTGCTCGTACTGTTAACCTTTCTAGACCTGATTCACGAACTGGGCGATGTCGGGATCGGCAACTATCATCTCCTGTACGCCTTCGCTTATGTGCTGCTCAACATTCCCGGTCATGTCTACGAGCTTTTTCCGATCGCTTCCCTCATCGGAACCATATTCGCTCTCGCCCAGCTCGGGGCGAATTCGGAATTCACGGTGATGCGGGTTTCCGGGCTTTCCGGAAGGGGCATGGCGGTCATCCTGGTGCGCACCGGCCTGGTGTTCGTCGCCCTGACCTTCCTTTTCGGCGAGGTGCTCGCGCCGCTTTCAGACGAGGCTGCGCAGCATCTCAGGCTGCGCGCGACGAAGAGCGTGGTGGCTCAGGAATTTCGCTCCGGACTCTGGGTGAAGGACGAAGCGAGCTTCATCAACGTGAAGGAAGTGATGCCAGACGCCACGCTTTCCGGAGTGCGGGTTTTCCAGTTCGACAGCAGGCATGCGCTGAAAACCATCAGTTTCGCCACACGGGGGGTCTACAAGGGCAACAACCTTTGGAGCCTGTCCGGTGTGGTGAGAACCAGTTTCACCGGTCAGAATGTTTCGGTTTCATCTTTTCCGGAACTTGCCTGGAAATCGGTGCTCACGCCCAATCTTCTGAATGTGTTGCTGATTTACCCCGAGCACATGTCCATCGTCGCACTGCACCGCTATATCGGCCATTTGCTGGAAAACCGGCAGCAGGCCACCCGTTACCAGATCGCTTTCTGGACCAAGATCGTCTATCCCTTCGCGGTGCTGGTGATGATGCTGATCTCGCTGCCTTTTTCCTATCACCGCAGAAGGGAGGGCGGGATCAGCGCCAAGATCGTGGGGGGGATCATGGTTGGCCTCGTCTTCTACCTGATGAACCAGTTGTCCGACCGGCTGGGCCTCATCAACGACTGGCCGCCCTTTCTGAGCGCGGCCCTGCCGACCGTGATCTTCTTCCTTATTTCGCTGGCGACGTTGTGGTGGGTGGAACGCCGCTAGCCGGGATCGGGGCGGGATGGGCTTTCGGATGGCGGCGCAGGTGGCCGGATCCGGATTCCCGGTTGTGCAGCCATTTCTGCTTCACCGCCTTGCGCTGATCCGGCGGTAGCTTCTTCAGACTCCGGAAGTTTTTTCTCGCCTGGGAACGCTCTTCCGGGGTGAGTCTGCTCCATTCCCTGAGTCGCGATTGCACGCGTTTTTGCTGGATGGGGGTGAGCTGCGGAAATCGTTTGGCCACGCCGAGCAGCCTTCTTTTCTGGAATTCGGGGAAGTTGTTCCATTGCGAGGCGACCGGCGCGAGCACGGCCCGCTGCTGCGGGCTCAGTTCATCCCATTGCGGCGCCCTGCCCGGGGGGGCGGCGAGGGACGCGAAGGAGATGGATAATCCGAGTATCAGCGCTGCGAGCGTTTTAACCATGAATCGAAAAATTTCTGATCCGTGTAAGCCGGAACGGGCAGATCGTCTGCGAGAAGAGCAGTGTCTTCGTCTGTCTGGTCGACGTTCTGATGCGCGGTGTTGCCCCAGTACAGGATGGCGCAGATTCCGAAGATGAGGGCGGCGGCCGGGAGCCATACGCCGAGCCTGGGATGGAAGGAGTGGCTGATGCCGTGACCTGCGATTTCCACGGAATAGGCGTGCGCGCGGTAGCCGGAGAGCGCATGCTCGCGGGCTACCGCGAGCCGGGCCAAGGTTTCGTCCTCGATTTCATCGAGTCCGTAGTCGAGATATTCCCTGATTTTACCTGTATTCATGGCGTTATCCCCTTCGCTTTCAGGAATGCTGCGATGGCGTGCGCAGCCCTCGAACAGTGGGTTTTGACGCTTCCTTCCGAACATCCCATGATTTCCGCAGTTTCCGTGGTATCCATCTCCTCCCAATAACGCAGCAGGAAGGCCTCGCGTTGACGTGGGGGCAAAGATTCCAGCGCAGCCTCTATATTGGCTACGACCTGTGCGCGATCAAGCAGTTCCGGGGGGGTGGCGAAATGATTCATCTCCCTGGTGTCAAGGGTCTCGAGCGGGTCGGTTTCGTCGTCGCTGACCAGGGTGGAAGCCTGGACCATCCACAGGGAGCGGACCTTGTTTTTCCTGAAGTGGTCGTTGATGGCATTTTGCAGGATGCGCTGGAAGAGCATGGGCAGCTCTTCAGGAGGTTTCCCCGAATAGTTGTCGGTGAGCTTGAGCATGGCCTCCTGGACGATGTCGAGCGCGGCGTCCCTGTCCTTTACTGCAAAGATCGCGTGCTTGAATGCGCGCTTTTCCACTCCAGCCAGAAACCGGGAAAATTCCTGATAGGTCGCCAATCCTTAGTTCGCTTTCGCGTGATGAATGCGCCATTCTATCGCAGAAGGCGCCGTTTCAATGGCATTCATGCAAATCATTTTACACGCATCCGGCGGATGCTCAAAGTTGTGGATCGGATTTTGGCATCCTAGAATGTTCTGGGAAAAACGTTCTTTAGCGAAGGGAATCCAGCCTTGCCCAAATCTTTCAGGAAACAGATCGTCCTGACCTAGGTGGCGGGATTCTTCGTGCTCGTTTCGCTGTTCGTCTTCTACATGGTGAGACAGGAGCTGGGCACCCTCTATCGGGCCAGCAACGAAAGAACCCAGGCGCTTGCCGGGACGCTCGCGGGGATTTGCGGTTCCCGGGTTGCCGCTTCCGACCTTGAAGGCCTGGAGGAAGCGGTGAATTCCATCCGCAATGATCCGGGACTCAAGTATGCAATGGTGATTTCTCTTTCCGGGCGGGTTCTCGCGCACACCGATCCTGAAAAGATCGGAAAAATCGTCGCAGATCCGGGAAGTCGCATGCTGCAATTCGATTCGCCTGGAGTGTACGTGATGCAGGACGATGCCGATTTCATCGATGTGGTCTCTCCCATCATCGTCAAGGGAACCCATTTCGGTTGGGCGAGGGTGGGCAGACAGCGGCAGATCGTTTCCGCAAATCTGGATGGAATCATTCGCGACGGGATATGGTTCGTGCTGGCTTCCACCCTGCTTTCGATTCTTGCCGCTCGTCTCCTTGCAGCAAGGATCGGCAGCAGGGTAGGCTCGCTGGTGAAAATCGCGAGGGGCGTGGAATCCGGTGATTTCGACAGGAGATCGGGTCTGACCGGCGAGGGCGACGAAATTTCCGTGCTTGCCGCGAGCATCGACAGCATGCTAGACGCCATTGCGGAAAATCGCAGGGGACTTGCCGAGGCTTCCCAGTATGCCAGAAGCCTGATCGAGGCAAGCCTCGATCCCCTCGTGACCATCAGCTCCGAGGGCAGAATCACCGATGTCAACCAGGCCACCGTGAATGCGACCGGTGTTTCGAGGAATGAGCTGCTTGGAACCGAGTTTTCAGATTATTTCACCGAGCCGGAAAAGGCGAGGGAAGGCTACCTCGAGGTGTTCGGGAAAGGGTTCGTGAAGGATTATCCCCTCACCCTGCGGCATCGGGACGGCAGGCTGTTTCATGTAATCTACAATGCTTCCCTCTACCGGGACGAGGATGGAAAGGTGCTCGGCGTGTTCGCTGCGGCACGCGACATCACCGAAAGAAGGCTCGCAGAACAGGAACTCGCGCGCGCCAATCTCAGGAACAGGCTCATCCTCGATGCCGCAGGGGAGGGGATCTACGGTCTCGACAACCAGGGCAGGTGCACTTTTGCCAATCCGGTTGCGCTCAGGATGCTGGGATATTCCTGGGAACAGGTCTCTGGCAGGGATTCCCACCAGCTTTTCCATCATTCCTTTCCGGACGGAAAGCCTTATCCAAGGCAGCAATGTCCGGTCCATGCCGCATACCGGGAAGGCATGGTGAGGCGCGGGACGGATTATTACTGGCGAAGCGAGGGAGGCGCATTTCCTGTCGAATATGTCAGCACGCCGATCCTGGAAGAAGACGCTGTTTCCGGTGCGGTGGTGGTGTTCCGGGATATCACCGAACGCAGGATCGCCGAGGAAAAATTGCGGCGCAGCGAACAGGGTCTGGGCGATGCGCAACGCATCGCCCACCTCGGAAACTGGGAGCTAGATGTTGCGACCGGACGTCTTTCCTGGTCGGACGAAATATTCCGCATTTTCGAGATGGATCCGGAAAAGTTCGACGCTTCCTACGAAGCCTTCCTCGACACCATCCATCCGGAAGACCGGGAAAGAGTCAACCTTGTCTATACCGAATCCCTGAAAAATCATGCAAGTTATGACATCGTTCACCGACTCAGGATGAAGGATGGACGCATCAAATACGTGAACGAGAAATGTGAAACGCATTATGACGAGAATGGTGAGACGCTGCGCTCGGTCGGCACCGTGCATGACATCACCGCGCAGAAATGCGCAGAGGAGGAGCTGAGGGAGCAGGAAATGCATTCCCGTTCCCTGCTCAGGCTTTCCAGGGCGCTGGAGCGGGCGGAAGGCTATCAGCAGGTGATCGAGGCGGCGAGAGACGAAGTACAGGCAGTGGTCGGTTACCGGAACCTTTGGGCCTATCTGCTGAGCGAAGACAGGAAATTTGCGAAAGCGCTGGTTGCCGGCGGACCGAACTCGGATGTGGTCATGTCGGAGCAGGGGGCGGCCACGCTCGCCATCGAAGGCGACCCGATGCTGGAAGAGATTGCGAACGCAACCGAGATCGTGCTGGTCGAGGATGCGCAGCGTGACCCCGGGGTCAACCGGGAAATCGTCGGGCGTCTTGGCAACCGGACCATCGTGAACATCCCGGTGATCCTTTCCGGCCGGCATCTGGGCAGCGTGGGGACGGGCACATTCGGCGAGGAAGGGGTGAAGGTTCCGACCCCATCGGAACAGAAATACCTGATCTCGCTCGCGAGCCAGCTTGCCGGCGCAATCGACAGAATCCATCTCGCGCAGGAAAGGAGAAGGTTCGAAAACGAGCTGAGGGAACTCAATCACGATTTCGTCACGCTGCTGGAGAACACGGGCGATTTCATCTATTACAAGGACAGGGAAAGCCGCTTCCGGTTCTGCAGCCAGACGCTTGCGAACATCACTGGGCATGCTAGTTGGCGCGACATGATCGGAAAAAACGACTTCGAGGTTTTTCCGGAAGAGACCGCCAGGATCTATCATGAAGAGGAAAAGCCGGTCTTCGCCCAAGGGATTGCGCTTCTCAACAGGATCGATCCGTATTACGACGAAGCCGGGCAGCGCCGCTGGGTGAGCACCAACAAGTGGCCGGTTTTTGCAGAGGATGGAAAGACCGTGGTCGGCATATTCGGCATCAGCCGGGACGTCACGGAAATCAGGGCGTCCGAAGAAAGGATCAATGCGCTCAACCGGGACCTGGAAGCGCGGGTTGCGGAGCGCACCGCGCAGCTCGAAGCGGCCAACAGGGAACTCGAATCCTTCTCCTATTCCGTTTCGCACGATCTGCGCGTGCCGCTCAGGGCGATCGACGGATTTTCTGGAATCGTCGTCGAGGAATACGGGGACAGGCTGGACGAGGAAGGAAAGAGACTGCTGGGCGTGGTCAGGGAAAACACCCGGAAGATGGCGCAGCTCATCGAAGACATCCTGGCCTTTTCCAGGACCGGAAGGCTGGAGTTGTCCCCGGTCGACGTGGACATGGAAAAGCTGGTTCGGGAGGTGATCGCAGAACTCGTGCCTTCTGCCGAAATCGATTTCTCTGTCGGCAAGCTGCTTCCTGCGCATGTGGACCGCGCGATGATGGTTCGGGTATGGATCAACCTGATTTCCAATGCCGTCAAATTCAGCAGGAACAGGGAAAAGGCGAAAATCGAGGTGGGCTCTCTGGCAGGAAAAGGCGAAAACATCTATTTCGTCCGGGACAACGGGGTGGGATTCGACATGAACTATTACGGCAAGCTGTTCGGGGTGTTCCAGAGGCTGCATGCGGTGAGCGAATTCGAGGGAACCGGAATCGGTCTTGCCATCGTGAAGCGCATCGTCACCCGTCATGGCGGAAGGGTCTGGGGGGAAGGAAAGACGGACGAAGGCGCAACCTTTTATTTCAGTCTGCCGACGGAGGAAAATCGTGGATGAATCATTCCGGGAAGTGGAAATCCTGCTCGTCGAAGACAATCCGACCGATGCGGAACTCGCGATCCGTGCGCTCAGGAAGAAACATCTCGCCAACAGCCTGGTCTGGGTGAAGGATGGCGCCGAAGCGCTCGATTTCGTTTTCGGGGAGGGGGAATATCGGGGAAGAAAACCTGAAAACGGTCCGAAAGTCATCCTGCTCGACCTGCGCCTGCCCAAGGTGGACGGAATGGAAGTGCTCAAGAGGCTCAAAGGGGACGGGAGGACGAAAACCATTCCGGTGGTGGTGCTCACTTCATCCCGCGAAGATCGCGATATCGCGGAGAGTTACCAGTTGGGCGTCAACAGCTATATTGGAAAGCCGGTCGAATTCGACGAATTTGCCAGGGTGGTCGCGGAACTCGGGCTTTACTGGCTGATCGTGAACCAGTCTCCGGTCGCGAAAAAATGAGCGGAGAATCGAAAGAACTGCGCATCCTGATGCTGGAGGATACCTCCACCGATGCGGAACTCATCGAGCATGCCATGCGCCGCGGAGGAATTTCCTTTTCCTCGCTTCGCGTCGAAACGAGGGAAGCCTTTTCCATGGCGCTCGATGAATATCGTCCGGACATCATCCTTTCCGATTACAAGCTCCCTTCCTTCGACGGCATGACCGCGCTGCAGATGGCGAGGGATGCCCACCCGGAAATCCCGGTGATCATGGTGACCGGCGCATTGTCCGACATCGAGGCGGTCGATCTGATTCAGGCGGGGGCCAAGGATTATGTCCTGAAAGACAGGCTCGCACGCCTTCCCCCTGCGATCCGGCGCGTGCTGTCCGCGGAGCAGGGCGTGAGGGCGAGGAAGGAAGCTGAAAACGCGCTTCGCGAGAGTTATCGTCAGGTGAAGCTTGCGAGAGACGAATGGAACAGCGCTTTCGATGCGGTGAAGGATCCGCTGTTCTTCCACGACAGGAGCGGTTCGATCACGCGCTGCAATCGCGCTTATGTCGAGCAGGCAGGTCTTCCCTTCCGGGAAATCATCGGCAAGCCTTACTGGGAAATCTTTCCGAAAGGAGAAGGGCCGCTTGCGAGTTGCGGAAGCGTTCTCGGGAATTTTCTGGAAACCGCCGACGAGGAAATCCTGGCGGAGGGTGGAAGGACTTTCATCTCTCGCAGTTTTTCGGCCAGGGATGCGGACGGGGAATACCTGTTTTCGGTGCACATCATGGAGGACATCACCGAGCGCAAGAAGTCCGATGCGGAAATCCTTCGGGTGAACCGGCTGATGAAAACATTGAGCGAAGCGAACCGTAGCCTGCTTCATGCGGCGGACGAGGCGGATCTCATGCGGAGAATGTGCGAAGTGATCACCGGAAGCGGCCGCTACATGCGCGCCTGGATCGGCCTTGCGAAAGAGGACGGTCGCATCGATCCTGTCGCAGTTTCCGGCGATCTCGGCAAGCCCGTCGAATCGGTGAATCTTTCCTGGAAGGAGCAGGGGCTTGGACCTGCCGGAATGGCGGTGAGAACGTGCAGAACGCAGATCGCGATCAGCGATGTTCCGGGTTTCGAGGCATGGAAGATTCCTGCTGCCGAATTCGGCTGCCAGTCCTGCATCGCGCTCCCCCTTCAGGAAAACGGCAAGGTTTTCGGCGTGCTCAATATCTGCTCTGCGGAATCTTCGGTCATGACGCCGGACGAGGTGGCGCTCCTCGAGGAAATGGCCGGAGACCTCACTTTCGGCATCGTCAATCTGCGCACCCGGAGCGAGCGCGACAGGGCGGTCGTCGAGCGCCAGGAATATGCGGAGCGCTTGAGGTCGAGCCTGGAGGATGCGTTGCAGGCGATCGCCTACACGGTCGAGATGCGCGATCCCTATACCGCAGGGCATCAGCGGCGCGTGGCCAACCTTGCGGCAAAAATCGCATCCATGCTCGGCCTGCCCGAAGATCAGGTCCACGGCATTCGTCTGGCAGGGATCGTTCATGATCTGGGCAAAATCCTGGTTCCCGCGGAAATCCTGAGCCGCCCCGGAAAATTGAGCGAAATCGAATTCGGCCTTATCAAGGTCCATCCTCAGGCTGGATACGACATCCTGAAGGGGATCGATTTTCCATGGCCGATCGCACAAGCCGTTTTGCAGCATCATGAAAGGCTGGATGGTTCAGGTTATCCCGCAGGTTTTCGCGACGGCGCAATCATCCTGGAAGCGAGGATCCTGACCGTCGCCGACGTGGTCGAAGCGATGTCTTCCCATCGTCCTTACCGTCCGGGAAGGGGGATCGGAGTCGCCCTCGCTGAAATCAGGGAGAACCGCGGCAGGCTTTACGATCCGCAAATCGTCGATGCCTGTCTCGAACTGTTCGAAATGGGCTATGTTCTTCCTTCTGTCTGAATATCGGGGATCAGCATCACGAGCTTGAGATCCCTTCTTGTGACGGGCAGGAAGGTGATCTGGTTGAAAAGAAGCATTCCCTGCTTTTCGTGATTGAATTTCCGGAGACCGCCTTCCCGGTCGGTGACGTCGTGTTCGATCCAGAATTTCGAAAATTCCTCGCTGGAATCGAGCATCTCCTGCACGAATTGGGCGTTCATTCCTTCTTCGGCGGGGCCGCAATCTGCCCGGAATTCCGCTGCGAGTCTTTTTGCTCTCGAAGGCCAGTCATCGATCAGCTCCTTCGCCCTGGGGGAAAGAAATACGAAGCGGAGAAGGTTCCGGTACGAACCTTCGCTCAGCCATCCCTCGAATAGGGATTCCGCCTCCTCGTTCCACGCGAGCGCATTCCACAACCGGTCGAGCACGTAGGCGGGCGAGGCGATGGATTTCACGCATTCCAGCACCTTGTCGTCGGGATTGGGTGCCGCAAGGGATTCGATGGACTTTCCCGCGAGCTTGAAGAGATAGTTTCTTTCCGCGTTGCTGAGATGAAGCGCAATGGACAATTTTTCCAGCAGCGCGCTGGACGCTGAAACCGGTCTTCCCTGTTCCAGCCAGGTGATCCAGGTCGGGCTCACTTCGCATAATGTTGCGAGTTCTTCGCGGCGAAGTCCCGGCGTCCTGCTTCGGCCGATGCGCCGAATCCCGGCGTCTTCAGGGCGGATCCTCTCCCTGTGCTTGCGTATGAATGGACCGAGAC
>JABEVD010000130.1 GCA_013044025.1 Burkholderiales bacterium
AACGAGCAAAGCGGCCAGGATGATTGAACATGGACCATCGGATGAACTGGAAGCCGGGCATTGTGGCGCTGGCACTGGGTTGCCTGGTGCAAACCGCGGCCAGAGCCGAGACGGATCAGGATGCAGAGCAGCAGGTCGGCCCGCCTCCCGGCAGGAAAATCATCCCGAGCAGGGAGCCGCCCCCCGCCGGGGTCCATCGTATCGGCTCATTCAAGGTTTACCCGGAGATCGTCGTTTCGGAAATGTATGACGACAACATCTACGCGACCCAGACCAACCGGGTATCCGATTCTGCGACCATCCTTTCTCCTGCCGTCTGGCTGCAATCGGACTGGAGCAGGCATGTCCTCAAATTCGAGGCAGGGGCTGAATCCACGAGATACCATTCCCAGACCTCGCAGAATTCAAACGATTTTCGCTACAGCATGGAAGGTCGCTACGATTTCAGCCAGGACATGAATGCCTATGCAGGTCTGAGCAGGTCGATGGAACACGAGGACAGGGAATCACCGGATTTTCGCAACGGCTTCTATCCCACCGAATTCCGCTCCACGAAGGGCTATGCAGGATGGTACGGGCAGCATGGCAGGCTGGGCGTTCGAGTTGGCGGGACGATGCAAAGCCTGGACTTCAACAATGTTCCCTTCACTTTCGGAGTCATCAACAACCGTGACAGGAACCGTATTCATCAAACCGGAGGCATCCGCCTGTCCTACGAATTTTCCACCGACAAGGAGCTTTACCTCCAGGCTGCAGTGGACCAGAGGAGATACCAGAACAAACCGGACGATGCAGGATATTCCCGGGATTCGAATGGAGAAAGGTTGCTTGCCGGAAGCAAGATCATGCTCCCGGGAAAACTGAAGGCCGATTTCTTTTTCGGCCACATGAGCCAGCGTTATCAGGATGTCCGGCTGAGCAAGGTCAGCGCCCCCATGTTCGGAGCCAGAATCGACTGGCGCCCTGCCCCATCCACGCTGCTTGGCTTTTATCTGGACAGGACGATAGAAGAGACGACCGTCTTCCAGACCATTCCTGTCGTGCTGCCCGCATCCAGTTACGTGAATTCCTATGCGGCGCTCACTGCGGAACACAAACTGAACGATCGCCTTTCCGTGAACGCCAATCTCACCTATTCGAGAAACGATTTCAAGGGCTTTTCCAGGATCGACAACTACGCCGGAGTCGGATTGGGCGCGGTCTACCAGATCTCCAGAGGCATTTTTCTCGACTCCAGCTTCCAGCACAGATGGATGAGATCCACTTCCACTCTGGAAAATTTCGACCGGAATCTGCTGTTCGTGCGCATCGCCTTCGCCCTGTCGCCTTCCTAGACCGGAAACTGGCTTTTCATTTTATTTCAAAAGGAGAATCAACCATGAAACAATCCATCGGCAAAATCGTCACCACCCTGTTTTTCGCTTCAGCCATCGCAGCGGCCCATGCCGGAGATGGAAGCAGCGGCGCCAAAGGGCAGATGGGCGCTGGCGACAACAGGGGCTCCATCGGCGGAAAAGGTTCTGGCCAGGGAGGCCCTTCTTCCGACAGCACCTCGAAGGGACCGAGATACAGCGGTGGATCCCAGTCCAATCATCCCGAAGATGGCCGCGGAAATCCTTCCTGGTCGCATGATGCCCTGCCGGAAGGAGTGGAACTGGGAAGGCTGAATGTGGCGAGGGCACCGGCCCATGTTCTCGAAAAATCCCTTGCCGATGCGCTTTCCAGCCTGGATTCGTCCTTTTACAGATTGCCGTCCCTGGATGCGGTGCTCAAGGCGATCAGTTCCGGAAAACTTCCTGACGGATCGACCTTCACCAGCATCGACTCTCCCCTGGAGAATCTTGCACTCTACAAGGCCATCCTCACGGACGGAAAGATCGGCGACGGCAGCAAGATCGTGGTCAACAAAAACAATACCGAATTGCTGCTCGCCGTTTTCCTGGGCAGCGCGGCTGACAAGACGATCCCGATCACGGCCGACACAGTCAACGCACTGAGCACGATCCTTCAGGTCAGCCTGCCTGCCTATATCAGCGCGGAAAAACTCGCTGCTGATGCAGATCAGGTGAGGACTGCGATTCTCGATGCGCATTCCGGCGAATAATTCAGACTGAAAGGCATTTCCATGTCGAAAATTGCATCGGCTGTGACCCTGGCCATGCTCTGCTGCTGGATCTCCACCTCGAACGCTTCCGGGGATGATGGCCATGGGGCGGGAGATGGCGGACATAAAGGGAAAGAGGCGGGCGGGCTGAAACTGAAACATGGGCTCGGCTCTGAACATTCAGGTCACGCATCGGGCAACCATGCAAGCCCTGAATCCGGGAGAGCGACCGGGCAGAGGTTCGGAGGAGGCTCCGGCATCGCCGGATCGGAACAGCTAGTAGAAGGCCCGGAAAAATCAGCCGGTTTCGGCCCGGAATATCGCAGCCAGTTTCGTTACCGCGGCGGATGGGATCTTCCCCAGGATCCCGGGGAAGATCCCTCCATTCCCCAGGATCCCGGGTTCAACACCGGAGGCAGCGGCGGAACGGGAACGGCATTCCACATCGTCAGCGAACAGCGTTGCGAAGACATGGCTGCGATCAATTCTTCCAACAGGCTGCAGGGAAAGAATCTCGAGCGATTCAAATCGAGTCTTTCCCTGCTTGCGCCCGGAACTGCCCTGACCGGCTCTTCGGCCCTGCTGCTCGCCAGTTACCAGAAGGAACTGGAAAAACAGAGACCCAGCCCGGTCCTCGCCGGAACCTATCTGGGAATGGTGGCCAAGGTTCCCGTGACGCCCCCACTGATCACCAAGGTCAGCTCCGGTCTTTGCGTGATCCCTCCGGGGGAAAAGCAGTCCCGGATCGCCGACATTGCCGAAGAGCAGCGCCGCACGCTCTTCACGAATTCTTCGAGGTGAAGGAGGCCCCATGAATGAAAAAATACTCGCATCGTCCATGATTGCGCTTGCATTGCTGACCGGAAACGTCATGGCTGCAGGAGGAAATCCGCGATCCCAGGAAAGTTCGCACGGCCAGAGCCGCGGAGCGCCCCGGGCCTATTCGAACGGCCCGGGTTCCGAATCCACGACCACGACGAGAGCAGGATACCTGGGTGGCAGATCGCTTGAAAGCGATGCTCCGGTCGAACCGGCATCGGGCGCTGCCACATTCTCCGCTCCGGGCGCAGCCGGCTGCACAAATGTGCTGGTTTCCGGTTTCGCAAGGGACAACGTATCGCGCTACCGACAAAGCGCCGCCATGCTGGGATCCTCCTCCGAGGATCCAGACAGCCAGGATTACCTGCTGGCCAATTTACAGGGAGAACTCGCCAAATCCGCACCAGACCCGGTTCTGGCAGGCTCCTACATCGGCCTGATCGCGGGCAATTCCGTCACGAAACAAACCGTCCTGGAAATCAGCCGCGTGCTTTGCGTTCCGGTCAGCGAGCACCAGGCCGAAGGAATTGCCGCCGCAGCAGAAGCGCAGCGGCGCTCCATGCACCGCTGACCGTCCTCCTTCAACCTCATCGATTTGTCGACGGAAAGGCCTTCCAGAACCGGATTTCATGCCGCCGCACTTGAAACCTGCAGATCCGACCCTATTTTATGCTTCGCCGGGCTTGCCTTATCCTCAAGCCGTCTTTAGCATAACGATCCAGGAATCTTTACAAGGCATCATGATGAGTTTCAGCAATATCGATGTAGCCGGGCTGCTCGAGCTGCAGAATTCGGGAGGCGTCAGGCTGGTCGACGTCAGGACGGACGCAGAAGTGTCCCGAGGCGTCATCCCGGGCGCAATCCACATCCCGCTTCACCTCATTCCGCTCACGGAAATGGACTGGAACATCCCGACCGTCATCTACTGCCAGTCAGGCGGAAGATCGGGGCAGGCCTGCAGCTTCCTTTCCGCGAAAGGATGGAACGGCTTGTCCAACCTGCAGGGCGGAATCCTGGCATGGGTGGCCTCGGGCAATGCACTCTCCCGCCTCGCCTGAGAAACAGTACAAGCGCCCGTTCTCGGTTCT
This sequence comes from Burkholderiales bacterium, assembly GCA_013044025.1. Lineage (GTDB taxonomy): Bacteria > Pseudomonadota > Gammaproteobacteria > Burkholderiales > JABEVD01 > JABEVD01. The sequence continues at coordinate 4,012 of JABEVD010000130.1, forward strand.
GGTTGTCGTGCATACCGCCGACCTCGAAGTGCTTCTCCTCGAACGCGCCGACCATCCAGGCTACTGGCAGTCGGTGACAGGCAGCCTCGAGGAAGGGGAAACTCCTGCGGATGCGGCAAGGCGCGAGCTTTTCGAGGAGACCGGCTTGTCCGATGGAGAGCTTTCCGACTGGAATATCGAAACGGAATATGTCATTTACCCGGAGTGGCGGCATCGCTATGCGCCGGGCGTGACGAAAAACCTCGAGCATGTGTTCGGATTCAGGCTGAAGGAAAAAATGCCGGTGAAAATTTCTCCGCGCGAACACCTCGACCATGTCTGGGTCCCCCACACCGAAGCTGCGGAAAAGGTGTTTTCCTCGAGCAACGAGGCAGCCATCCGCGCGCTTTCCAGTAAAAAACCAGCACGAATGGAGCAAACATGACGATTTCCTTCGATCCATACAGGGCGCTCGACGATGCGACCTGCGCCACGAGGATCGCGAAAGCGAAGGAGGAGCTTGGCGAATCGGCGGTCATCCTCGGACACCACTACCAGAGAGCCGATGTCTACCGCTTCGCAGACCTCACCGGAGATTCGCTGAAGCTCTCCAGGCTCGCAGGCCAATCGGCAGCGAAATACATCGTATTCTGCGGCGTGCATTTCATGGCCGAAGTGGCCGACATCCTCTCCTCCCCCGACCAGGTCTCCATCCTTCCGGATCTTTCGGCAGGATGCTCGATGGCGGACATGGCCAATCTCGCCAAGGTCGAACGCGCATGGCAGGAACTTTCCTCCGTGCTCGATCCGGACCATTCGATCACCCCGGTCACCTACATCAATTCGGCCGCGGACCTCAAGGCCTTCTGCGGAAAGCATGGCGGAATCGTCTGCACTTCCAGCAATGCGCCGAAAATCCTCGAATGGTCCTTCTCAAGGCGCGAGAAGGTGCTGTTCTTTCCGGATCAGCACTTGGGCAGGTGGTCCGGATACAAAATGGGCATCCCGCTGGAGGACATGCTGGTCTGGGATCCGGATCTGCCCATGGGCGGGCACGACGAAGAAGCCATCCGCCGCGCGAAAATGCTGCTCTGGAAAGGCCACTGCTCGGTGCACCAGATGTTCCAGCCTTCCCACATCGAAAATTTCAGGAAACGGCATCCGGAAGGATTCGTCATCTCCCACCCGGAATGCAGTTTCGAAGTCTGCAAGCTCTCCGATCATGTCGGCTCCACCGAAACCATCATCAGGACCATTTCGGAGGCGCCTTCCGGGACGATGTGGCTGGTCGGAACCGAACTCAACCTCGTCAACCGGATCGCCGAAGAATTCAGGGATTCGGGAAAGATCGTCCAGTTCATGTCTCCCATCGTCTGCATGTGTTCCACGATGGCGAGAATCGATCCCCAGCATCTGCTCTGGACGCTCGAAAATCTGGTCGAAGGAAATGTCGTCAACAGGATCACCGTCCCGGAAGAAGAAGCGAAGCTGGCGAAACTCGCCCTCGAACGCATGCTGGAAATTTCCTGAAATGCCCAGAACGCTGAGGATCGCCACCTACAACATCCACAAGGGTTTTTCGCATTTCAACCGGCGCCTCATGGTGCACGAATTGCGTGAAAAACTGCAGGGTATGGGGGCTGACCTCATCTTCCTCCAGGAAGTGCTGGGCGCGCACGAAGAGCATGCGATCACACATGAGAACTGGCCAGGTTCTCCACAGTATGAATTTCTGGCCGATTCGATGTGGCCTGAATATGTCTACGGCAAGAATGCCGTCTACGAGGAAGGCCATCACGGAAACGCCATCCTGAGTCGCTTTCCCATTCTCGCCTGGGACAATTTCGACATCTCCGGACATCGCTTCGAAAGCCGCGGATTGCTGCACTGCGAGCTGCAGATCCCGGGCTGGGAAACAAACCTGCACTGCATCTGCACGCACATGGGGCTTTCGGCCAGGGTGAGGAGAAAGCAGGTTTCTGCGCTCGAACAGAAAATCGAGGAAATCGTCCCGAAGGACGCGCCGCTCATCGTGGCCGGCGATTTCAACGACTGGTCCTGCAAGGCGGAAAGGATCATGGTCAACGGGGGGAGGCTGCAGGAAGTTTTCGAAATCACCCACGGCAAGGTGGCGAAAAGCTTTCCTTCCACCTTCCCCATCTTCAGGCTGGACAGGATCTACGTACGCGGTTTCAGCGTGCGCGAAGCGGCCGTACACCACGGATTGCCCTGGTCGAGGATTTCGGACCACGCGCCGCTTTCGACCACCCTGGTACTGAAATGAAGGAGCGTCTGGTCGCAGGCAATGCCATCAGGCTGCTGAAGAACGGCGAGCAGTATTTTCCCGCACTGGAAAGCGCGATCGACCGCGCGGAAAAGGAAATCTTCCTCGAAACCTACATCTACGAAGTGGACAGGGCGGGCATCTCGATCGGCGATGCGCTGATGCGCGCAGCGGCTCGGGGCGTTTCCGTCCACCTCCTGATCGACGGATTCGGCTCCAGAAAGCTCCCCGAGTCTTTCGTCACCACCCTGAAGGAAGCGGGCGTAGAAGTGCTTTTTTTCAGCCAGAAAATCTCCCCGTGGACATTGAGGCGAAGCAGGCTGAGGCGCCTGCACAGAAAACTTTCGGTCTTCGACGGAAAACGCGCTTTCGTGGGCGGCATCAACATCATCGACGACCGCAACATTCCCGGAATTCCGATCAAGGGGGACAACATTCCTCCCCGCTTCGATTATTCCGTCGAGATTTCCGGCCCGCTGGTTGCCGACATCCACCATTCCGTCAAACATCTGTGGATGCTGCGCGCATGGATGCAGATGAGAAAGCCGGGAACCGGAAAATTCCTCCCGGAAACCAGGATCCATGCCGGAAATCAGAACGCAGCCTTCATCGTCCGGGACAATTTCAGACATCGCAGGAACATCGAACTGGCCTATCTGCGTGCCATCGCATCCGCGAAGCGCGAGATCGTCATCGCCAACGCCTATTTCTTTCCCGGAATTTCCTTTCGCCACGCGCTGGTCGACGCAACATCGCGCGGCGTGCGGGTGGTGCTGCTGTTGCAGGGAAAGATGGAATACCTGCTGCTCCATTATGCGACCCGGGCCCTCTACGGCAAATTTCTCGATTCCGGAATCGAGATCTACGAATATCACAGGAGCCTGATGCACGCCAAGGTGGCCGTGATCGACGGGCACTGGACCACGATCGGCTCTTCCAACATCGACCCTTTCAGCCTGTTGCTCGCCAGGGAAGCCAACGTGGTGATCCAGGACGAATCCTTCGCAGCCGAACTGAGGGAAGACCTGGAGAAAGCCATCCGCGAAGACTCGAAGCGCCTCCTTCCCGACAGTTGGGAGAAACAGCCTCTTTCCACTCGCTTCATGACCTGGCTTTCCTACGGCATGGTGCGTTTTCTGACCGGCATGGCCGGATACGGCAGGGATCATGAATTCCGGTAAAGGCGACTGGAAGACCATCCGTTCGCTCCTCCCCTATCTCCTCGAATTTCCGGGAAGAGTGTTTTTCGCCGCCCTGTTCCTGATCCTTGCCAAGGCGGCGGGCGTCACCGTCCCCATCTTCTTCAAGCACGTGGTCGACGCGCTGGACGGCAAGACCGTCCTGTTTCCTGCAATGCTGCTCGCAGGATATGGATTGCTTAGATTTTTCAACACGCTTTTCGGCGAATTGCGCGATGCGGTATTCGCCAAGGTGACGCAGCGCGCGATCAGAAGGGTCGCCCGCAAAGTGTTCGATCATCTGCACGGTCTCAGCCTGCGTTTCCATCTCGAGCGCCAGACGGGCGGGATGTCCCGCGACATCGAGCGTGGCACCAGGGGAATCAGCTTCCTGCTCAATTTCATGCTGTTCAACATCATTCCCACCCTGGTTGAAATCGGCCTCGTCGCCGTCATCCTGCTCACCAAATACGATGCCTGGTTCGCGATCCTCATCTGCGCGACCCTGTTCATCTACATCGCCTTCACGCTCGCCATCACGGCATGGAGAATGATTTTCCGCAGGACGATGAACGAAATGGATTCGCAAGCCAACACCCGCGCGATCGACAGCCTGCTCAATTACGAAACGGTGAAATATTTCTCCAACGAATCCTTCGAATCCTCGCGCTACGACCAGAACCTGCAATCCTGGGAAGCTGCCGCGGTTCGCAACCAGACTTCCCTCGCATGGTTGAATGCCGGACAGAGCGCCATCATCGCGATCGGCATCACGCTGCTGATGTGGCTTGCTGCAAAGGGAGTGGTCGAGAAAAGGATGACCATCGGGGATCTGGTGCTGGTGAACGCCTACATGCTGCAGCTTTACATGCCGCTCAATTTCCTGGGCTTCGTCTACCGGGAAATCAGGCATTCCCTTGCCGACATGGAAAGGATGTTCTCCCTGCTCGACGAGCATGCAGAGATTCGTGATTCCGAAGAGGCCGTCGACCTCGTCGCTTCGGGTGCCGCAGTGAGATTCGAGCATGTCCATTTCTCCTACGAAACATCCAGACCGATCCTCTTCGACATCGACTTCGAGATTCCTGCCGGAAAGACCGTCGCCGTGGTGGGGCACAGCGGCTCGGGGAAATCCACCCTGGCCAGGCTGCTCTATCGCTTTTACGACGTGGACAAGGGACGCATCACCATCGACGGACAGGACATCCGCAAGGTGACCCAGCAAAGCCTGCGCCACGCGATCGGCATCGTTCCCCAGGACACCGTCCTTTTCAACGACACCATTTATTACAACATCTCCTACGGCAGACTGGATGCGAGCCGCGAGGAAGTGCTGGAGGCGGCAAAGGCAGCCCACATCCACGAATTCATATCTTCCCTTCCCCTGGGTTACGAAACCATGGTGGGCGAGCGTGGGCTCAAGCTTTCCGGAGGGGAGAAACAGCGGGTCGCGATCGCCAGGACCATCCTGAAAAATCCTTCCCTGCTCATTTTCGACGAGGCGACTTCCGCGCTCGATTCCAGATCCGAAAAGGGAATCCAGATGGAGCTTTCCAGGATTTCGGCCAACCGCTCGACGCTGGTGATCGCGCATCGCCTCTCCACCGTGGTCGACGCCGACAGGATCATCGTGCTGGATGCGGGCAGGATCATCGAATCGGGAAAACACCGCGAACTGCTCGAGTATGGCGGCACTTATGCGCACCTTTGGGCGCTGCAGCAGGAAGAGGAAAAGATAACGGAATCTGCGAATATTGGGGTAGAATAAGCAATTTTGCGGGTGCATGAAATCATGTTGAAAGGAAGTCTGGTCGCGATAGTCACTCCCATGCTGGACGACGGGGCGCTCGATCTCGTCCGGCTGCGATCGCTCATCGATTTCCACATCGCGGAAGGAACCGACGGCATCGTCGTGGTGGGCACCACCGGCGAATCTCCCACAGTCGATTTCGAGGAACACAGGGCGCTCATCACCACCACCGTGGAACATGTCGCCGGAAGGATTCCGGTGATCGCCGGAACCGGCGCGAATTCCACCCGGGAAGCCATCGAACTCTCCAGGTTCGCGAAAGAGGCCGGCGCAGACTTCACCCTTTCCGTGGTCCCCTATTACAACAAGCCCACCCAGGAAGGGATGTACCGGCACTTCGCAGCCATCGCCGAAGCAGCCGACATCCCGATGATCCTCTACAACGTTCCCGGAAGGACGGTAGCGGACCTTTCCAACGAAACCACCCTGAAGCTCGCGCAGATTCCCAACATCGTCGGCATCAAGGACGCCACCGGCAACCTCGAGCGCGGCACCGACCTGATCCTGAAAGCCCCGGCGGGATTTTCAGTCTACAGCGGGGACGATGCAAGTTCGGCTGCGCTGATGCTCCTGGGCGGAGCAGGCACCATTTCCGTCACCGCCAATGTCGCGCCGCGGCTCATGCACGAAATGTGCATGGCGGCCCTCAAAGGTGACGCCATCGCTGCGCGGAAAATCAATGCGCAACTTCTTCCGCTGCACAGGACGCTTTTTGTCGAGGCCAACCCGATCCCGGTGAAGTGGGCCGTATCCACAATGGGCCTCATCGGTCCTGCGATCCGACTGCCGCTCACGGAACTTTCTCCGTCCAGTCGGGATACCGTGCTCGCGGCCATGCGCTCTTGCGGCATTATTCAATGATACGATTCGGAATCCTATGATGAAAAACTACCGCTCCCACGCCCTTGCGGCGATCAGCTCGTCCGTCCTGCTCCTTTCCGGATGCAGCCACATGCCTTTCGGACATCATGAGGACAACCGATACAAAACGGCAAAGCCTGGCGCATCCCTCGAAATACCCCCCGATCTCACCAAACCCGCGACCGACAACCGCTTCAGCGTTCCGGACGCAAACTCCGACAGCACGCGTTCCGCCTACGAAATCAACGATCGGGCCAGCCAAAAAGAGGCCGCTGAAGACAACACCCCGGCGGGGGCCAAGCTCTCCACCGAAAACAACAACATCACCCTAACAGCCGGGACGGATCGCGCATGGCGCCTGGTCGGACTCGCCCTCGACCGGGCGGGCTTCACCGTGGACGACAGGAACCGCGAAAAGGGCATCTATTTCGTGAGCTGTGTCGATCCCAAGGCGAAAAGCGAAGACACCGGAATGCTGTCCAAGCTCGAATTCTGGAAGGACAAGGCACCGCCCAAGCCGCAGAAATATCGAATCCTGGTCAATCCGCAGGGATCGGGTAGCGTCGTCACCATCCTCGACAAGGACGGATTCACCGAACACACCGAAACTTCCTCGAAAATCCTCAAGCTGATCTTCAATCAATTGAAGTAAGCATGCGTTTTTCTTCCCTGGCGAGCGGCAGCGAAGGGAACGCACTCGTCGTGGAATGCGGGAAAACGCGAATCCTGCTCGACTGCGGCCTCGGACTTCGCGATGCCGCAGCGAGGCTGCAAAGGATCTCTCTTTCCCCTGAAGACATCACCGCCATCCTCGTCACCCACGAACATGAAGATCATGCCAGCGGGGTGGCGAGATTCTCGAAAAAGCATTCCATCCCGGTCTGGATGACCTTCGGAACTTTCAGGGCGCAGGAAAAGAGCTCTGCAGGCCTCGACATCCGCTTCATCGAGGATTACCGAAGCTTTCGCATCGACGACCTCGAAGTCGAACCCTTCCCGGTTCCTCACGACGCAAGGGAGCCGGTCCAGTTCGTGTTCGGGGACGGAGCGAAAAAGCTGGGCGTGATCACCGACGCGGGCTGTTCCACCCCCCACATCGAGCTCACCTTGAGCGGCTGCGACGCGCTGGTGCTGGAGTGCAACCACGATCCGGAAATGCTTGCCGCGAGCGCCTACCCTCCCAGCCTGGTGAGAAGGATTTCCGGAAGATATGGCCACCTTTCCAACGAAAGCGCATCCGGACTCCTTTCCAGACTGGAGCGCAGGAAACTGCAGCATGTCGTGGCCGCCCATTTGAGCAGAAAAAACAATACGGAAGAACTGGCCAGAAAAGCGCTTGCCCTTGCCATGGACTGCGATCCGCAATGGATCGGGGTGGCGAGTCAGGAAGAGGGATTCGACTGGAGAGAGATCTCATAAAGGAAAAAGCCGGCTAATGCCGGCTTTTTCTTCTGCAACGAGCCAGCTTCGCAGATTACTGAGCTGCGGGTGCGGCAGGTGCTGCAGGAGCGGCAGCGGCTGCGTCCGAAGCTGCAGGAGCAGCAGCGGCAGCGTCGCTTGCTGCAGGAGCTGCAGGAGCGGATGCTTCGGGAGCAGCAGGAGCTGCAGGTGCTGCAGGCGCTTCGGCAGCAGGTGCCGGCGTTTCAGGAGCCGGTGCGGGCTTTTCTCCGCAAGCGGACAGGGCAAGCCCGAGCAGGGCGGCGAGGATGAGCGAGCGCTTCATTTATTTATTCCTTAAAAGTTGAAACAGGGGTTGGTAGCAATCGGCGATCCGAAAGCTCGAAATTCGACCGACTGTGCAATTTTAGCAGGTTTGAAAGAATTTGCCATAGGCACATCAGTCCTTCCTCATAGCCCTGTAGTATCGCCAAAAAGCACCTCTTCCGATCCATCCAGTAGTTGCATGAAACGGAGCTTCAATCCATGCCCCTCGTGCGGATCGGATCTGGCGCAGAGTCCGCGGGGATCGTCGAAATGGAATCGCCTCGCATAATGCTCGGAATCGGCCAGGCAAAACGGATCGTATACGTGGAGCAATTCCGGCGCAGTCCTGCGGATTTCCATGCCATGACTGAAAAGCTTGAGCAGGGTAAGCATCCTCGGACAGCGTTTCTCCAGGTATCCGGCATCATGAACCACGATCCGGAGCCGGTTTTCAGGATTGGCCCTCAAAAATTCCTGCAGCTTCTCGAATCTTTGCTGCGAATTGAATCCCAGATTCTCCAGACTGAAATCGAAGATCGATATCTCCCTCTCCGCCAATCCGATCACTTCGTCGATCGCCGTGGAATATTCGTCCAGCCCGTTCAGCTTGCGATGCTCGCTCATTCTCCCCCTCCGATGACGACATATCCGTATTCGTACCACTGGTGAAAAAGGGAGAGGGTCTCTTCGGAAGGCTGCACAGGAGGCAGACTGCGCCGGTCCGCAAGGCGCACCAGAAGATCCCGGTCGAGTCCGGAAAAGCTTTCCGATTCCCCGTTGATGTAAAGACTTTCGCCGCAAAACAGCATCTGGGTCCTGAGGTCCAGACTCAGGCCGTTCCTTGCCACACCGGATGCGAATTTCTTCATCGAAACCGGATGCTCGGGAGGATCGAAGAAAATGTGCCCCTTGGGCTCGGTGAGATACATGCCGAGGAAATGCTCGACTTCCTGCTCCCCCCAGGTGATCCCGGAAAGCATCTTCCTCACTTTCGAGCGCATTTCCCGCCCGATCTCGGCAGGATGCTCCTGGATTTGCAGATCCTGGTCTTCGTACATGCCGGAAAGCTCGATGCGGTCCTGCAGATGGACGAGGAATTCAGTGGCGAGTTCCTGGGCGGAAGGCGCCCTGAAGCCGATGGAGTAGGTCATCGATTCCCCCATGGCAATGCCGTTATGGGCATATTTCGGTGGCAGATAGAGCATGTCCCCGGGTTCGAGGATCCATTCCTGTTCTACCTCGAAGCGGCTGAGTATCCTCAATGGGGCATCCGGAACGAGATCGGCGGGGGTATTGGCAGAAATCTGCCATCTGCGCCTGCCCATTCCCTGCAACAGGAACACGTCATAGGAATCGAAATGCGGACCGACTCCGGCGCCGTCCGGCGCATAGCTCACCATCAAATCGTCCAGTCTCGCCCTGGGAATGAAATCGAACCTGGAAAGAAGCTCGTCCCCTTCCTTCATGAAATGATTCACGCCCTGCACCAGCAGCGTCCAGAGGCCGGAAAGCTTCCTGAACTCCCTTTTCGTGAATGGCCCCTGGGAAAGGATCCAGGAATCCTCCTGAAAGCGCACGATGCGCGATTGCGCATCCTCCCTGCCGGCAAGCGCCATCAGTTCGGCAGGGGACAGCAGCCCCGCAAACCCCGGGAAGGCATTGCGCAGCAGCAGCGGTTTTTTTTGCCAGTATTCCCTGAGGAATTGGGCCTGTGTCAGATTTCCAAGCATGTTACGATTATAAAAAACTTCCCATGTCCGCGAAATAGGTTAGAATCTTCCTGACCTTCAATTATATGGATTTTCCAACAATGCGCATCGAGAAAAACACCGTCGTCTCCCTAGAGTTCGAACTTGCCGACGATTCAGGCACCTTGCTGGAGAAATCCGAGTCCCCGGTGAGCTATCTGCATGGCGGCTACGATGGCATTTTCCCGCAAGTGGAAGAAGAACTGCACGAAAAGACCACCGGCTTTTCCTGCACGGTGGTCATGGACCCTGAAAACGCTTTCGGAGAGATCGATCCCAACCTGATCCGGGTCGAGCCTCGCGAACTGTTTCCGAAGGAAGTGGAAGTCGGCATGCGTTTCGAAGGGGGTGAGGGTGATTCGGAAGACATGCTGATCTACACCGTGACCGACGTGACGCCGGACAAGGTGGTGGTCGACGGCAACCATCCCCTTGCCGGAATGAAGCTCACTTTCTCCTGCACGGTAACCGGGGTTCGTCCTGCCACGCCGGAAGAGATTTCCCACGGCCACATCCACGACGAAGACCACCATCACCACTGAGCAATACCCGCCTCCAGATTGTCGATGAGGCGGGTCTTTCCGAGCCTCGCCGCACCGAGAACAACGAGGCGGCTTGAGTTTGCGCATGGCTTCGCAAGGCTGAGCGCATCGCGAATTTCGACATAATCGACCATCCAGCCTCTCGCTTCGAGGTCTTTCCCGGCCAGTTTCTCCAGGACTGAAAAATCCCGGTTTCCGCAGCGCAGCTCGCTCGCGATCTTCTCCAGATTGAAATACAGCCTGGGCGCCTGCGCCCGCTCATCCGGCGAGAGATAGCGGTTTCTCGAGCTCATGGCGAGCCCGTCCTCTTCCCGGATGGTATCCCCTTCCGCTATCTTCACCGAAAGATTGAACTGGGAGACCATTCCTTTCACGAGGTGGAGCTGCTGGTAATCCTTTTTTCCGAACACGGCATGGTGCGGATTCACGATGTTGAAGAGCTTCAGCACCACCGTGGCCATGCCACTGAAATGCCCGGGGCGATGCGCGCCACACAGCTCTTTCGCGACGGGCGGAAGATCGACCGTGAATTGCTGCGGTTCAGGATATAGCTCGCGCTCGGTGGGCGCGAACAGGATGTCCGTCCCCGCCTCCACGAGTTTCCTGCAATCCTCCTCGAAGGTGCGTGGATATCGATCGAAATCCTCCCCTTCTCCGAACTGCAGGCGATTGACGAAAATGCTCGCCACCGTGCAGGAAGCAAGATTTCCGGCCTTCCGGACCAGCGCGAGGTGTCCGGCATGCAGATTTCCCATGGTGGGAACCAATGCTCTGGAAGATTCTCCGGAAAGCCTTTCCCGTAGCGCTTCGATCGATTCGATGATTTCCATCAGAAGGTATGCTCCGGTCCGGGGAAGGCGCCGCGCCTCACGTCTTCCACATAATGCCTCACCGCATCCTGGATCGATGATGCGCCATCCATGTAGTTCCTGACGAATCTAGCCGCCTTCCCGGGATAGATGCCGAGCAGATCGTAGAGCACCAGCACCTGCCCCGAGCAGTTTTTCCCTGCGCCGATGCCGATGGTCGGAATGGAAAGGGATGCCGTGATCTTCCCGGCAAGTTCCCCCGGAATCGCTTCCAGCACGATCATCGAAGCGCCCGCATCCTGCAGCGCTCTCGCCTCTTCCAGGATGCGAAGCGCATTCCCTTCGTCCCTTCCCTGCACCCGGTATCCGCCCAGGCTGTGGACCGACTGGGGAGTGAGCCCGATGTGGGCGCAGACCGGGATGCCGCGCGAGGAAAGGAAGTTCGTCGTGTCCGTCATGGCGAATCCGCCCTCGATTTTCACCATGTGCGCGCCGGATGCCATCAGCTTCGCCGCATTGGCGAAAGCCTTCTCGCGGTTTTCCTGATAGCTGCCGAAAGGCAGATCGGAAACGATGAAGGCGCGGGAGGAAGCGCTCGAAACGCATCGCGTATGGTAGATCATGTCTTCCATGGAAACCCCGAGCGTGGAATGCCCGCCCTGGATCACCATTCCGAGCGAATCGCCCACCAGCAGGATGTCGACACCGGCTTCCTCCAGAAGCGAAGCGAAGCTGGCATCGTAACAGGTGAGGACGGCGATCGGGATTCCCTCCGCTTTCATTTTCTGCAGGGCATGCAGGGTGAGTTTAGGCGCCACGATTGAAAAACTCCCTGGTTCCGCGCATTTTTTCGATTCTGCCGAGGAGCAGTTCGAAATCGCGGTTTTCCTCGACGAAATTGAGATTGTCGCTGTTGACCATGAACACCGGAGCCGCGTCGTAATGCAGGAAGAAGCGGCTGTAGCTTTCCGCAAGACGCCTCAGGTAATCCTCCCCGACATTCCGCTCGTAATGGATTCCCCGCCTTTTCACCCGTTCGACGAGCTTCTCCGGGGAGGCCTGCAGATAGATCACCAGATCGGGAACCGGAATGGCAGATTCGAGGCGGGAATACATCTGCTGATAGAGATGGAATTCCTCGTCATTCAGGGTCAGCCTCGCAAAAAGAGGATCCTTTTCCATCAGGAAATCGGTCACGGTGGTCTTGCGGAACATGTCCGGCTGGGAAATCTCCGCCATGTCCCGCATCCTCTGGAAAAGGAAGAACATCTGGGCGGGCAGCGCGTATCTTGCGGGATCCTCGTAGAAGCGGGCCAGAAAGGGATTTCCTTCCGGATTTTCCAGAATCAGCCTGCAGGATTCCCCGATGTGTTTTGCGATCCTGCGGGCCAGGCTGGTCTTGCCGACGCCGATGGGTCCCTCGATCGCGATATGTCCGAAATTTCCGATCAGCATGGCGTAACTTTCGCGATGGTCTGATTGCCGAGCGCACCGATCAGGTCGGCGGCCCGCCCGATTCCCGGAATTTCGCAGTCCGGATCGATTTCGAGGAGCGGGAGCAGGACGAAAAGGCGCTCGTGCATGCGCGGATGGGGAATCTTCAGGCGATCATCGGAAAGAAACCGGTCATCGTAAAGCAGGAGGTCGAGATCGAGCGTCCTCGGCGCATTGGGCAAGCTCCTCACCCGCCCGAAGCAAGCTTCGATCGCGAAAAGCGCATCGAGCAGATCGAGCGGGGAAAGCGAAGTTTCGAGCAGCGCTGCCGCATTCACATAATCGGGCTGGGGAATCTCCGAAATCGGCGCGCTGAGATAAAGGCTGGATCGCGCAAGGAGCCTCGTTCCGGGCAAGGCTTCGAGCGCATCGAATGCCCGGGCGATCTGAATCCTGGGGGAGGAAAGATTGCTGCCCAGGGCGACATGGGCCCGGCTCATTCGGCAGCCGCCGCCTTCGGACGCCTTCTGCGCCTCCTGCGCTTCGGGGCCTCGTCCGCAACCAGCATTCCCTTCCTTTGCTCCGCGGAAGCATCCTGGAAGTCTTCCCACCAATTCGGCAGATCCTCCTCCACTTCGCCGCTTTCGGCGCGCAGCATCAGGAAATCGTAACCGGCGCGAAAGCGCGGGTGCTCGATGAGCTGGAATGGCCGCTGCCCGGATCGCTGGGCGAATCTCGGCTGCAGGGACCAGATTTCCTTCATGGTGGCGGTGAACCTGCGCGGAATGGCGAGTTTTTCCTGCTGAACGGAAATCACATGATCCATCGCCGCATGCAATGCGGGAACGGGATGCCCTCCTTCCTCCTTTTCCTTGTGCCAGCGGGCCAGCACTTCGTGCCAGAGCAGGGAGGCGAACAGGAATGCGGGAGAGACCGGCTTTTCCTCTTTCACGCGCAGGTCGGTATTCCTGAGGGCTGCAAGGATGAATTTCTCCCCCATCGGCTGCTCGAGAATCACGTCGAGCATGGGCAGAAGCCCGTGATGCAGGCCCGCCTTCCTGAGTTCGGTGATGCATTCCACCGAATGCCCCGAGGTCAGGAGCTTCAGCATTTCCTCGAAAAGCCGCGCGGCAGGAACGTTCTGCAGCAGCCCGCCCAGATTCCGGATCGGCGCTTCGGTCGCGGAATCGAGTTTCATGCCGAGCTTCGCCGCAAAGCGCACCGCGCGCAACATCCTGACCGGATCCTCGCGGTAACGGGTGGAAGGATCGCCGATCATTTTCAGCCGCATCGCCCTGAGATCCTCGTATCCGCCATGATAGTCCCAGATCTCTTCGGTGGAAGGATCGTAGAACATGGCGTTCACCGTGAAGTCGCGCCTTTCCGCATCTTCTTCCTGATTGCCGAAAACGTTGTCCGCGAGCACCCGGCCATGTTCGTCGGTGGCCGATTCGCTCTCTTCGTGCCCGCGCCGGAAAGTGGAGACTTCGATCACTTCCGGACCGCACATCACGTGCACCAGCCTGAAACGCCTGCCGATGATCCGGGAGCGACGAAAAAGCGCGCGAACCTGGTCAGGATCGGCATTGGTCGCCACGTCGAAATCCTTTGGCTTTTTCCCGAGCAAAAGATCGCGCACCGCCCCGCCCACGACGAAGGCGGAAAAACCCGCTTCCTGGAGCACTGCGGTCGCCTTCCTCGCGCAGGCACTCACCTGTTCCTTGTGGATGCCATGTTTTCTCAGTGGAAGGACGGCCGGGCCGGCTTTCGGTTTCTCGAAAATTCTTCGGATGAACTTGCGGATCATCGAGCCGCCGGAATGAAATTTGAATTGAACATCCGGGAATTATAGCACCTGTCTGAGGCTTATGACCGGCCAGCCGGAATTTTGCGCATGCAGCCTCAGGGTGGGGTCCGGATCGACCGCAACCGGATTGGAGACCAGCCCGAGCAGCGGCAGATCGTTGAGCGAGTCGCTGTAGAACCAGCTCTGCGAAAAATCCTCTAGGCGCTCTCCCCGGGAATCGAGCCAGGCTTTCAGGCGGGTGATTTTCCCTTCGCGGAAGCTGGGCGTGCCGGCAGGCCTTCCGGTGAATTCTCCATCCTCGACTTCCGGCTCGGTCGCAATCAGGTTCGGCACGCCGAAAGCTTCCGCGATCGGCTGGGTGACGAAGCGGTTGGTGGCGGTGACGATGGCGCAAAGATCCCCTTCATGCTTCCTGACGAGTTCGAATGCGGCGGAGAGCATCATCGGCTTCACCCTGGTTTCCATGAATTCGCGGTGCCAGCGGTCGAGTTCCTTCCTGGTGTGCCTGGAAAGCGGCTTCAACTGGAATTCGAGAAATTCGTGGATGTCGAGCGTGCCCGCCTTGTAGTCCGCATAGAATTGCTCGTTTTTCGCTTCGTAAAGCTCGCGGTCGAGCACGCCCTTTTCGATCAGGAACTGAGCCCATTCGAAATCGCTGTCTCCGCGAAGCAGGGTGTTGTCTAGGTCGAAAAGTGCCAGATTCATTTGTCTTTTTCCTGCAGGTGGATGATTTCTTTCAGAAGCGGAATGGTGACCGATCGCCTTGTTTCCATCGAATATTCGTCGAGCGCATCGAGCATCCTCATCAATGTGGGCAGATCGCGGCGCACATGGTGCATCAGGTATTCGACCACTTCCTGCGGAATTTCGAAGCCGCGGCTTCTGGAATGCGCGCGCAATGCGCAGCGCTTATCCTCGTCTGTGAGCGCATGCACCTGATAGACGAGTCCCCAGCCGAGACGGGTGGAAAGTTCAGGGCGAATGTCCATTCCGGAAGGAGGCCTCTTTCCGCTTGCGAGCAGCATCCCGCCTCCTTCCTTCAGCCGGTTGTAGAGGTGGAAAAGGGAGACCTGCCCCGCATCGTCCAGATTTTCCACATCGTCCACCGCGACGAAACGGCTTTCGGTTTCGAAACGCGAATCCGCTGCGCAGGAAAAATGAACGGCATCGAACCCCGCCTCCCTCGCCTCCTCGACCATCGAAGCGAGAAGGTGGCTCTTTCCGCACCCTTCCTCCCCCCAAAGGTAGAGCATCCTCTCTCCTCCGCGCAACATTTCCCGCAGAGCGTGGACGAGCTCGGAATTCCCACCCGAGACGAAGCTCGCCATGGAGGGCTTGCCGGGAGAAAAATCCAGAATCAGTTGCCGCATACCATGTCGAAGCGTTTGTGGTTCATTTGCTGTAAAATTGTATTTCAGCCAAACCCCGTATTTTATTCCATCCATGTTTCGAAGAGAACCTATCGTGAACGAATCCCTTTCCTACAAAGATGCCGGCGTAGACATCGACGCGGGCGACAGGCTGGTCGAAAACATCAAGCCCTTCGCCAAAAAGACCCTCCGCGAGGGCGTGCTGGGCGGAATCGGCGGCTTCGGCGCGCTGTTCGAGATCGCCGGAAAATACAAGGAGCCCGTGCTCGTCTCCGGAACGGACGGCGTCGGCACCAAGCTGAAGCTCGCCTTCATGCTGGGTCGCCACGACACGGTCGGGATCGATCTCGTCGCCATGAGCGTGAACGACATCCTGGTGCAGGGCGCGGAGCCGCTGTTCTTTCTCGATTATTTTTCCTGCGGAAAGCTCGACGTGGGCATCGCAACCGACGTGATCCGCGGCATCGCGCAAGGCTGCGAAATGGCAGGATGCGCGTTGATCGGCGGAGAGACCGCGGAGATGCCCGGCATGTACCCCGAAGGCGAATACGATCTTGCCGGATTCGCAGTGGGCGCAGTGGAAAAATCGCAGATCATCGACGGCAGCGGCATCGCGGAAGGAGACGTGGTGCTGGGTCTTGCTTCCAGCGGCGCCCATTCGAACGGTTATTCGCTGATACGCAAGATCCTGGAGCGCGGGGAAGCGGATCTTTCCTCGAAGCTTCCCGGCGAGGAAAGAACCCTGGCGGACGCCATCATGGCCCCGACCCGGATCTATGTGAAACCGGTCCTCTCGCTCCTCGCGAAGCGCCCGCCCAAGGGACTCGCCCACATCACCGGAGGAGGACTCGTCGAGAACATTCCAAGGATCCTGCCGGAACACCTTTGCGCTGAACTCGACGCAACAAGCTGGACCCTGCCCGCCCTGTTCTCCTGGCTGCAGGAAAAGGGAAATGTCGCGGATGCCGAGATGCACCGGGTTTTCAATTGCGGGATCGGCATGGTGCTGATCACTTCGGAACAGGATGCCGAAGCTTCCATGAAGATCCTGGAAGAAGCGGGGGAAACCGTGCTGAGGATCGGCAGGATCAAATCCCGCGCTGCAGGCGAAGCGCAGACCGTGGTCACCCGATGAAGCGGATCGTCATCCTGATTTCCGGGCGGGGCAGCAACATGCTGTCCCTGCTCGAATCGGATCTTCCCGTCGAAGTCTGCGCAGTCATCAGCAACCGGCCGGATGCCGCTGGAATCGAAATCGCAAGAAACAGGGGCATCGAGGCTTTTGCCGTCGATCACCGGCAATATTCCAGCCGGGAAGAATTCGATGCCGCTCTTTCCGCGAAGATCGATGCGTTTTCGCCGGAAATCGTAGTTCTTGCCGGATTCATGCGCATCCTGGGAAACGATTTCGTGGCGAGATATTCAGGCCGCCTCGTCAACATCCCCCCCTCCCTGCTCCCCTCCTTTCCCGGAGTGGACACGCATCGCAGGGCGCTTGCGGAAGGGGTGAAAATCCACGGCTGCACCGTGCATTTCGTCACCGAGCAACTCGATCATGGCGCGATCATCATCCAGGCCGCGGTACCCGTGCTTCAGGAAGACAGCGCAGAAACCCTCGCGGCTCGCGTGCTCGCCGAAGAGCACAGGATCTATCCTCAGGCAATCCGCTGGCTTGCAGAAGGAAAACTGAAACTTGCAGACGGGCGGGTATTCCTGGAAAGCCCTGGAGATCCACCCGCTGCGCTGATTCATCCACCGCTCTCTCCCTGAATGAACCGGCTGGCGAAAACGCTGCTATTCGCGCTTGCGATTTCGCTTCTCGTCCATCTGCTGCTGTTCTTCTTTCCGGACGTACCGTCCGAATTCACCCTGAAGGAAGAACCGCTCAGGATGGAACTCGTCCCACCGCCAAAGCCTGTAAAATTCAAGCCGATCGCCCCGCCCGGGCCAAAGCGCGCGCCGGCTCCTTCCAGGACGGAAAAAACCGCATCCCCCCTTGCCGCAAGCGAGCCTGCGCCGGAACCCATGTCCCGGTCTTCGCCTGCACCGGTTGCGGCAAGCGAGCCGCAGGCTGCGCCTTCCAGGGTTCCCCTGCACGCGAAGCTCACTTTCCGGGTATTCCGCGGCCAGGACATCATGGTCGGCACCGCGGTCCACACCTGGGACATCCAGGATGACGGTCATTACGAAATCACCAACCAGGTCGAAGCGACCGGGATTTTTTCCCTTTTCGTGAAGGGGGCGATCGAACAGGTGAGCGAAGGACAGGTCACGGGAGAGGGGCTGCGTCCTGACCGATACACCGTGACGAGGGGAGGGCCTGAAAACCGGCAGACTGCACGATTCGACTGGAAGGAAGGCAAGCTCACCCTGGATTCGGGTTCGTCGGAGAAAACGGTCGCGCTCGAACCGGGCACCCAGGACCAGCTGAGTTTTCTCTACCAGTTCGCCTATACTCCGCCGAAGGAAGGCGTGTTCACCTTCATCGCAACCGACGCCAGGAAGATCGACACCTACGAATACCGGATTCTCGGCGAGGAAACCCTTCGCACCGGCACCCAGAAATACCGGACGCTGCACCTGGCGAAGCTCCACGATACCGGGGTCGAAGGCACCGAAATCTGGCTGGACATGGATCACTACTACTGGCCGGTTCAGGTGATGATGTCGGACAGCAAGGGAAATGTCCTGCGCCAGATGATCGATAAAATCGAAATCCGCTGAATCAATGTTTGGGGCGATGCTTCGCCGCAGGAGGCATCATCGCCTTGAACTGGCTGAGTCTCGCTTCCACCATGGAATGCGAATAGAAATCCCCGTCCTTGGCATTTTCTGCAATCTTCAATTGCTCGATCGCTGCAGGGATGTTCCCGGCCAGATAATAGGCTTCCGCCTGCGCCTGATGCTGGAGGAGATCCTTCCCGAGCACGGCATAACTCATCGCCCTGAGCTGGAAGAGATGGTAATCCCGTGGCGTTTTCAGCAGCCTGGTTTCGATGAGTTTGAGCGCATCGTCCGCCTTGCCGTGATCGATAAGGGCCCGGCAATAATCGTAGATCAGCGCATTGTAATCAGGATAGGTATCGAGCGCATGCCGGTACAGGATCATCGCATCCCCCACCTTGCCCTGGGCGAGCAGCACCTTTCCCTGCATGGTCAGGATGATCGGATTCTGGCCGATGACTGCGGCGACTTTTGCAAGTTCGGAAGCCGCCTGATCGTATTTTCTCAATCTCATCAGCACTTCGACGAGTCCGAATCGATAGGCGGTTTCGTTCTCGTATTTTTTCTGCCGCAAAGTGGTTTTGAAAAAATCCAGCGCATCATTCGCATCCCCCTGGTCTGCCAGAAGTTTCTCCCTCAGCAACCAGAAATCCGGACTGTCCGCCACCTGCCTGTAGGGTAAATTCTGCAGGCGGTTCTCGATCGCTGCGATCCGCTGGCTGGTGAGCGGGTGATCATGGAGATAGACGGGCGCATTGTTTTCGTAAAGGCGGGTGGATTTCTGCAGGCGCACGAAAAAACTCTGCATGGCGCGCGGGTCGAATCCGGATTTTTCCAGAACCTGAAGTCCGACGCGATCGGCTTCCTCTTCATGGGCGCGGGTGACGTCGATCTGTGACTGGATGGAATTGGCCTGCGCTGCGGCAAGCGCAGCTTCCGACACCTGACCGTTGGATCTCGCCGCCAGGATCGCCACCGCCAGCGCAGCCAGGGACTCCATCGTGCTGCCCTTGGTCTCTCCGGCCATCCGGGCATAATGGCGCTGTGTCACGTGGCCGATTTCGTGGGAAAGCACGCTCGCGAGCTCCGATTCGCTCTCTGCAGAGAGGATGAGTCCGCTGTTCACGCCGATGAATCCGCCGGGAAGTGCGAATGCGTTGATGGTATTGTCCTGGATCACGAAAAGATTGAGGTTGAGTCCGGGCATGGTGCTGTTGACGATGAGCCTTTGCCCGAGATCGTCGAGATACTGGGTGAGCTCGGGATCGTCCAGATAGGATGGATCGGCGCGGATCTGGCGCATCACCTCTTCGCCGAGCTTTTTTTCCTGTTGTGGGGAAAGGGACGCATCGGCAGAATCGGCAATGTCCGGCAATCCTTCCGCGCGGCAGGCAAGAGACAGGATCAACATGCAACACAAGATGAAATTCTTCATGATCCTGCTGGAATTTTCCTCAAATGTCGGTTCACCTGGATTCGTTCATCGGCAATTGTACCGCAACCTTGCAACGATTGCCTCAGGGGGATTCAACTGCGGGAGAGCCCCTTGCGTATCAATGCCGCCTCCATTTCATTGAGATCGATTGCGGCGGGAAGAAGTTCCAGTGCGAGCCGCCTGTCCCCGATTCCCTCCGGAAGATAGCCCAGGGATTTCGCTTCGCGGAAGGCAAGTTCGGACAAGGGAGGATCCGCCTTCTCCCAGATCCCCCTCATCTCGCGAAGAAAGATTTCCGCCGTGAGCGGCCCGATGCCGCTGGCGAGCCCCATGATCCTCGATTCCAGATCCCGGCTGCCGGAGGCTTGCAGGTGGAGCATTTCCGGATCCGACGCATAGCGCTCGATCAGGGTTTTCGCAGCCTCGCGCAGCTTTGCCGCAGTCCTGAAATCGTATCTTGCATATCCTCCCTCGTCGAGCGCGCGGATCAATGCCTCTTCTTGCGAAACAGCCAGCGCATGCGGGGACAGAAGGGAAAGCCGATCCAGTATGCGCCAGGTTCTTTCCGCGATTTTCCACGAAATCCTCGCACCGAAGAGAATCGATGCTACCAGCCAGCGAAAAATTTCCTCTCCCGATCTACCTGAAAGATCGATGCCGAGTTCCCGAGAGAAGGTTCCTCCGTAATTGGCGATCAGCTCTTCCGGTTTCATTGCAATATTCTCCTGTTCGTCCAGAATGGACAATGGGAGGATGGAATGGCTGCGAGAATCCTGCTTGCAGGAGATGTCATGCTGGGTCGTCTGGTGGGCAAAGCCATCGGAAAGAAGGGCTCATCCTGGCCGCTCGGTTCGCTCGAACCAGTTTTCCATGGCGCGGATGCAATCCTTTTCAACCTCGAATGCGCAATCACCTCCTCGAAAAAAATCTGGAATGGCCCGCCCAAGGCATTTTATTTCGGCGCGCCGGAGTCGGCCGTGCAGGCGCTCATTGCCTGCGAATTCACCGCGGCGAGCCTTGCCAACAACCATTTGCTCGATTTCGGCTATCGCGGAATGCTCGACACGCTGCAGCTTCTCGACGATGCCGGCATCCTGCATGCCGGCGCGGGAAGAAACGCAAGCGAAGCGGCAAAGCCCGCCTTTTTCGAAAGGAAGGGCATTTCCTTCGGTCTGATTTCCTGCTGCGACCACCAGCAAGACTTTTCTGCAGGAGAAGACTCTCCGGGAATCCGCTTCCTGGACCTTTCCGATGAAAAGACTGCGCTGGAGAAACTGCGTGAAGATTTCGGGATGGTTTCCGGCTGCGACTGGCCGATCCTTTCCCTGCACTGGGGACCGAATCTGGTCGATCATCCTTCGGAAGGATTCAGGAGGATCGCAAGATCCGCCATCGACATGGGATTCCGGCTGATCCACGGGCACAGCGCGCATGTTTTCCATGGAGTGGAAATGTACCGCGGAAGTCCGATTTTCTATTCCTGCGGCGATCTCGTCGACGATTATCTGGTCGATCCGCACTTCCGCAACGATCATCAACTGATCTTCGACCTCTCTCTGGAAAGAAAAGGGATGAAAAGTCTCTCCTTCCATCCCGTGCTCATCGAGTGCTGCAGAGCCTCCCCCGCGACCGGCAAATCGCGGGTATGGATCGCAAGGGAGATGGCGCGGCGCTGCGAGGAACTCGGCACCCGGGTATCGGAAGATTTGCGGATCCTCCCCCCGGGTTCAGACTGCGATCGCCAGCCTTTCCTCCTGCCGCAGGCCGAAGGAATCGAAACCGGCCACTTTCAGTGAAACGATGTCGGCCTGACCGATGTCTCCGATGGCGCGAAGCTCGCCGGTGAATCCCAGCACCCTGCGCAGCTTGCGGGCGATCTCGAACCCTTTCCCGTCACCGTAGCGATCGAATTCGATCGCGATGGCTGCGAAATCGTGCACATCCTGTTCGATCTCCCGGATCGAATCCTCCTCCTTGAGCCAGACGCCGAAAGACCAGCCGTGCTCGTATTCACGCTGCACGAGTTCGAAACGTCTCGCTTTCCAGAGCGATACCGGAACGAGAACGGGGCCGGCCGGAATGCCGGCTGAATTTGCGACGATTTTCCATTCCTGCGGGGAGACGGCATTCCTTCCGATCAGCCTGGTCATGATTCCTCCTGTGGGTTACCGATGGAGGAATTGTAGGGAATGTCTTTATTCCGGTGAAATACCGATTCGCTACATCATTATTCCGGAATGGAATATCAAGACGAGATCCCGATGAAGGGTGCAGACCGGGTTCGCGCAAATCCAGTGCTTCGGGTGAGCAGTTCCGGGGAAATGTCGTAAATCACCGCTGGGCCGTCCTTGAGCCTTGCCAGCTTCAGGTATCCGTGATGTTCCAGATTCTCGAGCACGTGGTCGACGAGCAGTTGCGGCTCTCCGAGTTCAATGGCAAGATCCTGGCTGTTTCTGGTGGCATAGGCCGCACAACCTATCCTCTGCACCTTTTCCCTGAAGTCCGGAATGCATTCCTGCGCGTAAGCTTCGAATCCCTTCAGGGTGATGTGGAAATGGAAATGCCCGGAACCGAAGGAACTGAACAGGCGGATGTATTCGTCCCGATCCAGGATTTCCAGCGCATCATCCAGCTCCTCTGCGGAAAACAGGAGGCCGTCTTCCTTCATCGGCAATTCTGCAGGCCGGATGAAGCGGCTTCCCGATTCGAGCGCAGCATCGCAGGAAAGCTCCAGGACCCGTGCGCTGATGCGATCGAGGCCTGCGATGGAATGCCCGTTGTCCTCCACCGGGACATGCTGCGTGGAAATGTGCAGGCTGAGCGTTCTTTCGATCCGCTCCATGAATTCATGATGGCTTTCGGAAATCGTTTCGCACTTCAGATTCCTCAGCGCGAAAGGGATTTCGCATGCCTCGATTGCGACCGGAATCAGCCTGTCGCCGATGCGCCGGATCGAAGAGAAATCCAGATCTTCTCCCAGCCATTTCATGTTCACGCTCTGCTTCGAGAGCACGATGACGAAGGCGCCGGCATCCTTCATTACTTCCTCGAAAATCCGGTCGACCAGGCTGTCGGATGCGCCCATCTCCCATCTTTCGAGATTGGCGACGAGCCCCCTGCGCATGCATTGGCGTGTGAAATCGGGAAGAAATTTCTCCCTGTCCCCCCTGGCGTGACAGACATACAGTTTCGGCAAGATCGATCTCATGGGTGCATCCTGTGGACTTTTATGGCCCATGATACTCCGTTTGCAATTTTCCACATCTGTCAGAATTGACAGGGTATGCTCACATCAGCACGACATCATACTGTTCCTGGGAATAGACGCTTTCCACCTGGAGGGAAATGGGCTTGCCGATGAAGTCGGCAAGTTGCGCAAGGCTCTGCGATTCCTCGTCGAGAAACAGATCGACGACTTTCTGCGAAGCGAGGATGCGGTATTCCCTGGCGTCGAACTGGCGAGCTTCCCTCAGGAGATCGCGCATGATTTCGTAGCATACGGTCTGCGCGGTCTTGATTTCCCCCCTTCCGTGGCAGGTAGGACAGGTCTCGCAAAGCACATGCGCAAGGCTTTCCCTGGTTCTCTTTCTGGTCATTTCGACGAGTCCGAGGGAAGTCATCTCGCTCATCGTCATGCGGGTATGGTCGCGGGAAAGCGCCTTCCTGAATTCGTTCAGCACCGCATCCCTGTGTTCGACATTGTCCATGTCGATGAAATCGACGATGATGATCCCGCCCAGATTGCGCAACCTGAGCTGCCTTGCAATGACATGAGCCGCTTCGAGATTGGTCTTGAAAATGGTGTCGTCGAAATTGCGGTGCCCGACGAACCCACCGGTGTTGACGTCGACCGTGGTGAGCGCCTCGGTCTGATCGATGATGAGATAGCCGCCCGACTTCAGGTCGACCCGGCGCGCAAGCGCACGCTCGATTTCTTCTTCCACCCCGTAGAGTTCGAAAAGGGGCCGCTCTCCGGAATAGCGTTCGATCCTGTCCCGTGCGCTCCGGATGTAGGAACCCGAAAAGGAAACCAGCTTCTGGAAGGTTTCCCTGGAATCGACCCGGATCCTGGACACCTCGTCGTTGACGAGATCGCGCAGCACGCGGAGGCTGAGGTTGAGGTCCTGATAGAGCAGGGAAGGGGGGGAAGCGGAAAGCGCCCGCTCCTGAAGGTCCGCCCAGATCTTCTTCAGGTAATCGATGTCGGCCAGAAAATTCTCGTCCGATTCCCCTTCGGCGAGGGTGCGGATGATGAACCCGCCTTTCTCTTCCGGTGGGACCAGCTTCTGCACCCGCTCCCGTAGCGTTTCGCGGTCCGATTCGCTCTCGATCCGGAGCGAAACCCCGATATAGGCTTCCTGGGGAAGATAGACGAGCAGACGTCCCGCGATGCTGATCTTGGTCGAAATCCTCGCCCCCTTGGTGCCGATCATGTCCTTGATGACCTGCACGAGCACGCTCTGACCTTCGAAAAGGATCTTCTCGATGGGCTTTCCATCCCCGTTGGCGCGCTGCTCCCAGATGTCGTCCACATGCAGGAATGCGGCGCGCTCCAGTCCGATGTCGACGAATGCCGACTGCATGCCGGGCAGCACCCGGCTCACCCGCCCGAGGTAGATGTTTCCAACCAGGCCGCAACTGGAGGAACGCTCCACATGGAGCTCCTGGACCACTCCTTCCTCGATGACCGCGACCCTGGTTTCCTGCGGCGTGACATTGATCAGGATTTCGTTGCTCATAGCCCCATTTCCTTCAGCAGCGCTGCGGTTTCGAAAAGGGGCAAACCCATCACCCCCGAATAGCTCCCCTGGAGGAATTCGACGAAGCGCGCCCCCCTGCCCTGAATCGCATATCCGCCCGCCTTGTCCATGGGTTCCCCCGTCTGGACATAATCGCGGATTTCCTTTTCCCCGAGTTCGCAGAATTTCACCTTCGATCTTGAAATCTTGAGTTCCACCCTCTCCCCCACCCTGATGGAAACGGCAGTGATCACCTCATGCTCCCTACCCGAGAGGGCGCGCAGCATAGAAACTGCATTTTCGGCGCTTCCCGGCTTGCCGAAAATCACCCCATCGAGGGATACGACGGTATCGGCCCCGAGCACCGGATGGACGGGAAGCCCCCTTTGCTGCAGGTATTTCCATCCTGCATTCGCCTTGGCGAGGGCGATTCGCTCGGCATATCGGACAGCTTCTTCGCCAGGGAGTGGCGTCTCGTCGACATCGAATCCCCTTTCGGGACCTGAGCGGAGCAGCAGCGTTTCGAAATGGACGCCGATCTGCTTGAGGAGTTCCCTTCTCCTCGGGCTCGCTGAAACGAGGTAGAGAATCCCTTCCATCTCAGCCTTCCCGGTGATAGGGATGATTGTGGATGATGGAGATCGCCCGGTAGAGCTGCTCTGCGAGCATCACCCTTACCAGGCCGTGCGGAAAAGTCATCCTGGAGAGCGATACCAGCTTGTCGCATCCAGTCCGCAGCGCAGGATGTGTTCCGTCCGCACCGCCGATGACGAAAGCGGCATCCCTTCCGTCCTGCATCAGTTTTTCGATGAGGGAAGCAAGTTCGGTGGTGGAGACCAGCGTGCCGCGCTCGTCGAGAACGATCCTGCAGCATCCTGCAGGCATGGCAGCCTGGATCCTGGAAGCCTCGATTTCCTGGATCTGCGGGACGCTCTTGCCGGTGTCCCGCTTCTCCGGCCTGATTTCCTTCAATTCGATGCGCGCTTCGCGCGGCATCCTTTTTTCGTATTCTGCAAAGGCAGTACCGATCCATTCCGGCATCCTGTTTCCGACTGCCAGAATGTAGAGCTTCATTCAGGCCTTCCCGCCCGGAGACCACAATCCTTCCAGATTGTAATATTGACGGATGGCGGGCTGCATGACATGGACGATCACCTCCCCGGCGTCGACCAGCACCCATTCCCCGGTCTCCATCCCTTCCGTACCGAAAACCCGCTCCCCGGCTTCCTCGAGCTTTTCCTGCACATTTTCCGCAAGCGCTTTCGTCTGACGGGTCGAGTTCGCGCTCGCGATCACCATCCACTCGAATATCGAGGACAATTCCGAGACATCGAGCACGGTGATGTTTTCCGCCTTGATGTCTTCCAGCGCCGCGACCACGGCGTGCACTTTTTCCCTAGCA
>JABEVD010000001.1 GCA_013044025.1 Burkholderiales bacterium
ATCGGGCTCACCGCCATCGAAACCGCGAAAGTCATGCCGATGGTGGTGCCGATCATGGCCATGGCCTTGGTCCTGTGCTCCTCTCGGGTGAGGTCTGCGAGCAAGGCGGTCACTGCGGCGGAAATCGCCCCCGCGCCCTGGATCGATCTTCCTGCAATGATCCAGTAGAGGTCGTGCGCGGAATAGGCGACGAAGCTTCCGATCGCGAAAAGAACCAGTCCGAAATAAATCACCGGCTTCCTGCCGAATTTGTAGGAAGCCATGCCGAATGGAAGCTGAAGAAGGGATTGGGTGAGCCCGTAGATTCCGAGCGCAAGCCCGATCAGTGCGTGGTTGTGGCCTCCAGGTAAGGATTGCGCATAGAGCGCAAAAACAGGCAGGATGAGGAACATTCCGAGCATCCTGAGTCCGTAAATCCCCGCAAGCCCCATGCTTGCACGCCTCTCCAGAGGCGTCATCTGTTCTCCGTTCTGCATAATTGTTTTCCGCAAAATTTGATATGACGGTATATTAGCAGGTTGAGTTCACTTTTTTTCACTGCGATGGAACATATCCACATCCGGGGCGCCAGGACGCACAACCTGAAGGACATCGATCTGGACCTTCCCAGAAACAGCCTGATCGTGATCACCGGCCTTTCCGGATCGGGAAAATCCTCTCTCGCCTTCGATACGCTATATGCGGAAGGACAGCGCCGCTATGTCGAATCCCTTTCGACCTATGCGCGCCAGTTCCTGCATCTCATGGAAAAGCCCGATGTCGATCTGATCGAGGGGCTTTCGCCGGCCATTTCAATCGAACAGAAAGCCACCAGCCACAACCCGCGGTCGACCGTCGGGACGGTGACCGAGATCCACGACTATCTCAGACTGCTTTTCGCAAGAGCGGGAGATCCGGTCTGTCCCGATCACGGCATCACCCTCAAGGCGCAAAGCGTGAGCCAGATGGTGGACCACATCCTCGCACTGCCCGAAGGCACGAAGCTCATGATCATCTCTCCGCTGGTGGTGGGGAGAAAAGGCGAACAGGTCGACCTCATCGACGAACTCAGGGCGCAGGGTTTCGTTCGTCTCAGGATAGACGGAAATGTATGCGACATCGATTCCATTCCGAAGCTCGAAAAGAGCAGGAAGCACACCATCGAAATCGTGGTCGACAGGCTGAAAGTCAGCCCGGATGCCAAGCAGCGCCTCGCAGAATCGCTCGAAACCTCGCTCAGGCATGCGGACGGAAGGGCGATTGCGGTCGAAATAGACACAGGCGCCGAGCATCTATTTTCCGCGAAATTTTCCTGCCCGGTCTGTTCCTATTCCCTTCCCGAAATGGAGCCGCGACTTTTCTCATTCAACAATCCGATGGGCGCCTGTCCGAAATGCGACGGCCTCGGTCAGGTTTCTCTGTTCGATCCGAAAAAGGTGGCGGCTTTCCCTTCCCTCTCCCTTTCTTCCGGAGCGATCAAGGGATGGGACAGAAGAAACCATTTCTATTTCCAGATGCTGCAGAATCTCGCCTCCCATTACGGATTCGACATCGACCAGCCCTTCGAAACGCTGGACGAGCACGTGAAAAACGTCATCCTGAACGGATCCGGGCGCGAAAAAATCGACTTCTTCTACCCTACCGAACGCGGATCGAAGCGTGTCCAGCACCATGTTTTCGAGGGAATCATCCCGAACCTGGAACGGCGCTACAAGGAAACCGATTCGGTGATGGTTCGCGAAGAGCTTTCGAAATATCTCACCAACAAGCCCTGCCCGGAATGCCATGGCACCCGGTTGCGCAGGGAAGCGCGTCATGTGAAGGTTGCAGGACTCACCCTGCACGAAATCAGCAACAAGCCATTGCGGGATGCCCTTTCCTTTTTCGAAACGCTCGAAATGCCCGGAAGCAGACGCGAAGTGGCCGGAAAGATCTCCCACGAAATCGTCTCGCGCCTGCAGTTCCTCAACAATGTCGGACTCGACTATCTCTCCCTGGACAGGAGCGCGGACACCCTCTCTGGAGGGGAAGCGCAGCGCATTCGCCTCGCCAGCCAGATCGGCTCGGGTCTCACCGGGGTCATGTACGTGCTGGATGAACCCTCCATCGGCCTGCATCAGCGCGACAACACGCGCCTTCTCGACACCCTGAAACACCTCAGGGATCTCGGCAATACCGTGATCGTGGTCGAACATGACGAGGACGCCATCCGGTCTGCAGACCATGTGGTGGATATCGGACCGGGCGCCGGCATTCACGGCGGAAGGATCATCGCCCAGGGCACGCCCATGGAAATCGAGGCCAATCCGGATTCCCTCACCGGTCTCTATCTTTCAGGCAAGCGCAACATCCATTCGCCCGAGCAAAGAACCAGCCCGGACGAAAAGAGATGGCTCAAGCTGCAGGGTGCATGCGGAAACAATCTCAAGAAAGTCGATCTTGAAATTCCTGTCGGACTGCTCACCACGGTCACCGGCGTATCCGGTTCAGGGAAATCCACCCTCATCAACGACACGCTGCATGCCGCAATCGCCCAGCTTCTCAATGGAAGCGCGGGAGATGTCGCGCCCTACGAATCGATCCAGGGCGTGGAATTCTTCGACAAGGTCATCAACATGGACCAGAGTCCGATCGGCAGAACCCCGAGATCGAATCCTGCAACCTACACGGGATTGTTCACCCCGATCAGGGAGCTGTTCTCGGGGACGCCACAGGCAAGGGAGCGCGGTTACGGACCAGGAAGATTCTCCTTCAACGTGAAGGGCGGGCGCTGCGAATCCTGTCAGGGTGACGGCGTCATCAAGGTGGAAATGCACTTCCTTCCCGACATCTACGTCCCTTGCGACGTGTGTCATGGAAAGCGCTACAACCGGGAAACGCTGGAAATCCATTACAAGGGAAAAAACATCCACGAAATCCTGGAACTGACGGTGGAAGCGGCCCATGAGTTCTTCGAGGCGGTACCGCTGGTTTCCAGGAAGCTCAGGACCCTGCTGGATGTGGGACTCGGCTACATCACCCTGGGACAGAGCGCCACCACCCTGTCAGGCGGAGAAGCGCAGCGGGTGAAGCTGGCACTCGAGCTTCCAAAAGGGATACTGGAAGGACCCTTTACATTCTGGACGAACCGACCACCGGACTGCACTTCCAGGACATCGACATGCTGCTGAAGGTGCGGCACAGGCTGAAAGCGCAGGGAAACACCGTGGTGATCATCGAACACAATCTCGACGTGATCAAGACCGCGGACTGGGTCGTGGATCTCGGCCCGGAAGGAGGGAACGGCGGCGGAAAAATCATCGCTTGCGGCACGCCGGAACAGGTCGCCCTTTGCAAGGAAAGCCATACCGCGCATTTTCTGCGAAGGATGTTGTGAAAAAGGCCCGCGATGCGGGCCTTTTCATGAAGCAGGACTGCTTATTCGGCAGCTTCCGGCTGGTCCATCAGCATGACCAATGCCATCGGAGCATTGTCGCCCTGACGGAATCCAGCCTTCAGGATCCTGAGGTATCCGCCGTTACGGTTCGCAAAGCGGGGACCGAGTTCGTCGAACAGCTTGACCACCATGTCGCGATCGCGCAGACGGGAGAATGCCAGACGGCGATTCGCAAGGCTGGGCTTCTTGCCGAGGGTGATCAGAGGTTCGGCGACGCGGCGCAGTTCCTTGGCCTTCGGCAGGGTGGTGGTGATGGTTTCGTGTTTGAAAAGCGAATTTGCCATGTTCCTGAGCATTGCCTGTCTGTGGCTGCTCGTGACATTCAACTTCCTCAATCCGAGACGATGACGCATGATTTTTCCTTTCTTACGGCTTTTCCAGCCCGGCTGGAGGCCAGTTTTCCAGTTTCATTCCAAGGGAGAGTCCGCGCGAAGCGAGCACTTCCTTGATTTCATTGAGCGACTTCCGTCCCAGATTGGGCGCTTTCAGGAGCTCGTGTTCCGAGCACTGGATGAGGTCGCCGATATAAAAAATGTTTTCAGACTTCAGGCAGTTCGCGCTTCTCACCGTCAGCTCCAGATCATCCACCGGCCTCAGCAGGATCGGATCGATCTGCGGAGCCTTCGGTTGTTCGGTCTGCACCGGGGTGCCTTCCAGATCAGCAAACACCGAAAGCTGGTCGACGAGAATGCGGGCTGCATGGCGAATCGCTTCTTCCGGATCGATGACACCGTTGGTCTCGATGTCCATCACCAGCTTGTCCAGATCGGTACGCTGCTCGACGCGTGCGCTCTCGACTGCATAGCTGACCCTTCGAACCGGGCTGAACGATGCATCCAGCATGATCCTGCCGATGGAAGTGGTTTCGCTGTTGCGCTTGCGCATGGTGCTCGGCACATAACCGCGACCCTTCTCGACCTTGATCTCCATTTCGAGCTTACCGCCCTCGGTGAGATGCGCGATCACATGATCAGGATTCACGATCTCGACGTCATGCGATCCTTCGATGTCCCCGGCAGTCACCTTGCCTTCGCCCTGCTTCTTCAGGGTGAGGTAGGCTTCTTCGCGGTTGTGAAGCTTGAGGACGATGCCCTTCAGATTCAGAAGGATGTCGACCACGTCTTCCTGCACGCCGTCCAGACTCGAGTATTCATGAAGCACACCACTGATCTGAACCTCGGTGGGAGCATATCCGGTCATGGAGGACAGCAGAATGCGACGCAAGGCATTGCCGAGCGTATGTCCATATCCACGCTCGAAAGGCTCCATCGTGACTTTGGCCTGCGAGGCCGCGACGTTTTCGACCTCGATGATGCGCGGCTTGAGTAAGCTGCTGCTTTGCATATCCTGTTCCCTCGCTGCGGATTACTTGGAATACAACTCGACGACAAGGTTCTCGTTGATCGTTGAAGGCAGTTCGCTGCGTTGCGGCTTGGCCTTGAACGTACCTTTCATCGCCTTGACATCGACTTCCACACACTCCGGGAAACCGCGCTGCTCGGCAGCCTCGACAGCGGCCTTGCTCCTGAGGTGCTGCTTGGCCCCTTCGGCGACTTCGATGACATCGCCAGCGCGAACCTGATAGGAAGGAATGTTCACCCTGCGGCCGTTCACCAGAACGCCATTGTGACGAACCACCTGCCTTGCCTCATTCCTGGAAACGCCGAAACCCATGCGATAGGCAACGGTATCCAGCCTGGACTCAAGAATCTGCAGCAGGTTGTCGCCGGTGACGCCCTTCTGGCGCTCCGCTTCCTTGTACGAAAGGCGGAATTGACCTTCGAGCACACCATAGATCCTGCGAATTTTCTGCTTTGCACGGAGCTGAACGCCGTAATCGGAAAGCCTGCCCTTCTTCTGGCCATGCTGACCGGGCGCATAATTCCTGCGCTCGATAGCGCACTTTTCGGAAAAGCACTTTTCGCCTTTCAGGAACAGCTTCTCACCTTCGCGGCGGCACTGACGGCATTTTGGATCGAGATTTCTAGCCACTATCAGACTCCTGGATTAAATACGGCGCTTCTTGGGCGGACGGCAACCGTTGTGGGGTATCGGCGTCACATCGGAGATGCTGGTGATCTTGAAGCCGACCGAGTTCAATGCGCGAACTGCGGATTCGCGTCCGGGTCCCGGACCCTTGATGCGGACTTCGAGATTCTTGACGCCATATTCCTGCGCAACCTTGCCGGCCGCTTCCGCAGCCACCTGGGCAGCGAAAGGAGTGCTCTTTCTCGAGCCCTTGAAGCCTCCGCTTCCGGAAGTGGCCCAGGAAAGGGCATTTCCCTGGCGGTCCGTGATGGTCACGATGGTATTGTTGAAGGAAGCGTGGATATGGGCGATTCCTTCCGCCACATTCTTCTTGACCTTCTTGCGTACCCTGGTATTCGACTTAGCCATTTACTGTAACCCTCTTATTTGGCGCGCATGGACTTGCGAGGTCCCTTGCGGGTTCTTGCATTGGTCCTGGTCCGCTGTCCGCGAACGGGAAGACCACGCCTGTGACGGAGGCCGCGATAGCAGCCGAGGTCCATCAGACGCTTGATGTTCATGGTCGTTTCACGGCGAAGATCACCTTCCACCGTATATTGTCCGACCTGGTCGCGCAGCTTCTCGATGTCAGCCTCGCTCAGATCCTTGATCTTGACGGAAGTGCTGATTCCTGCTGCAGCGCAAATTTGACGTGCCCGAGTGCGACCAACACCATAGATCGCGGTCAATGCGATTTCAGCGTGCTGATGATTCGGAATGTTAACCCCAGCTATCCGGGCCATTCGATCACTCCAACTTAGAAAAATTGATAATTATAACACCAAAGCCGATTTCTTTTCAATCAGCCTTGACGTTGCTTGTGCCTGCGGTCGGTGCAAATGACTCGCACGACCCTGTTGCGGCGGATGATCTTGCAGTTGCGGCAAATTTTCTTTACCGATGCCTGAACTCTCATTTTGTTCTCCTGTTACTTAGCTCTAAATGTAATTCTCACCCGGCTGAGGTCGTAAGGCGTCATTTCGCAGGTGACCTTGTCCCCTGGCAGGATGCGGATGTAATGCATGCGCATCTTTCCGGAAATGTGACCGAGCACCACATGTCCGTTCTCCAGTTTCACTCTGAATGTCGCGTTCGGGAGCGTCTCGAGGATCTCCCCCTGCATCTGGATCGTTTCTTCCTTAGCCATACTAAAACCCGCTGCCCTTGAAACTGGCCTTTTTGAGGAGGCTCTCATACTGGTTGGACATCATGTAGGCCTGCACCTGTGCCATGAAGTCCATCGTCACCACCACGATGATCAGAAGCGAAGTTCCTCCGAAATAGAAAGGAACATTCCACTTCACGATCAGAAACTCCGGCAACAGACAGACCAGCGTGATGTAGAAAGCGCCGACCAGCGTAAGCCTCATCATGATGCGCTCGATGTATCGCGCCGTCTGCTCCCCAGGTCTGATTCCGGGAACGAACGCGCCGCTCTTCTTCAGGTTGTCCGCAGTTTCCTTCGGATTGAAGACCAATGCAGTATAGAAGAAGCAGAAAAAAATGATCGCGCTTGCATACATCACCACATAGATCGGCTGTCCGGGAGACAACGCATCCTTGATGTCGGAAAGCCAGGAAAGAGACTTGTGGCTACCGAACCAGCCCGCCACCGTTGCCGGGAACAGGATGATGGAGGATGCGAAGATCGGCGGAATCACGCCGGACATGTTGAGCTTGAGCGGAAGATGCGAGCTCTGCCCACCATAGATCTTTCTGCCAACCTGACGCTTCGCGTAATTCACCAGTATTTTTCTTTGCCCGCGTTCCACGAACACCACCAGCGCGGTGACTGCGATCACGCCAACGAGCAGCATCAGCACCAGGGGAATCGAGAACGCACCGGTATTGGCGAGTTCCAGGGTTCCCGCGATCGCATGCGGAAGCCCCGCTGCGATACCGCTGAAAATGATCATGGAAATGCCGTTGCCGATACCG
The DNA here is from genome assembly GCA_013044025.1 of Burkholderiales bacterium. GTDB lineage: Bacteria > Pseudomonadota > Gammaproteobacteria > Burkholderiales > JABEVD01 > JABEVD01. The sequence goes on from JABEVD010000001.1 coordinate 7,382, forward strand.
CGCTCGGTGATCTGCTCACCCAGCCACATCAGGAACATGGTTCCGGTCACCAGCGTGATCACCGTGGTGATCCTGAATACGAATCCAGGATCCGGTACCAGTCCGGGTTGCGCTTCCAGTGCCACCGAGATGCCGATCGCCTGGAACACCGCCAACCCGAGCGTGCCGTAGCGCGTGTACTGGGTGATCTTTTTCCTTCCGCTCTCGCCTTCCTTCTTCAACTGCTCGAGTTGCGGAAAAACCACCGTTCCGAGCTGCATGATGATCGAAGCCGAGATATACGGCATGATTCCGAGGGCGAAAATGGTGAACCTCCTCAGCGCACCGCCGGAAAACATGTTGAACATGCCTAGAATTCCACCCTGCTGATTCTTGAACAGGTCGGAAAGCACGTTCGCATCGATCCCCGGGACCGGGATATGCGCCCCGATCCGGTAAACGATCAATGCACCCAGAAGGAACATCAGGCGCTTGTTGAGGTCGCCGTATTTCCCGGAAGCTGATTGCGATGGGGTAGCCAAATCAATCCTCGATCGATCCGCCGGCCGCCTCGATGGCAGCCTTTGCACCGGCAGTTGCCGCGATTCCGCGAATCTTCACCGTACGGGTCAGCACACCGGACACGATGATCTTTGCGGATACGGCGCTGTTGGAAACCACGCCCGCCTGCTTCAGCAGCAGCAGATCGATTTCCTCGACCGGCAGACTGTTCAGATCGGAAAGCCTGACTTCTTCGGTTTGTCCCGCAGTCAGCGAAACAAAACCGCGCTTGGGAAGGCGCCTTTGCAAGGGCATCTGTCCGCCTTCGAAGCCGACCTTGTGGAATCCGCCTGAACGGGATTTCTGTCCCTTGTGACCGCGACCTGCGGTCTTGCCCAGTCCGCATCCGATGCCGCGCCCGACCCTGCGCTTGGCGTGCTTCGAGCCTTCGGCTGGTTTGATGTCATTGAGCAGCATTTATCCCTCGCACTTCACTAGATAGTTGATCTTGTTGATCATCCCGCGTACTGCAGGAGTATCTTCGACCTGTACGGTGTGGTTGATCCTGCGCAATCCCAGTCCGCGAACCGTATCGCGGTGAGATTCCTTCGTACCGATCATGCTTTTGATCAGCGTCACGCTGACCGTCTTCTTCGAATCAGTCATCACATCACCCCAGAATTTCTTCGACCGTCTTGCCGCGCTTCGCAGCGATGTCGGATGGAGAGTTCATGGCCTGGAGACCGTTCAGGGTCGCCCTGACCATATTGTAAGGATTGGTGGAGCCGATGCACTTTGCCAGCACGTTGGTCACGCCCATCACTTCGAAAATGGCGCGCATCGGGCCACCCGCGATGATCCCGGTACCTTCGGAAGCGGGCTGCATGTACACCTTCGCTGCGCCGTGCCTGCCAACCACTGCATGGTGCAGGGTGCCGTTCTTCAGATCGATTTTGACCATCTTGCGACGGGCTTCGTCCATCGCCTTCTGCACAGCGACCGGAACTTCGCGGGACTTGCCCTTGCCCATTCCCACGCCACCGTCGCCGTCGCCCACCACGGTGAGCGCAGCGAAACCGAGAATCCGTCCACCCTTCACCACCTTGGTGACGCGGTTCACGCTGATCATCTTCTCCCGGAGGCCGTCGGTACGGTCTTCGGCTTGAATTGCTTTCGACTGCATTTTTGCCATTTTGTACCCCGCTTAAAACACGAGACCGTTTTCACGCGCGGCATCCGCCAGCGCCTTGATACGGCCGTGATACTTGAATCCGGAACGATCGAAAGCAACCTTTTCGATACCAGCCGCCTTGGCCTTTTCGGCAATCCTCTTTCCGATCAGGGCTGCCGCTTCGACATTGCCGCCGTTCTTCACTTCCTTGCGAACTTCGATCTCGAGAGTGGATGCGCTCACGAGGACACGGGACGCGCTTGGATCGATGATCTGCGCATAGATGTGGCAGTTGCTGCGATGTATCGACAAGCGGATCGCCCTTTGCTCAGCAATTCTGGCACGGGTTTTGCGTGCCCTGCGCTGGCGTGCATTGAAGTTGATCATATCAAATCCTTAACTTAATTTAGGCTACTTCTTCTTCGTTTCCTTGAGGATCACGACCTCGCCGACATAGCGTACGCCCTTGCCCTTGTAAGGCTCGGGTGAACGGTATGCGCGGATGTCCGCCGCAACCTGACCGACTTTCTGCCTGTCGGCGCCCTTGACCACGATCTCGGTCTGCGTAGGGGTCTCGACCTTCACGCCCTCCGGCATCTTGTGCGCGACAGGATGCGAAAATCCCAGGGTCAGATTGACCACATCCCCGGCTGCCTGGGCACGATAACCCACGCCGACCAGTTGCAGCCTCTTCTCGAAGCCTGCAGTCACGCCCTGCACCATGTTCGCGACCAGCGCACGCAGGGTGCCCGACATGGCGTCGGCTTTCGCGGAATCGTCGACTGCCTTGCAATGCAGCTTTTCATCGATCGTTTCGATCCTGACATATTCCGGGAAGGTCTGGGTCAGGGAACCCAGCGGGCCCTTCACCGTCACGGAACCGGCCGAGATGGAAACCTGAACGTTGTTCGGTACGGAGACCGGATTCTTAGCAACTCTGGACATGTTTCACCCCGTCAAGCAACATAGCACAGGACTTCGCCGCCCACGCCATTGGCGCGCGCCTTGCGGTCCGTCATCACGCCCTTGGACGTGGAAATGATGGCAACGCCGAGACCGTTCATGACGCTGGGAAGATCTGCGTGCCCCTTGTAGGTGCGAAGGCCGGGACGGCTCACGCGCTCGATCCTCTCGATGACAGGACGTCCTGCATAATATTTCAGCTCGAGATTCAGAACGGGCTTGCCCGATTCGTTTTGCTCGCTGAATCCATCGATGTAACCTTCGTCCTTGAGAACGCCGGCAATAGCCTTCTTGATCTTCGAAGAAGGCATGGAAACGCTGACCTTTTCGGCCATTTGTGCATTCCGGATGCGGGTCAGCATATCGGAAATTGGATCACTCATGCTCATTTACATTAATCTCCTACCAGCTAGCCTTGACCACACCAGGAACTTCGCCACGCATGATGGTTTCGCGCAGCTTGGTCCTTCCCAGGCCGAATTTACTGTACACGCCGCGACCCCTGCCCGTGAGCGCACAACGATTGCGCAACCTGACAGGACTGGAGTTGCGGGGCAGTGACTGCAGCGCAAGCCTGGCATTGTGGCGGGTGTCCTCATCCAGACTTTCGTTCCGGATGGTCGCATTCAGCTCCGCGCGCTTGGCAGCGTACTTGGCGACCATGTCGCGGCGCTTCTGTTCACGGTTGATCAAAGCAACTTTAGCCATGACTTCCTCAATTCTTGAATGGAAATTTGAAGGCTGCGAGCAAAGCGCGCGCCTCTTCGTCGGTTTTTGCCGTCGTGGTGATGGTGATGTTCATTCCACGCAGGGCATCGATCTTGTCATACTCGATCTCCGGGAAAATGATCTGCTCCTTCACACCCATGTTGAAGTTGCCACGACCATCGAAAGACTTTCCGGAAATTCCGCGGAAATCGCGAATACGGGGAATCGCGATGGTGATCAGGCGATCCAGGAATTCATACATCATCACGTTGCGCAATGTCACCTTGCAGCCGACCGGATAACCTTCGCGGATCTTGAATCCTGCAATGGATTTCCTGGCGCGGGTAACAACGGCCTTCTGGCCGGTGATTTTCTGCATGTCGCCGACTGCAAAATCGATCACCTTCTTGTCGGCAACCGCTTCGCCCACGCCCATGTTCACCGTGATCTTCTCGATCCTCGGAACCTCCAT
>JABEVD010000131.1 GCA_013044025.1 Burkholderiales bacterium
TCGAAATGTTCCACGGCCAGGATGGAAAACTTCCCTTCCTCGACTGCGCGGACCACTTCCTCTTTCAACATCAGGTGCTTCACATTCGATGCAGGAATGAGGACGCCATGCCCGCCATCCAGCCCTCTTCGCGAACAAAGATCGAAAAAGCCCTCGATCTTCTCGTTGACGCCGCCGATGGCCTGGACCTGTCCGAACTGGTTGACCGAACCGGTGACCGCCATCGACTGACGCAGCGGCGCCTCGGCAAGCGTCGAGACCAGCGCGCAAAGTTCGGCAAGCGATGCGCTGTCTCCCTCCACCATGCCGTAGGACTGCTCGAAGGCGAGGGTTGCTGAAAGGGAATGAATTCACGGATACCTAGCGGCGAGAAACGCGGAAAGAATCAGCACGCCCTTCGAATGGATCGCGCCGCTCAGCTTGGCTTCCCGTTCGATGTTGACGAGTTCCCCTTCTCCCACCCTTGCGGTCGCGGTGATTCTCACCGGCAAGGAAAAAGCATGACCGGGGAGGGAATACACGGCCAGACCATTCACCTGTCCCTTCACGCTCCCTGCGGTATCGATCAGCACGGTGCCGCTCAGGATTTCCTCCCGAAGCTGCCTCTCCAGCCTGTCGCCGCGATGGATTCTGGCCGAAAGCGCCTCTTCGACGCATGCCAGCCCCACCACGGCCGCATTGGCGGAACGAGCCAGAAAATCCGCCTCACGCAGCAGATCCACGATCTCCTGCATCCGGGTGGTGAGTTTTGCACAATCCCCTGCCAGCCTCGCCGCATGCTCGATGATCCTGGCCACCGCATCCCGATCGAAGGGCAACATGCCCTCCTTCTTCGCAAGGCCTGCAACGAGCCTCGCGTAGAGAAAGGCGTTCTCTTCGCTGCGCTCCATGTGATCCTCGAAATCCGCAGCGATCTTGAAAAGCTTGTCGAATTCCGGATCGTATTCCCTGAGCAGGTAATAAAGCATCCTGTCGCCGAACAGGATCACCTTGACGCCGATGGGAATGGGCGCAGGCTCGAGGGAAACCGTGCTCACCAGACTCAGCGCCTGCGCGAGCGATTCGATCCTGATTTCTCCCGTGGCCAGGGCACGCTTCAATCCCTCCCAGGCATAGGGATGGCTGAGCACCTTGCGCACATCCAGCAACAGATATCCCCCGTTGGCCTTGTGCAGCGCTCCGGGCTTGATCAGGGTGAAATTGGTCACGAGCGCGCCGAACTGGGCCACATGTTCCACGCGGCCGACGAGATTCCCATAGGTGGGATGGTCCTCGCAGACGATCGGGGCGCCTTCCCCATGATAATGATTGCCGAGCACATTGACCTGGTAGCGCTCGAAAGCGGCATGCTCTGCGCCGAGCGGGTTGCCTTTCTCCTCCTGCTTGAGAAAGTCGCGCGGATTTTCGATCACATCCTGCTGGACTGCCCCCAGAAAGTGCATCACGTCGTCCAGGCCGGAATAGGCATCCCGCACTTCGTCGATGAGATGAAGCACGGCATGGGTGGTGGTTTCCCGGTAAAGCTCGCGGACTTTGGAGCGGTTTTCCTTCGCCCATCTCGGCAACTGGCGCAGGATTTTCTGCAACTCATCCTGCAATGCGGAAATCACGGTTTCGTAACGGCGCCGCTCGTCTTCCGGAAGCTTCTCGTAATCGGAAGGGGCCATCACCACATGATCGACCGTGGGGGCAAAAGCGAACCCGTCCGGAGTCCGGATGAGCGCCACCCCCTGATCGTCCGCCTTCGCGCCGAGCGCGGAAAAGGCTTCTTCCTGGCGTTTGCCGAGTTCTTCCTGAATGGATTCGAGCTTCGTCCTGAAATCGTCGGACTCGAGCGCAGCCGGAATCGAAACACGGAGCTCTTCGACGAGATGATCCATGTCCTCGGCAAGCTTCTCTCCCATTCCGGGAGGCAGCCTCAATACGACCGGCTTGTGCGGCGCGGCGAAATTGTTGACATAACACCAGTCATGGGGGGGAGACCCGGATTTGGCCTTTTCCTGCAGATAGCGCATCACCATGCTGCGCTTGCCCATCCCGGGAGGGCCGAGCACGAACAGGTTATAACCTTCCCGGCTGATTTCCGCGCCGAGCCTGATGGCGGAAAACGCCCTCGACTGCCCCAGGAAGGAATCGAGTTCCTCCAGTTCATCCGTGGTGGAAAAGCCGAGGCTTTCCGGGTTGCATCTCGTTCTCAGCCGGGAAGCCTCGATCTGCAGATCTTTCATCGATCGGTTCAAAGCTGATCAAGCAGCGTCCGGGCAGCGGATTTCTCGGGAAAGTCCCCGCCGGTATTGAGGATTCCCTGGAGTTCCTTTCTCGCCCCGCTCTTGTCGCCGGTTTTCGCCAGCACCACTGCATAATGGTAATGGATCTCCTGCACGCCAGGCAGCATGGAGGCCGCCTTCTGCAGCAGTCCGAGCGCGCGCTTGTCGTCGCTTCCGACGAGAATCCAGCCCAGGGTATCCATCACCTGCGGATTGGCGGAAGCCAGCTTGTAGGCTTTCTCGGCCACCTGCAGGGCCAGCGGGTTCTTTTCCTGCTGATAGAGCGCTGCAAGGTTGTTGAGCGATTCCACATCGTTCGGATCGATTTTCAGCGATGCCTCGAATTCGGCGATGGACGCCTTGACATCCCCTTCCTTCAACAGGACTTCGGCAAGATACTTGCGCGCCATCATGTCCCCAGGATGCGCCTTCACCCAGGCCGTCATCATCGCATCGGCGCGCCTTGCATTTCCGCCCAGGCTCATCGCCGCGTGAGGCTTCATCGCTCCGCCAGTCGAGGGATGCTTCTTCTGGGCTTGCTGGAACAGGTCCGCTGCCTGCCCATACTGATGCTGCGCCATGAGGATGTCGCCCTGCATGTAGAGCCCTAACCCGGATTCAGGGTATCTTCTTTCCACCCCCTTGGCGATCTTCATCGCGGTGGCGAAATCACCGGATTTGACTTCGAGAGAAACCAGCGCATTGTCTGCCTCGATATAATCCGGCTTCAGTTCGAGCGCCTTGGCCAGGGAGGCGGCCGCAGAAGCGTAATCGAGGTTCACCATCTGGGCCAGGGCAAGGCGGTAATACGCCACAGGGGAATTCGGGACCAGTTTCACCAGCTTCATGAAAGTATCCACGGATTCCTTGTGCATTCCTTCCGCGCTCTGGGTGCTGCCGAGCAAATCCAGGGCTTCCGGACTCGAGGGCATCCGGGTCACCCCGTCCTGCGCCACGGAAAGCGCATCCTTGGGCTGATTCTGCCCGAGGTAGAGGCGAATCAGGGCATTTCTGGTTGGGATGTCATTCGGGTTGGCTTCGACGGCGCGCTTGTACCAGTCGGTTTCCTGCGCAAGATTTCCTTCCTTGTACGCCAGCGCCGCCATGGAGGTCATCGCCTGAAGATTGTTCTTGTCGATGGCGAGCACATCCTGGAAATGCTTGCGTGCGGAGTCGGAATTTCCGTCGCGGATGTCGAGCAGACCCAGGTTGACGGCAGCAGGAACATATTTCGGCGAGACTTCCAGCGCCTTGGCGAAACTCTTTCTCGCACCGGCAAAATCCCCCTTTCCGATATAAGCGGCTCCCTGCAGATTGTATGCTTCCGGATCCTTCGCATTGACCGCGATCATTTTCCCTGCGGAAGCCAGCGCCTCGTCGAAGCGCTTCTTGCCGAGATAGGTGAGCGTGAGCGCAGTCTGCGCCTCCATTTTCCCAGGATCCTGCTTTGCGGCCGCCTCGAAATCGGCGATGGCCTGCTCGGTCTGTCCGCTCGCCACCCTGTCCATGCCGAGCTGGGTGCGCAATGCGACATTGTCCGGATTCTTCTCGGTGACCTTTTCGAGATATTCGGCCGCCTTGGCGTAATTGCCGAGCTGGGTGAACGCCTCTGCGGCAAGCGATTCCACCTGGACGTCGGAATCTGCCTTGCCGAGCAGAGGGCTGAGCGTTTTCATGGCATCGGAGGGCTGCTTGAGCTTGAGCAAAGTGGCGGTGAGCAGCTTCCTCGCATAGACATTGTCCGGGAAGGATTCGACGAAACGCCCGAGATTCTTTCTCGCTTCCTCCATCGAATTCATCGAGAAATTGATCGCCCCCATGAGGAGCACGCTCGGCATGTGGTCAGGATTGGATTTCAGCACCTGCATCAACTCGTCCCTGGCCTGCTGGAAGCTGGATTTGCGGAAATAGATGAGCGACTGAAGGTACTTCGCCATGAGGCTGTTGGGCTGGATCTTTTTCAGCGTATCCACTTCCCGCTGCGCATCCTCGTTCTTCCCTGCAGCAATGTCGAGCGAGGCCAGACTCACGTGGGCGAGCACGTTGTCATGGTCGAATTTCAGGATTTCTTCGTAGGCGGCCATCGCATTGTCATTGTCGGAGCGGGCGCGAAGCAGATCCCCCTTCAGCAGCCATGCCTTGACATACTTCGGATCTTCGGCGAGAACCTTCGCAACCAGCCCGAGCGCGTCGTCGATCTTCCCTGTCGAAGCGTCCAGCCTGGCTTCGCCCAGGATCGCATCCTTGAAACCCGGAGAAGCGGCAAGCGCCTCTTCATAGGATTTTTTCGCATCGTCCTTCTGGCCCAGCCCGAAGCTTGCCTCTCCTCTCAGCACGAGAATGCCTGCCCGGTCTGTCGGACTCATTCCCTGCGAGACATTGAGATTGTCGAGAATTTTCTGGAATTCTCCGCGGGCGATATAGACATTGCCGAGCGCCGCCTCCACCTTGGTCTTGTCCTGTTCGTACTGAAGGGCAAGCTGGAATTCGTCTTCGGCTGCGGGAAGATTGCCGACATCGATGTAGATCTGGCCGAGCAGGAAGCGCGCATCGCCGTTTTTGGGATCCTTCTGCAGCGCATTCTTCAACTGGATGATCGCAGCGCGGTTGTCGCCCTTTTGCCGGTAATTCAGCGCGTCCTGATAATACTGGCCGCTCGTTTCGGTCTTGGCGCATCCCCCCAGGATTCCGATCGAAATCAGCACCCCCAGGGTTCGCGACCAACGTGGTTTCCTGCTCGTCTTCGGCATCCAGAAATCCCCAAATTTAAAGTTGGTTACAGCTATTTTCGAAGTATATCCGAAAAGCCCGTTTCCGGGTCAGGCTGGAAACACGCCGGTGGAAAGATACCGGTCTCCACGATCGCAGACGATGGAAACGATGACTGCATTTTCCACGCTGGCGGAAAGCCTGAGGGCTGCGGCCATCGCCCCGCCAGAAGAAATCCCGGCAAAGATCCCTTCTTCCGCGGCAAGGCGCCGGGTCATTTCTTCCGCTTCCCCCTGCGACACATAAAGGAGTTCGTCCACCAGCTTCGGATCATAGATTTTCGGCAGATACGCTTCCGGCCATTTCCGGATGCCGGGAATCTGCGCGCCTTCTTCCGGTTGCACTCCGACGATGCGGATCGCAGGATCGACCTCGCGGAAATACTTCGCGCAACCCATGATGGTTCCGGTCGTCCCCATGCTGCTCACGAAATGGGTGATGCGACCTCCCGTATCCTTCCAGATCTCCGGCGCAGTTCCTTCGTAGTGGGCGAGCGGATTGTCCGGATTGGAAAACTGGTCGAGGATTTTCCCCTTCCCTTCCGCTTCCATCTTCCTGGCCAGATCGATCGCAGCTTCCATCCCCCCCTCTTTGGGGGTGAGCAGGATTTCGGCGCCGAAAGCGCGCATCACCTGGCGCCGCTCCACGCTCATGTGCTCCGGCATCACCAGCACCATGCGGTATCCGCGAACCGCTGCCGCCATGGCAAGCGCGATGCCGGTATTGCCGCTCGTCGCTTCGATGAGCGCATCGCCCGGACGGATCTCCCCTCTTTGTTCCGCCCTGAAAATCATCGAAAGGGCGGGTCTGTCCTTCACGGAACCGGCGGGATTGTTCCCTTCCAGCTTGGCGAGCACCACATTCGATGTCTCGCCGGGAAGCTTCTTCAGCCTCACGAGCGGCGTATTACCGATAAATTCTTCCATATTCCTGAACATGCTTCACCCCGGCGCGTATAATCCTGAAATTATCGCACAATTCATCCGTTCAGGCCGACCGGGACCGACATGTTCAAATGGTTCGACAGCGCTGCGAAACACCCCCTATCCAGCCCGCGCAAGGCGAAGGAAGTGCTTGCAGACCTGCCGAAGGACAATCCGCAGGAATTGCTCGACGAACTTTCCGTTTGGATGGAGTCGCTCGGTTCTGCAGGACTGCAATCCCGCGTCGAAGTTTTGCAGCTTTTCGACCAGTTCGCCCAGCCCGCCTGCCGAGCCCTGGAGCAGGAATACCTTGCGAGCGGTCAGGGCAGATCCGGAAGAACCGGCCATGTGCTGCACCGCTTCCACGAGCTCCTCGGCAATTCGCTGTCATTTTGCGTGGAAAGCTACCGTTCCGGTGAAAAGGGCGCGGGCGAAGTCCGCAGGCAAATCCCGCAATTGCTCTGCCGCACCATGAAGGCACTGGGTTCTCGCTACCGGTGGGAACATCTCCATGCAGGCTTCGTGAGCGAGGACATCTGGGAAAAACTCTACAGGTTGTACGCCTATGCGGAAAAGACCGGAAACGCCCATCTTCCCTTCGTGCTGTACCCGGTCCAGGGCAGGCAGACCAGCATCGCGCGCGAATTCCTGAAAACGCTGATGATCGCCTGTTCCGCTCCGGATTCGCTCGCCCCTCGGGAGTTCGGGATCGCCTGTCATCTCGCTTCCCTGCTTTCCCATCACTTCGTCATTTCTCCGCATCAGGCCTACACCCACTATGTCGATCTGGCCTCCATGAAAGCGCCTTCGCGCCTGAAGTCTCCGCTCCCGAACTCGTCCATGCTGCGCTTTTTCGGCGCCGGAAAAGCATTCGAGGTCATGGTCATGCTCAGCGACGACTCCTCGAACGGCGTCGTGAGACAGATCACCCGGGGCGGAGAGTTTCCCCTGGAAACCACCCGCATGGTGCTGAAACATCTGCAAGCCCAGTGGCAATCCCAGCCCAAATCCAGGAGCCATTCCAGGTTGCGCACATCCGTTCCCATCCAGGTGGCGAGAAACCTGGATCTGTCCGATGTCGAAACCTGGACCAGCGAAAACATCAGCGAATCCGGGTTCGACGCCGTTCCCCTGCAGGTTCCGGCATGGGAAAAGGTCAGCCTGCTGTTCTTCAGCGGCAGGGAGCGCCCGAGCAATCTTTGCATCATCCGGAGAATGAACCGGGACGCCGCAAGAAGATGGCATATCGGCGCAGAGATCCTGTCCAGCCATCTGCACCCGGTGCAACTCTCTGCGGCGGGGCTCAACCTGAACGGCTTGCTGGTCAGGATGGACGAGCGAAAAGTGGAAATCGCGGTCGAAACAACAGGATTCTCATCCACCGAACGTTACGAAGCGGATCTGGGCGGAAAAATGCACACCCTGATCCCGCTGGAACTTCTCGGACGCGGCTCAGGCTTCAATCTTTGGCGATTCCACATCGCCTGACATGATGTTTTCCAGCCAGGAGGAAATGTCCGCGGTTTCCCGTCCATTCACCGAATGCGCCATGGGGTAGCGATGCCAGTCGACACGGTGACCGAGTGCGGAAAGCACATCCCGCACGGCAAAACCTGCCGAAACCGGGATCACGTCGTCCTCGTCGCCGTGCGCGAGAAAAACGGGAATGCCGGCATTGGCAGGATTCGCTTCCCTGTCCAGCGTGGATGCAAGCGGAAGATAGGTCGAAAGCGCGACGATTCCGGCGATCCTTTCGCGAAAGCGCAACCCTGCATGAAGCACCAAGGCAGCGCCCTGGGAGAATCCTGCGAGGAAAATGCGGTCGAACGGAATGCCGCGCGCATGCTCCTTCATCATCAGTTCTTCCAGCAGCCTCGACGAGGCCTCGATCCCTTCCCGATCCTCCCTTCCGCCCGGAGACAGCGAATAAATGTCATACCAGGCGCGCATCCTGTATCCGCCATTGATGGTGACGGGCAGGACCGGCGCATGGGGAAAAACGAATCGCACCCCGAAAGGCAAATCCATGGATTGCGCAACCGGCACGAAATCGTTGCCGTCCGCGCCCAACCCATGCAGCCAGATGATGGAAAACCCGGGATTTTCTTCCGTCTGAAATTCGATCGTGGACAGGGACATCATCACTCCGTAAACTTTTAGAACCAATGTACTTGAAAGGGCCGACATGAAACGCCGAGATTTTATCAAACTGGCCGCAGCAAGCGGCAGCCTCCTCGCCATGCCATCCTGGGGATACTACGATGAAATCGCCCAGTGGAAAACATTTCGCTTCAATTATCACGTCGCCCTCCCCGAAGGCGCCGATGCGAAACTCTGGCTCCCCATTCCCGACAGCAATGACACCCTCTTCCAGCGCAACATGGGCAGCGTCTGGAGCGACGGCCCCACGAAGGCGAGCCTGTTCGATCCGCCCAAAAATCCCGCGGCATTGTTCTTCGGCGAATGGCCGAGGGCGGGAAGCCGCGACATCACGGTGGGCACGCTGATCAAGACCGCCAACAGGAAGGCCAATCTCGACATCGCAAGCGGCGGGAATATTCCCCGGGAAATCCGCCACTATGTCACCAACGAACCTGCCATCGTCCGGAAAACCGCAGCTTCCATCATCCATGGCAAGGATTCCCAGCTTGCAAAAGCGAAGGCGATCTACGACTGGGTGGTGACCAACACCCATTACGATGCTTCGGTTGCAGGCTGCGGCACGGGAGATCCGGCAGCCTGGCTCGAAGGAGGAAACCTGGGCGGAAAGAGCCTGGACATCGCGACCCTGTTCGTCTCTCTTTGTTCCGCATCGCACATCCCCGCGAGAGGCGCTTACGGCATCCTGCTGAAGGAAGGCGAACATGGAAAAATCGATCCGGAATATCATGCGAGGGCGGAATTCTATCTGGAAGGGCCGGGCTGGGTTCCGGTCGATCCTGCAGAAATCCAGCGCGTCATCCAGCAAGAAGGAAAGAGCTTCGCAGATGCCGGGGTCGCCCAACTGAAGGAAGCACTCTTCGGTTCCTGGAAACTCAACTGGATCGGGCTCAACCACGAGCGCAACATTTCCCTGCCCGATTCAGGAGGACGCCTGCCCCTCTTCATTTACCCTCGCGCCGAAGTGGGCGGAAAAATCCTCGAAGGTTCGGAGCTTTCCTACCGGATCGAAGTCAACGAAATGGTCGGAACCGGCATTCACTTCTCCTGATACCAGTACCGGGCGCGCTCCCTTCTCCAGGACCGGACCAGGATTCCCTTTCCGGTGAAATCGAACAGGAGCGCCCCGTCCCGATCCGTCCTCAGGATCTCGGCGCCGGAAGCTGCATAGAGGGAGACGATACCGGGCTTGGGGTGACCGAAGCGATTCCGGTATCCGACCGTGAACACCGCGTAACGCGGGGAGACTTCCTTTGCGAAGGAAGGAGAGTAAGCGCTCGCGCCGCCATGATGCGGCACGACCAGAACCTCCGCATGCACTTTCCCGCTTTCCGCAAGACCGGATTCGACGCTCCGCTCGATGTCTCCTGCGAGCAGGACCGCGCCCTGATCGGCTGCGATCCTCAGCACGCAGCTCGATGAATTCTTTCCGGCGGATTTCGGCAAACCGGAGGATTCCGGACTCAGCATCTCGAAGCTCACCCCGTCCCAGTTCCAGGACTGCCCCTTCCTGCAGCGCATTCCGGAAGCGACCGGAAAGGATGCGATCGTGCCGGAAACCGGAATGTCCATGCGGACCGATGCCGCACCGCCAGTATGATCCGAATCATCGTGACTCAGCACCATGGCGTCCAGTCTCCCCACCCCCTCCCCCCTGAGATAGGGGACGATGACCCTGTTTCCGCTGTCGGAAAACTTCGAGAAAACCGGCCCCGCATCGTACAGAAGCGCATGATGGCGGGTTTGCACGACCACGGAAAGCCCCTGTCCGACATCGAGCACCGCAACCCTCATGCTTCCGGGAATTTCCGGCAACACCAGAAACATCGGCAGCAGAAAAAAACCGCCCAGCCAGCGCGAAGGGACCCCGCGCGGCAGCAGGATCAGCAGGACACCGAGAAAGGCGACAGGAACCGACCAGGCCGGAGGGGAATGCTGCACCCAGACCGCATCGGGCAGTTTCTCCATCCATTGGAGCAGCACCATGAGCGGAAAAAAACAAGCCTGGGCGAGCACAAGCAGCGGGGGGAAAATCGCGCCCATCAGCGCTAGCGGGACGACCACGAAACTCACCAGCGGAATCGCCAGCGCATTGGCGAAAGGGGAAACCAGGGAAATCTGTCCGAAAAAGATCAGCAGGGCCGGAACCAGTCCCACCGTCATCGCCCATTGCACCGAAATCCAGGAGGAAACAATCCCTGGCCTTGCGATCCTGCCGCTTCCCACATGGAGGATGAGGAAGACCGCGAGGAAGGAAAGCCAGAATCCCGCAGCGAGCACGGCCCATGGATCGAACAGGATCACGACGAACAGCGCCCAGCAAAGAATGGAGAAAGAGGAATTGGACCTGCCCGACCAGAAGGAGACCGCAACCACCGCCAGCATGTACACGGTGCGCTGGGTGGGAACCGCATAGCCTGCGAGCAGGGAATAGAAAAAAGCGGCGAGGAGCCCTGCCACGGCCGCCGCCTTTCGCGCCGGAATCATCAGGACGAGCTGCCTGCTTCTTCTCCACAGGAAGTGGCAGAGAAAAGCGGAAAGGCCCGCGATCATCGTCACATGCAGACCGGATATGCTCATGAGATGGATCACGCCGGTGCGCCTGAAGGTCTGCCATTCCTCGCTCGAAATCGAGCGCTGATCTCCCATCACCAGCGCCGCGATCACCCCCGCATGGGGAAGATTGCGCAGCTTTTGCAGAATCCTGTCGCGAATCGCCTCCCTGGCGCGCTCGATCAGGGTGCCCGGGCTCGGGACAAA
>JABEVD010000016.1 GCA_013044025.1 Burkholderiales bacterium
GCGCGCTGATCTCTCCCGCCTTCATCGAAAACACCGCATCGTCGAAGGGTTTCACCATCATTCCACGCTTGAAGAACCCGAGGCTACCACCGTTCGCAGCAGAGCCTGGATCCTGGGAATACTGCTTCGCGAGCTCGGCAAATCTGGATGGATCCTTCTTCAGATCCTGTTCGATCTGCAAGGCTTTCGCCTTCGCGGCATCGATTTCCGCCTGGGGAGCATCCTTTGCCACGGCGATGAGGATATGGCTCGCCTCGCGTTCTTCCGGAACGCTGAATTCGGCAGGATGCGCGGCATAGTATTTCTTCACGTCGTCATCGGAGACGCTCACCTGCGCTTCCAGCGCCTCGGGAGAAAGCGCGAGATATTGCACCTTCACCATTTCGGGGACCCTGAAATCGGCTTCATGATCCTTGTAATATTTCGCGATTTCGGCTTCGCTCGCGGTCTGCTTCGAAACATAGGCGGAGGGATCGAAATCCGCCTCGCTCACGACGCGCTGCTCCCCGAGCATGGCGAGGAACAGCTTTGCAGACTGACCGGAAAGAAAACTGTCCCGGGTGACGAAATCGACGAGTTGCTGCCTCGCCAGATCTTCCTTCACCTCTTGCTCGAATCGAACCGGGGTGAGCCCCTGTCCGCGCAGCAGTTCTACATAGCGATCGTTGGAAAATGCGCCGTCTTTCTGGAAGGCGGGAATTTTCCGGATCATCTCGACGAGTTCCTCGTCGGTGACCGCGATGCCCGCTTCGTTCGCCGCATCCAGGAACAGTTTCTGCTGGATCATGCGCTCCAGCACGGCAAGCTTGAATCCCGGGCTGTCGAAGATCGAGGCGTCTGCCCCGGCGCCCAGGCTTTGTCTCATTCTCTCCTGCTGTTGATGCAGGGCGGCATCGAATTCGCCCGCCGCGATTTTCAGTCCATTGACATTGGCGACATCGTTGCCCCCCATGCTGCGGTACGACTGGACCCCCCAGAACACGAAAGTCAGTGAAACCAGGCCAAAAATGATGTGGACGATCTTTTTGTGTTTGTCGACGAAATCGAACATTCGGTGAGCTCTTCAGGATTGCTTGCGGAAACGCAAGATTCTAACAGCTTTTCCAGGGATTGTAAGGAAGGCAGATACAGAAAAGCCCCGCGATTGCGGGGCTTTTTGTGTTGGCGGAGTGGACGGGACTCGAACCCGCGACCCCCGGCGTGACAGGCCGGTATTCTAACCGACTGAACTACCACTCCATGTCGTTTAGCGACGAAACCGAGATTCTACAGAAGAAACCCGTTTACTGCAAGTACTGCTTTCAAATCCTGGTGGGTGCTGAGGGGATCGAACCCCCGACATTCGCCTTGTAAGGGCGACGCTCTACCAGCTGAGCTAAGCACCCGCTTCGTGCAACAAAGACGATTATTTTACCGCATCCTTGAGACCTTTTCCAGCCCGGAATTTCGGAACCTTGGCTGCCTCGATCTTGATTTCCTCGCCAGTGCGGGGATTGCGTCCGGTGCGTGCGGGACGATCGCCGACATAGAATGTGCCGAATCCCACCAGCGTCACCATGTCGCCCTTGTCGAGCGCACCCTTGACTGCATCGATCATCGCATCCAGAGCACGTCCGGCAGAAGCCTTCGAAATGTCTGCGGATTCAGCAATTGCATCAATCAGCTCAGATTTGTTCATGTTGTCCCCTTTATTCACCCAATTGACCGTACTTCCGCCTTGCGGAAAGCTTCACCTGAAAAGAATGCCGTTGGATTCTAATATGATTTTCGCGGCTCGACAATGTGCCGCGCCCAATCAATGCTTGATCACCGTCGGCGTCCCCATCTCTTCCATTTTGGCAGAAATGGGCTCCACATCCCTCTCGTCATTCCCTGAGGCATGAGCAAGCGGTTTGCTTTCGAGTGCAAAATCGATCACCTGGTCGATCCATCTGACCGGGTGAATCTCGAGCTTGCTCTTGATATTGTCCGGGATCTCGTTGAGATCCTTGACATTTTCCTCCGGAATCAGCACATGCTTGATTCCGCCGCGATGGGCGGCGAGGAGTTTCTCCTTCAATCCGCCGATGGGCAGCACTTCGCCGCGCAGGGTGATCTCCCCCGTCATCGCGACATCCGCCCGCACCGGAATTCCGGTCAGCACCGAAACCATTGCGGTGCAGATCGCGATCCCCGCGCTCGGACCGTCCTTCGGGGTCGCCCCCTCGGGAAGGTGGATGTGCAGATCGTTTTTCTGGTAGAAATCCGTGTCGATGCCCAGCGAAACGGAACGGTTCCGCACCACGGAAAGCGCAGCCTGGATCGATTCCTGCATCACTTCGCCCAGCGTGCCGGTGGTGATGGTCTTGCCCTTGCCGGGCAGCGCCACGCTTTCGATGGTGAGAAGATCCCCGCCCACCTCGGTCCAGGCAAGTCCGGTCACCTGACCGATCTGATTCTTCTTCTCCGCCATGCCGTACGTGTAGCGGCGCACGCCGAGGAACTTGTCCAGATTCCTGGAGCTCACCGTGATGGTTTTCTCGCTCTTCTTGAGCAACAGCATCTTCACCACCTTGCGGCAGATCTTGGCGATTTCGCGTTCCAGACTCCTAACCCCGGCCTCGCGGGTGTAATAGCGGACCACGTCCCGCACCGCGCTCTCCGAAATGGAAAGCTCGCTCTCCTGGAGACCGTGGTATTTCATCTGCTTCTTGACGAGATAGCGCATCGAAATGTTGATCTTCTCGTCTTCCGGATAGCCGGAAAGGCGGATCACTTCCATTCTGTCCAGAAGCGGCGCAGGTATGTTGAGCGTGTTGGCGGTGGCCACGAACATCACATCCGAAAGATCGTATTCCACTTCCACGTAATGATCGACGAAAGTGCTGTTCTGCTCCGGATCGAGCACTTCCAGCAATGCCGAGGAAGGATCGCCGCGGAAGTCCGCGCCCATCTTGTCGACTTCGTCGAGCAGGAACAGCGGATTGCGAACGCCGACCTTGCCCATGTTCTGCAGGATCTTTCCGGGCATGGAACCGATGTAGGTTCTCCTGTGCCCGCGGATTTCCGCTTCGTCGCGAACGCCGCCCAGCGACATCCGCACGAACTTGCGGTTGGTTGCGCGCGCGATCGACTGCCCGAGAGAAGTCTTGCCCACACCGGGAGGACCCACGAGGCAAAGGATGGGCGCTTTGAGCTTGTCGACCCGCTGCTGCACGGCGAGATATTCGAGAATGCGTTCCTTCACCTTTTCCAGACCGTAATGATCCTGCTCGAGGATCGCTTCGGCCGCGGCAAGATCCCGACTGATCTTGCTCTTTTTCTTCCAGGGAAGAGCAACCAGGGAATCGATGTAATTGCGCACCACGGTGGCTTCCGCCGACATCGGCGACATCAGCCTCAGCTTCTTGAGCTCGGCTTCCGCTTTCGCCAGCGCATCCTTGGGCATCTGCGCAGCCTTGATCTTTCTGGCGAGCTCGTCGAGATCGGCCGCTTCCTCGCCTTCGCCGAGCTCCTTCTGGATGGCTTTCACCTGCTCGTTGAGATAATACTCGCGCTGGCTCTTTTCCATCTGGCGCTTCACCCGTCCGCGGATCCTCTTTTCCACCTGGAGGATGTCGAGTTCGGATTCCAGAAGCCCAAGGAGATGCTCGAGACGCTTTTGCACGTCGAAAATCTCCAGCACTTCCTGCTTCTGTTCGAGCTTGAGGGGCAGATGCGCGACGATGGTGTCAGCGAGCCTGCCGGATTCGTCGATCGAGGAAAGCGAGGTGAGGATCTCCGCCGGAATCTTCTTGTTGAGCTTCACGTACTGGTCGAACTGGGCGAGCAGCGCGCGGCGCATCGCCTCGATCTCGTGATTCATCGCATCGTCCGCGGGAACCAGCTCGATCTCGCCTTCGAAATGAGATTTGCGGTCGATCACGTCGAGGATTCTGGCGCGGTGCGCGCCTTCCACCAGCACCTTGACGGTGCCGTCGGGGAGTTTCAGCATCTGCAGGATGTTGGCGACATTGCCGATGCGATACATGTCCTCGGCGGAAGGTTCATCCTTTGCGGCGGATTTCTGCGCCACGAGAATGATGCTTTTCCCGGATTCCATGGCGGCGTCGAGCGCCTGAATGGATTTGGATCTTCCCACGAAAAGGGGGATCACCATGTGCGGGAACACCACCACGTCGCGCAAGGGAAGGAGCGGCATGAACTGGCTGCTGTTCTCGGCTGGATCGGACATCATGTCTCACCTATCAAAGTTGGATAAGGATGGAATGGGGGCGGCGGGGGCGAATTTCAAGCCCCGCCCGCCATTCTTTTCGACTCGATCAGGCGGAGTCTGCCAGCTTCGACTGCTCCGAGTAGATCAGGATGGGCTTGATCTCGCCGCCGGCGGCGACATCGAGCACCACTTTCTCGACATTGTCGAGCGAAGGAAGCTCGAACATGATGTCCAGAAGCGAGTTCTCCAGAATGGAGCGCAATCCGCGCGCGCCGGTCTTTCTTGCGAGCGCCTTTTTCGCCACGGCATGCAGCGCCTGCTCCCGGAACTCGAGTTCGACGTCTTCCATGTCGAACATCTTCTGATACTGCTTGGTGAGCGCGTTTCTGGGCTCGGTGAGGATGCGGATCAGCGCAGCCTCGTCGAGTTCCTCGAGGGTCGCGACCACCGGCAGCCTGCCGACGAATTCCGGAATCAGCCCGTATTTGATGAGATCCTCGGGCTCGGCATCCTTCAGCACTTCGCCCACGTCCTTGCGGTTGTCGCGGCTCCGCACTTCCGCGCCGAAACCGATGCCGCCTTTCTCCGATCTCTGACGGATGATCTTGTCGAGCCCGTCGAAAGCGCCGCCGCAGATGAACAGGATGTTGGTGGTATCGATCTGCACGAATTCCTGGTTGGGATGCTTTCTGCCACCTTGCGGGGGGACGGAAGCGACCGTGCCTTCGATGAGTTTCAGCAGCGCCTGCTGCACGCCTTCACCGGAAACATCGCGGGTGATCGAAGGATTGTCCGATTTGCGGGAAATCTTGTCGATCTCGTCGATGTAGACGATGCCGTGTTGCGCCTTGTCGATATCGTAATCGCATTTTTGCAGCAGCTTCTGGATGATGTTTTCCACATCCTCACCGACATAGCCCGCCTCGGTGAGGGTGGTGGCATCGGCCATGACGAAAGGCACGTTGAGGAGCCTAGCCAGCGTCTGCGCGAGCAGCGTCTTGCCGGAACCGGTTGGCCCCACGAGCAGGATGTTGCTCTTGGCAAGCTCCACCCCGTCGTCCTTCCTGGAAAGA
>JABEVD010000132.1 GCA_013044025.1 Burkholderiales bacterium
GCCATCACATCATAATCGATGAAATACGTGAGCTTTCCCGGATTGAGCTGATTGCGCTGGCGATCGACAAAAAATCCGCTGGGCAGGTGATTTTCGTTGTATTGCGGACCCGCAGTGAAAATGACATCGTAATCGGCAAGATGGTTGTTGCGATCGTCGACGATTCTGAAAACGAACATGCAGTAACGGTTCGTGGTGAATTCGCGCTCGAAAATGAAAATTTCTCTGGATTTTCTGGTTCTTTCCGCTTCCTGGGTAATCCCGGTCAGCTTTTCGAGTTCACTGACAAGTTCCTTGTAGGATCCGGCGCTGTTCACACCCAGGCATCGGGACACCCATTGAACGGTCGGATGGGAAGCGTCGTCTGTCGATTTCACGCTGCGCATTATGCCCATTTCCTCGCCGGAGTGAGAGCGACCGGGAAGGATTCCGAAAGCGAGGTTTTCCGTTTGCCCTTCGGTAACCAGCCTGAAATCCCCATCCTGTTGCTGCAGCCGGACCAGACCATAGTTCATGTTTGCTGCCGCAACCCTGACGACGCCATCCGACCCGGCTTCGCCGGTATAGGAATTGAGATTGTCGTAGAAGCTGCGGTCGATGGTTTGGCCGGTAAGAACAAAAGGGTACAGGCCGGCGTCGGTGCATCGATATTCGAGCCAGGAAAGATTGAGCGCCCAGCTCTGATCGCTCCCCAGTTCGAGCCAGTCGAGCACGCCGGTGCCGGGCTGAACGCCTTCCGCGAAGAATTTCATTCTGGACAGCCGACTTTTGCCGAGTTGCGCAAGGGCTGAGCCGTGATTCGCCGGCGCCAGCATCACCAGATGGCTCAAGGGACATTGCTTCAGATTCTCCCTGTAGAAAACATCGATCCAGGTTCGCACGACGGGGCCGCCTGTGGAATGGGTGATGCAGGCGAATCGTTCTCCCCTGGCCAGTTTCGGCAGGATCTCCGCAGCGACAGCATTTTGCATGCCGCGCGCGATGTCGTCGATGTTCACCTCATCCGAAAAACTGACGTATTTTCCGAGATAAAGGTGATCGACCCTTATTTCGATTCCTTCAGGGGGGTGATTCGCCAATGCAGTCGGCAGGCCTCCATAAGTATCGGTATTGGTGACACTCCAGCCGTGGACAAATACGACGAGCATGATTACCTCCTGTTTGAACTGGAAGATCGAATGCAAAGGATGCGGATAGGGCTGTTTTAGAAGCCGGTTCAATGATAATCCGCTTGAATGGTTCCAGATTCAAGGTGCACGCTGGTTCTTGAATCGGGCGTGCCGATGTACGGTTCCGATTTTCAGCAACCCGGAGAAAGCCTGCGCAGCAGGGAAGAATCAGGTTGCGCTTTCCCTGGCGCGCCACAGGCCGGCGCCCACGCCGGCCAGAATCACCACCGCCATGCCTGTCCAGGTCTCCGGCGAAGGATGCTCGTCCAGCCAAAGGATGCCGAGCAGGGAAGAGAAAACGATGGTGGCATAGGCCAGATTGGCCACCACCAGGGTGATGCCGGTGCGGTAGGCGCGGGTCATGGTGAGTTGCCCCAGTGTGGCGAAAAGCCCGAGTCCGGCCAGGGGCAGGATGGTGGACAGGTTCCACTCTGGTGCGGATTCGAACGGCAGCAGGATGCCGGTGATCAGGGTGGAAAGGCCGGTGAAATAGAACACCACACGCCAGTCCGGTTCTCCTAGTCGGGACATGGCGCGCACCTGCGCATAGGATATTCCAGCTCCCAACCCTGATCCCAGGCCGATCAGGGCATAGGGCCACTGACCCGGGGAAAGGTGGGGATGCAGCAGCAAGGCGATGCCGAAGAATCCGGTCAGCAGGAAAATGAGCAGGCCGGGGCGGGGTTCTTCGGGGTGAGCCATGCGCAGGTAGGCCGCGAGGAACAGGGGGGAGGTGTAGTTCAGGGTGACTGCAGTGGCGAGCGGAAGATGCGCAATGGCCACGAAATACATCCACAGCGAAACCAGCCCGGAGATGCTTCGCCCCAGATGACGGCGCCAGTGGGGCGTGGCATAGGCGCTCAAAGGCTGGCGTGCCACGACGATGAGGAACAGCATTCCGAACAGGGAGCGGTAGAACACCAGGGCCGTGGTTCCGAACTGTGCCGCCCCCCATTTGACGAAGAGGCCCATCAGCGCAAAGTTCAGCCCGGCAACGAGCATCCACAAGGAACCGGTGCGGGTAGGGGGGGAATGCGACACGATGCTGATCAACCGGTGAAGGAAAGTGCCTCGATTATAGCGGGCCGCAGAAGCCGCAGAAATCCCCGCAACCGGCTTCCCTGTTCCTGTTGCCCCGCGTTTTCGGCAATGATGCCTGATTCGATGCGTTTTTTGGTTTGTCCTCGGTCCATTCCGTACCGGACGGAGACACTTTGTTACGAAAGTAAAGGAACTCGACATCCCCTGGCTGGTCATTAGGGCAGACCGGAATCATGCGGTCTGTTGAAAAGATCATTTCAACATTACAGAAAACAGGAAGGATGCGATGAAAATTGCAGGTTACGATATTGGTCCGCAGCACCCTCCTTTCGTGATTGCGGAAGTGGCGCAAAGTCATGAAGGCAGTCTCGGGCAGGCCATGGCTTTCATCGACGTGGCCGCAGGGTGCGGTGTGCAGGCCGTCAAGTTTCAAACCCATATCGCATCGGAGGAGAGCACGGTTCACGAGCCGTGGCGCGTGCCTTTCAGCCAACAGGACGCTTCGCGTTACGATTACTGGCGACGCATGGAATTCACCCTGGAGCAGTGGGCGCTGCTCAAGCAGCATGCCGAGCGTCATGGCCTGGTGTTCCTGAGCAGCCCTTTTTCGGTGCGGGCCTGCGAATGGCTCGCTTCCCTCGGCATGCAAGCCTGGAAAATCGCCTCCGGAGAAGTGCATAACCCAGAAATTCTCCAATGGGTGGGGCGCACCGGCCAGCCTGTGCTGATGTCGGGCGGTTTGTCCGACATGCCGCGTCTTCTGGAAGTTTGCGCTGAACTGGAAAGGGGCGGTTCGCAGGTGGCGCTGCTGCACTGCACCAGCCGCTATCCCACCCCGCCGGAAGAGGTGGGCATGAACCGCTTCCAGGCCTTGATGAGCGCAGCTTTCCCGCGTCCCGTAGGCTTGTCCGATCATTCCGCTTCCACGGTGCCCGGCGTGGTGGCGGCTTATCTCGGCGCTTCGCTCATCGAGGTTCATCTGACTCTGCATGAGCGCATGTTCGGGCCGGACGTGCCAGCATCGCTCACGCCGGACGGGCTGAAGCGCCTGGTGGAGGAAGCTCGTTTTGCCTGGTCGATGCGCACCCACCCGGTTGATGAAAGAACTCGCCTCGAAGATCTTGGGTACAACCCGGGGATTTTCGGGCGCTCGCTGGTGACGGTACGCCCCTTGCCGGTCGGCCACAGGCTGACGCCCGAGGATATTGCCTACAAGAAACCGGGGGGAGGGCTGGGTTATGACGCCATCCAGAAACTGCAGGGACGGTCTTTGATCCGTTCCCTTGAAAAGGATCACAAACTGGGGTGGGAAGATGTCGACATCATTTAAGAAGAAGGTGCTGGTGGCCGTGACGGCGCGCCCCAGCTATTCGCGCATCCGGTCTGCCCTGAACGCTCTGCGCGACGAGCGCAAGGTGGAGGTGCAATGTCTTTGTTCGGGTGCTGCGCTTTCCGAGCCCCATGGACGGGTGATCGACCGTATCCGCGCGGACGGATTCGAGATTGCCGGAGAGGGGGAAACGCTGGTCCCCGGTGGAGAGCCGGTACGGATGGCGGAAACTGCGGCCCATACCATCCTGTTTACCGCCCGTCATCTGCAGGCCGCGCGTCCAGACTGGGTGGTGACCATCGCGGATCGCTATGAAACGATGGGCACTGCAGTGGCCGCTTCCTACCTCGGGATTCCGCTGATCCATGTGCAGGGGGGCGAGATCACGGGCAATATCGACGAAAGGGTGAGACATGCAGTGACCAAGCTCTCGGACATCCATCTGGTGGCCAATGATCAGGCGGCGCAACGGCTGATCGCCATGGGCGAGCATCCGGATACGATCCATGTCACGGGTTGCCCTTCCATCGATCTGGCCCGGGAATCGATGCAGATGACGCTGGAAGATCTCAGGGCGGCCCTTGTGCCCCAGAACCTGGGAGACCTGGACCTGGAACGCGGCTTCGTGGTGGTGTTGCAGCATGCCGATACCACGGAACACGCCTCGTCCTACGAACAGATGCGCATGACGCTGCGGGCCGTGACTGCCTCAGGCCTGCCGTTCGTGGTGTTCCATCCGAACAGTGACGCAGGTTCCGACGATGTCAGGAGAGCCCTGAACGATTTCAGACGCGACAGCCCGGGCGCACCGATGTGGAGCGTCAACAACCTGGAAGGAAAGGCTTTCCTGCGTCTGCTGCAGCAAAGCCGCTGTCTCGTGGGCAATTCCAGCGTGGGAATACGCGAATGCGCCTATCTCGGCGTTCCGGTGGTCAATCTGGGCGACCGCCAGTACGGACGAGAGCGCGGGTGCAATGTGCTGGATTGCGGCTGGAATCTGGAAGACATGATGCAGGCGGTGTCCCATCAGCTGCGTCAGACCTGTGCCTGCAGTCACATTTACGGCACGGGGCATTCCGGGGAAAGGATGGCCGAAATCATTGCCAATCTTGCGGTTCCGCGAACCAAGCGTTATTTCGAGGGCGTGGTCGACTTCTGAAAAGGCAGGGTTGGATTCTCGGATCCCGGAGGGACCGTTTCCGATGAGCGGCATGATTTCATGACATCACGCTCGAATCCAGGAAGACGCAATTCCTGCCTTCGTGCTTGGCGGCATACAGGGCCTCGTCGGCGCGCTTGACCAGGTTGTCGAGGGTCGAGTCGGAAGCGAGGTGCCAGGTTGCGCCAATCGAAACCGAAATGGACAGAAGCTTGCCTTCCCCGATGTCGACCCTGATTTCCGAAAGGGCGATCCTGAGCCTTTCCGCCGCCTCCCTGACCTGGTTCCCCCTGATTCCGGGGAGCAGGACGACGAATTCCTCTCCTCCCCAGCGGCCGATGATGTCGATCTCTCGCAGGGTCTTCAGGCAGCATGTCGCCAGCGCCTTCAGCACCGCATCTCCGGCATCGTGCCCGTAGGTGTCATTCACATGCTTGAAATGATCGACATCGAACATCATGAACCCGAGCGGGTGTTCCATCCTTCTGGTGCGGGCCAGTTCCAGTTCCGCCAGTTCGCAGAAATACGCGCGATTGTTGAGCCCGGTGAGCAAATCGTAGTGGGCCTGAATTTCCAGTTTGCGCTCGAGTTCCTTGCGAACCCTGAGATCGAGTATGGTCGAGCGGCTCATGACGAATTTCCCGTCCTCATCCCGGATCCCGGTCGCATTGAGCAGGACCGGCAATATCGTCCCGTCCTTTCTGACCAGTTCGAATTCCATGTCCGTTACCGGTTCGTTGTGGGCCAGCCTGGAGAACTTCTTTTCGAGAAGCGGCTGGCTGGCGGCGGTATGTATATCCCGCACGTTCCTGCCTAAAAGTTCCTCCCGGCTGTATCCGAGCCAGTCCAGCTCGGTCTGGTTGATCCTGACGATGATTCCGTTCGCATCGACCGAGTGGTAGCCGCAAGGCGCATTTTCGTAAAGGTCGACGATCTCGCTTGCGGATGCCTTCAGCGCTTCTTCCGCCAGCTTGCGCGAAGTGATGTCCTCGAGCACCCAGATGCTGCCGAGCGAAAGATCGTCGGGAGAAATGGCCTTGCCGGAAAGGTTGATCCAGATGATATGACCGTCGCGATGACGCATCGGCTGTTCTGAATGGAATGTCTCTCCGCGCCTCAGTGCGGGGTAGGCGCTTGCGCCGAAAGCCTCGTAATCCCGCTGCGACTGGTAGAAAAGGGTGGTCGGCTGACTGGCCATTTCCTCCGCGGTGTAGCCGAACAATTCGCTCATCCGCTTGTTCGCCCAGATCTGCAGCCTGTCCCTGACGAAAGTGATCGCGACGCAGGAACCGTCGAGGATGGTCTGGAGTTCCAGCATCCTGTCCCGGATCATCCCCTCCATTTCCTTGATTGCGGCGAGGTCGCGGATGATCATGATGCTGCGGCTCCGGCCGGCCTTGTCGGCAAACACCGAAGAGCTGATTCCTCCCACGAAGCGCGAACCGTCCCCGCGCAGGAAGATGAGCTCGCCTTCCGCCTTGCCGGTGCGCGCCCGTTCTTCGAGCATGCGCGGCAATTGCGGCGAAGCGGCATCGACCAGACCGGCACGGCCGGCTTCGCAGATTTCTTCCTCGCTGCGCCTGAAGAGGCGGCATGCCGCAGGATTGGCGGCCAGGATCCTTCCATCCGGGATGGTGAGCAGCACGGCATCCATGCTGTGCTCGAAGACCGAACGGTAGGCATCATCATCCAGATCGGAATGCATGCTCTGTTTCCAGCTAATGTCCATCGACATGGACCTGAAAGGATTATACCGGCGAATCATGCCGGGGAGTTGTGGGGATTCCTGTCCATTGAATAATCGTTGATTCCGCCAGATCCGGCCTGCGAAATTCACTCGAATCGTATCCACGGAACCGCGTTCGACGATATAGCAGAAGGCCGGGGTGAATCCGGAAAATATCCATCCACAATTCCTGTGGATAACCTTGTTGAAAAGATATGGATGGATGGCGGAATGCGGCTGAAATCAAGGGCCACCCCGCTCCTGCCCGTTTTTTTGGCTGAAATTTTTATTCAAATAAACATAAAGATATGATATGGAGATGGCGTGATCAGACCTGTTGACATTTTCGGTTCTCCATGAAATTTGCGGTGGACAGAATGCAGTGGCGGGGCACTGCTCCACTGCAGCACGCAGATCGATCCTCGAAGGAAATTGCATGCCGTTGCTTCAATGAATGGGGGTTCCTCTCCGAAGGAAAACGGGACGCTGCTTCATCTTGCGTGAAACGCCAGTTTCATCCTGGATAACGCCTCATCGATGCGGGATCTGGGACAGCCGAAATTGAGCCGGACGAAGCCAGGCAGACCGAAATCGACGCCGTCCGAAAGACCAACTCCGGCTTTTTCGAAAAAGGCTGCAGGATTGTCGATTCCG
Organism: Burkholderiales bacterium; assembly: GCA_013044025.1. Classification (GTDB taxonomy): domain Bacteria; phylum Pseudomonadota; class Gammaproteobacteria; order Burkholderiales; family JABEVD01; genus JABEVD01. The sequence goes on from JABEVD010000132.1 coordinate 7,080, forward strand.
GAAGTATTTATCCAGGCGAGATAGGTCGCCTCGACATGGGACAGGACAAGCCCCATTTCCTGGATCCCGCTTTCGACGAGATCGCGGTTTCCCCTCAAATATTCGATGAGTTCAATGTGCCATTCTTTTGAGTCGCGATAGGCGGCGAGCGC
>JABEVD010000133.1 GCA_013044025.1 Burkholderiales bacterium
CAATGCCTGCATCATGCGACCGACGTGATCGGGATTGTCCACAGCGCAAAGACCGGCGAAGACATTCAGATTGTCCTGTCCGAAATGCACGCCGTTGTATTCGAAATGGCTGGGCCGGTTGTCGTTCTCGTGTCTGCCGAGGATCCTGTATTCTTCCGAAACCCTCACCACGTTTTCCACGCAGGGCAGGCTTCTCATGTCTTCCATGTTGAGCGCCTGGGTGTTGCCGATGAGGTAGATTTCGGTGAGGGTCTGCTCTTCACCCTGTTCGGTATGCACCCTGGTTTTGATGTTGGGGAGATTGGAAAGATGCCCCATCAGCTCGGAGAATTCCGCGCTGTTCGTATCTTGAGAGAGGATCAGGATCATTTCAATTTTTCCGTGTCGATGGCGACGCCCTTTTCAGGAAGGTCGCCCTTCATTTCGATTCGCGATGGGCTGACTGCGAGCGAGACCAGCCAGGCCTGAAATTCACCCGCATGCAGCGAACTGTCCGTATCCTTCCCGGAATGGATGACGATCCTCGATTGCGGGTCGGCAAGATACTGGTCCATGCAGGGGCGGATCTCCTTGAGGGAAAGGATGGCATCGCCTGATCTCGGCCAGTCCCAGAATTCCTGGGGAATCGCGCAGGCCGCTTCCGCGAGCGATCCTGAACACATCAACAGGACGAATGCGATCGTTTTTTTCATTTTTACTCGTGCCCCTTTTTCACCACGGGATCGGACCAGCTACCCGTGACATTGTATTCGTAGGAGGCAAGCTGGTCGAGGGGATCCTGCAAAGCCTTGCCCACCACCCAGGTTACGATGCCCACCACCGGCCCTCCGAGTAGTGAGCTTGCTACCGAGACGCTTCCGCCGAGCTGGGGCTTCACCAGAATGTCGAGATCCTGCGTTTCGTGGTCCAGATCGATTTTTCCGGTCATGTCGACTTCCGCGGCTGGGCTTTGAATGCGCAGATTTTTGGTGGAGGCGATTCCCTTCGAGATCTCGAAATTGCTGGAAATATTGTCGAAGGCAAGCCCCTGGCTGAAAATGTCTCGGAAATCGAGCGTGATCCTTCTCGGCAGTTCCTGCAGGCTGAGGATGCCGAGCAATTTGCCGATGCCGGGATCGATCTTGTTGAACTGGCCATGGCTCGCGGAAAGCGCGATTTTGCCGTCGAGCGATGCGTAATTGATGGACTGCGGACTGCCCGCCCAGGACAGCCAGCCTTCCATCGATCCCTTGCCGCGCATGATGTTGTCCGGGTAGCCGAACCTTGCGAGGAATTTTCCGATCTTGTGCACATCCAGTCTGACATTGACCCGGGTGCTGGGGTGGATGGCCCAGCCCTGCCAGAGGCCGTCTGCGGTGAGCACGCTGTCCGGGTTGACTATTTTCAATCGATCGATCTTCCAGTCGTTGCCCTGCTGGGTCGCGACCAGTTCGAGTTTTCCGACTTCCTTCCTGTTGAAAACGAAGCTGTCCGCAGTGATGTCCAGGGCGGGGAGATTGCGGCTGGCGACCTTGGCGATGGCGACTTTCGATTCCGGGGTTTCTCCGGGAGGCGACTCTGGGATGCCGAGATTCACGAATTTTCCGATGATTCGCCCACGTCCTTCCGGAATCCAGCGGACGCTTCCCCCGATTTCGTTCCCGGATAGATTGGCGTCCCATTCTCCGCCAGACTGCCTGGCAGAGATCGAGAGCTTTCCGAACTTCCTGCCCAGGAAGGCGAAGTCGCCGATGTCCACGTCGATTCCGGAAAGAGAGATTGGACTCGGATTCGAGCCGCCGCCCATTTCATCGAAGAGATCCCGCCACTGGTCGGCGTCGAATTCCTCCATCGAGCCCACCACCCAGATTCCGGGCAAATCCGGAATTTCGTTCGGGAATCCCTCGTTGAGGTAGACGATGCCGCTGTGGAGACTCATCGAACCTTTGCCGGTCTCCCCCGAGAACCTTGCGGAAATCCGCTTTCCAAGGGTGAAGGTGGCATGGTCTTCGCCGGCAGAAGAGGTTTTCAGTTCGAAGCGAAGGGGAAGGGGCGTACCGGGGTTCTTCGCGAAGGGGGCGGGCAGAGTGGAGGTGAGTCCGTCGAGCGGAGATTCGATGACGAGGTCGCTTGAGGTCTTGTGCACGTTGAGACTGGCGTGCCAGTTCGCATTGCCGCTGAAGTGGCGAGAAATGGGGCCGGCAAGTCTGCCCGGCTCCACTTTGCCGGAAAGGGTGACATTCAGGCTTCCGTCTTTCCTGGTAGATGCATCGATGGTGGTGCTTCCTCCCAGGATGGTGGCTTTTCCGTTTTCGCATTCACGCCCTTTTCCGAAAATTCCAGCATCCCGGAGAGATTTTCGATGGTCGGGATGGCGGTACCGGTGACCTTGTCCCCTCTGAAAATGTAATTCCCTTCGACCCTGGTTTCGGCAACCTTTTGCAGCGGGATGTGCAGTTTCAACTTCAGGCTTCCGTCTCCGCTTGCGTGCATGCCTGAAGTGAATCCGCCGATGAAGCCAGAAACAGGGGACTGGTCGATGAAGCGCAGGAATTCTTCGGTGGGGCCTGAAGCATCTCCGTCCACTTCCAGGATGGCGTGAGGATCGTCCAGATTGGCGATGCCCACCTTGCAGCGGGTCACTTTCGCGCCCAGGATCGATGCATGGCTGGAATGGATTTCCATCCCGGCGCCCTCGAAGAGCAGGTCTGCGGAAATCGATTCGATTTTCGGCCATCCGGGCGCGTAAGCGAGCGATCCGTTTTCGACATGCACCGTCGTCCTGAAGATCCCATCCCGTCCGTCACGGAAGGGGAAATGGTCGAGATCGCCCTTCAGCCTGAATCTCGCATCGTCCGACCTGCCTCCGGTGATGCCGGTTTTCACCCAGTCGCGCGCGTCCTTACCCACGACGAGCGGCAGGTAATGCCAGACCGATTTCGCGTCCACTTTCGAGAGTTTCGCAGTGAAATCCGCGTAATTCCCCTGCGTGTCATAGGTGCCGAATGCGGTTCCGGACAAATCGGGGTTGGAGAAGGAGAGGTTTTCGATCGAGACCTTCACATCGTTCTCCCCGTTTTTCCAGGAGGCGTGTCCGGTCAGGGTGTCGAGATTGACCGGGGTTTCGAAGATCCCGGGAAAATTGAATCCGCTGCGGTGTGCGTCCAGGCGCAGGCTTCCTCCGCTTTCATTCCCGTCCAGATTGCCTGAAATTCCGCGGAATTCCTTTCCGGAAACGGAAAGTCCGAGATTCGAAGAGCGGGCTTTCAGGCTGTAATGGGGAGGGATCGGCCATTTTCTTTCGGGCGGATTGGCAGGGGGCTTTTGCCAGGGAAAAATCACGCTGGAAGGTTCGTCTCCTTTCCAGTTCACCTGAAGATCCGAGATCCTGCCGGCTGGAGAATATTCGCCGAGCGCCTTGCGGATTCCATCCGGAAGCGGGAAATAGGCGGCGAGCTTCCGGAGTCTGACCAGATCCAGTTGATTCGCACTGATCTGCCCCCGCTCCGCGTTTCCATGTTTTGCCGGAATGCGTTGCAGAAGAAAATCGGTCGGTCCGATCCGCTCTCCGGAATAGGTTTCGAGGGAAAGATTGCGGGTGAAGAATTCCCGGTCTCCTTCCACATTCGACCAACCCACCCTTCCTTTCAGGTATTTCATGCCGATTTCGGGAAGATTGCTGCCGAGCCTCGCCCGAACCCCGGACAAGGCGAAGTCGGCGGTGACCGATTCCGGTTTCAGTCTGGAGAAATCCAGCCAGACCCGCATGCCTCCGCGTCCGTCGAGGATCTGCCGAGGAATGGGCAGAAGATCGCGCAGCCTGGATACGTTTGCATAATCCACCCGGGCATAGAATTTTCCCCTCCAGGTGGAAAGATCGTTCAGGCTGTCGCCGAACAGGTTGGCGCGCAGGTCGATGGGGGAGGAGAGATCGGATGGGGGGGATGCGCGCAGTCCGAAAAGATGATGGTTCCCGGAATTGATCAGGGCGAAATCGACCGAACCCAGCATGAGCGGGGGATTGCCGCTGCGGTCGTCTTCCCAGAGCAGGAATCCGTCCCGGATCACCACCCTGCTCTGATGCAGCAGCCAGTCGGACAATGCGGATTTTCCGGTTCCCTGCGCGACAGGAATGCCAGCGACATAGGTCGTGCCGTTTTCTCCGATGCGGATTCCCAGTCTTGGCTTGTCGATTTCGAGGGAGGAGAAGCGGATTTCTCCGGTCAGAAAGGTGAGCCAGGAAAGATTGCTGTCGATCCTGTCCAGGGAGAGCGCGGGATTTCCGGCGCGGTCGTAGATCTTCACCTGCCCGAACACGAGGTGGGGGTGTATCCCCATCCAGTCCGCCTCGATGTTGCCGATTTCGACTTTTTCCCCGATCGCCTTGCCGATCGCTCCGGCGATTTCGCCCTGATATTGTTCGACTGCAGGCAACGCCCAGTAGCGCAGGATCAGGATCGAGAGAGCGACGAGGAAAAACAGGATCACCGAAGCCCACAATACGAGACGGCGCATCCAGTTGTGCGTTGCAATCAGGAGCTTCAGCAAGGAATGAGCCCGGTCTGGAGTCGATCAGGAAATTGGGTCATGACAGTCTGTTAGATTGGTGAGCGCGATGGCAAGTTCACCCGGTTTGCTTGTATCGCCGGCTCCAATGCGGATACACTCGATTTTAGCTTTTTATTGGATTCGTGGATACATGCGCGCTCGTCAGGAAATCTTCGAAAAGATGGTGAAGTGGAGCCGTTATGCGGCAAGGATGCTCGATTCGGATCCGGAATTGTCGGGGGAGATCGACCTCGAGCGGCCTTTTTCCGGGGAAGAGATGGAGGCTTTTCTCGACGTTTTTGAAATCCGCGACGAGGAGAGCCTGAAGCGCGCGCTTCGCGAACTGAGAAAAAGGGTGATGCTCAGGATCATCGCCAGGGATCTTTCCGGGCTCGCAGATCTTTTCGAAGTGGTGAAGACGGCGACCTGTCTTGCCGAAGTCGC
>JABEVD010000134.1 GCA_013044025.1 Burkholderiales bacterium
GCGCCAGACAGGCGAGCATCGCGCTTTCGTCATTGCCGAAAATATCGTGATTACCGAAAAGAATCCTGCCGGTTTCCTCGTCGGAGTCGATGAATATCGCAGTCGAAGCATCGAGAAAATCCTTCAGTTTCCCGCTGACCGTCCTGAAAATGGCAATCTGATCAGACTGTGCATAGAGCGCGTCCAGAATGTCCAGCAGTGTTCTGTATTCCCCGGATGATAGCGCCATGCACCACCTCGGCTTCCCTTGTTCTTTTACCCCGGTCAACCATTGTCCCGGAAGATCACACCTTCATGATACGTCGAAATTTTCGATTGTTCAAAGACGCATCGGCAAACAGGGCCGCAATGCAGGAGTGCCACTCGTGAAGAGTGAAGAACGAGGTCAGTCGTTCAACTGTTTCGGGATCGGAAAGGAAACGTTTTCGCTGATTCCCTGCAGTTCGCAAACTGCGACGGCGCCCAGGGATTTCAGCTTTTCGATGACTTCCTGCACGAGTTCCTCCGGGGCGGATGCGCCGGCCGTGATGCCGACCGATTTTTTTCCTTCCAGCCATTCCGGTTTCAGTTCACCGGCATTGTCGATCATGTGTGAATCGACGCCGCGCGAGCGGGCGACTTCGCGCAGCCGATTGGAATTGGAACTGTTTGGGGAACCCACCACGATCACCAGATCGCAACGGTCCGAGAGCGCCTTCACCGCATCCTGGCGGTTCTGGGTCGCGTAGCAGATGTCGTCCTTTTTGGGACCCACGATGTCCGGAAAGCGCGCCTTCAGCGCATCGATCACCAGCGCCGCATCGTCCACCGAGAGCGTGGTCTGGGTGACGAAGGCGAGGTTTCCCGGGTTTTTCACTTGCAGATTTTCCACATCACCGGGGGTTTCCACCAGATACATGCCGCCCGCAGCCTGTCCCATGGTGCCTTCCACTTCCGGATGCCCCGCATGGCCGATCATGACGATCTCCTTGCCCTGGTCGTGCATCCTCGCCACTTCGACATGCACCTTGGTGACGAGCGGACAGGGCGCATCGAAAAGCCTGAATCCCATCTCGGCAGCCTGCCTGCGTACAGATTGCGGCACGCCATGCGCGCTGAAAACGAGCGTCGCCCCTTGCGGCACCTGGGCGATGTCCTCGACGAATATCGCGCCTTTTTCCTTCAATCCTTCCACCACGAAGCGGTTGTGCACCACTTCGTGCCGCACGTAAATGGGGGCGCCGAAATTGGCAAGCGCACGCTCCACGATTTCGATCGCACGATCGACTCCGGCGCAAAAACCCCTTGGATTGGCAAGCAGTACCTTCATTTCTTTTCCTTGCGGATGCTGTCGAGGATCAGGAGGATGGTTCCCAGCGTGATCGCGGAATCCGCGAGATTGAAGGCCGGAAAATGGTGGGCGGCGAGATGAAAATCGAGGAAATCGACGACATGACCGATGCGGATCCTGTCGACCAGATTGCCGATCGCCCCGCCCAGAATGAAGCTGAGCGCGAAGCTGAACAGAAGCTCTCCCCGGTGCTTCTTGAGAAGATGCACGATGAAGAGCGAAGCTGCGATCGCGATGCCCATGAACAGCAATCTTTGCCATCCCCCCGCATCGCTCAGGAAATTGAAGGCGGCGCCTTCATTGTAGAGCAATACCAGGTTGAAAAAGGGAGCGACCACGATGCCGTCGCGTCCCGACAAGGAGGAGACGATCTCAAGCTTGCTCGCCTGATCGAGCCCGATGACGACCAGGCTCAATCCCATCCAGCGCATCCAGTCAGGCATGTTCCCTCGCTTCGCCTTCGCCGTACAGATTTGCCACGCAGCGCCCGCAAATCGGCGCATGATCCGGGTGCGAACCCACATCCTCCCGGTAATGCCAGCAGCGCTCGCATTTCTGGTGGGCGCTTGCCACCACCGCGATCCCTTCTTGCGCGGATTCCACGAGCCTTGCGCCGGAAGTGACCATCACGAAGCGCAAATCGTCGCCAAGAGTTTGCAGCAGGGAATGCTTCTCGCCGCTTGCGCGGATTTCGATTTCCGCCGCGAGGGATGAGCCGATGAGACCGGATTGCCGCGCTTCCTCGAGATGCTTCTGCGTTTCAGAACGGTACTCGCGGATCTTTCCCCATTTGTCGAGCAGGAAATCTGCACCGGCAAATTCCGGGAAGACATGCCATTCGTGGAGAAAAATGCTGTCGTCCGTATTTGCGGTGAGATGCTCCCAGATTTCCTCCGCAGTGAAGGAAAGGATGGGGGCGAGCAGCCTGACCAGGGAATGGGTGATGTGGTACAACGCATTTTGCGCCGAGCGCCTCGCCCTGGAATTTTCCCCGGATGTGTAGAGCCTGTCCTTCAGGATATCGAGATAGAAGCCGCCCAGATCCTCGGAACAGAAATGATGCAGGCGCTGCGCGACGAGGTGGAACTCGTATCTTTCGTAATGTCCGGCAATCTCCTTCTGCAGGGAAGCGGAAAGCGCTGCCGCATAGCGGTCGATCTCGAACCAGGATTCGGGCTCCAGCGAATCCCTTTCATGGTCATAGTCGACGAGATTGGCGAGCAGGAAGCGCACCGTGTTGCGGATCCGCCGATAGCTGTCCGTGACGCGCTTCAGGATTTCGTCGGAAATCGAAAGCTCGCCGGAATAATCGGTGGAGGCGACCCAAAGGCGCAGAATGTCCGCGCCGAGGGAACTCATCACCTTCTGCGGGCTCACCACGTTGCCTTTGGATTTGCTCATCTTGTGACCGCGTTCGTCGACCACGAAACCGTGGGTGAGCAGCGACCGATAGGGGGCCACGCCGTCCATCGCGCATCCGGTGAGAAGGGAGGACTGGAACCAGCCGCGATGCTGATCGGAGCCTTCCAGATAGAGGTCTGCAGGCCAGGCGAGATCTTCGCGCTTTCTCAGGACCGAATAATGGGTCGAGCCGGAATCGAACCAGACATCCAGCGTGTCCTTCATTTTTTCATGGGACGAATCCACGCCGAGTTCAGCCGGATCGAGCGAAAACCAGGCTTCGATGCCGCCCGCTTCTATCCTTTTCGCCACTTCCTCGATGAGGCGGGGCGTTTCGGGGTGGAGTTCCCCGGTTTCCCGATGCAGGAAGAAAGGGATCGGCACGCCCCAGTTTCTCTGCCGCGAAATGCACCAGTCCGGGCGCTTCTCGATCATTCCTTCCAGCCTAGCCCGTCCCCAGGAAGGGAAGAACTGCGTGTTTTCGACCGCATTCGAAGCCACCGCCCTCAATCCCGCGGTTTCCATGCCGATGAACCATTGCGCGGTCGCGCGGAAAATGATCGGGGTCTTGTGCCTCCAGCAATGCGGATAGCTGTGGCGGATCTGTTCGTGCTTGAGCAGATGCCCCGAGGCTTCCAGGGTTTCCAGGATCACCGGATTGGCTTTCCATACCGAAAGCCCCCCCACCAGCGGCACGCTTTCGAAGAATTTTCCGTCGCTGCCGACCGGATTTTCGACCGGAAGATGGTATTCGAGCCCCACCATGTAATCTTCCACGCCGTGCGCCGGGGCGGTATGCACAAGCCCTGTACCTGCATCGAGTGTCACATGATCGCCGCAGATGACGGGAACGGATCGATCCTGGAATGGATGGAAAAGCGCGATTCCTTCGAGCTTTCCGCCTTCGAATCTGGAAAGAATTGTCCCTTCCAGAGCATAGCGCTTCATGCAGGAATCGACGAGATCGGATGCGAGGATATAGACCCCCTTTTCCGTGTCCACCAGAGAATATTCGTAGTCCGGATGCGCGCAAACCGCCTCGTTGGCGGGAAGCGTCCATGGGGTCGTGGTCCAGATCACTGCGGAGATTTCGGCTTCGACCGGGAAATGCAGACCCAGCCTCTCGTTCAGCATTCCGACATCCTTCACCCTGAATGCAACGTCGATCGCGGGAGAATTCTTCTCCTCGTATTCGACTTCCGCTTCGGCGAGCGCGGATCCGCAGTCCAGGCACCAGTTGACCGGTTTCTGCCCCTTGTACACATGGCCGTTTTCGAGGATTTTCCCGAGCGCGCGCACGATGTCGGCTTCCGTTTCATGATTCATGGTGAGATAAGGATTTTCCCAGTCTCCCAGCACGCCGAGGCGGATGAAATCGGCTTTCTGCTTTTCCACCTGCTGTTTCGCATAGGTTCTGCACATTTCGCGGAACTTCGCAGGCGAAACCTCTTCCTTGCCCAGATTCTTTTCCACCATCAGTTCGATGGGCAATCCATGACAGTCCCAACCGGGCACGTAAGGCGCATCGAATCCGGCCAGCGTCTTCGATTTGACGATGATGTCCTTCAGGATCTTGTTCACCGCATGACCGATGTGGATGTCGCCGTTCGCATAGGGCGGACCGTCGTGCAGGATGAACTTCGGGCGTCCCACCGAGGCTTTCCGGATCTTCTCGTAAACCTTTTTCCTTTTCCATGCTTCCAGCATGGACGGTTCGCGCTTGGCGAGATCGCCGCGCATCGGGAACGGCGTGTCGGGCAGGTTCAGTGTTTTCTTGTAGTCAGTCATGTCAGCTTTCGAAATATCTTCTTGCATCGAGTACATCCTGTCCGATCTGCCGGACGAGGGAGTCGAGATCCGGAAATTTCTCTTCTTCGCGCAACTTGGCGAGAAATTCGATCTTGAGGCGGGCGCCGTAAATGCTCCTGTCGAAATCGAACAGGTAGACTTCCAGCACGGGCTTTCCGGAGGATTCCACCGTGGGACGAACCCCCAGGCTCGCCACTCCCCTGACCGGATCTTCCCCCAATCCGTCCACCTCCACGACATAAATTCCGGAAAGAGGCGGCTTGTTGTGCTTGAGGCGAATGTTGGCGGTGGGAAAGCCGATGGTCTTGCCGAGCTTCTTCCCGTGCCCCACCCTGCCGACGATGCTGTAGGGGCGGCCCAGGAGTTTTTTCGCAAACTCGAGATCTCCCGATTTTAACGCCTGCCGCACCAGCGTGCTGGAAATGCGCATCTCGCCAAGCATCACGCTATGCATCGCCTCGACTTCGAAGCCGCGATTCCTGCCCGCCTCGCGCATCGATACGAAATCCCCTGCCCGCCTGGCGCCGTAGCGAAAATCGTCGCCGATCAGCACCCATTTCGCTCCGATCTGCTCTGAAACGACGGATTCGAAATGCCTTGCATCCATCCTTGCAAATTTCTCGTCGAACCTGCAGACATGCACACGATCGATGCCGATTTGTGAAAAAAGCGCGATTTTCTCGCGTACATCGGTGAGCCGGGCAGGCGCGTTTTGCGGATCGAAAAACTCCCTTGGATGAGGCTCGAAAGTCATGACGCAGGAAAGCAGGCCGAGCGCTTGCGCCTGCTTCACGAGGCGGGCGAGCACGGCCTGATGCCCGAGATGAACCCCGTCGAAATTGCCGATGGTAAGCGCGACGGGGCGGTCGGATTTTTCCGGGATCCCGCGAAAAACCTGCATGATTCTTTCGAAAATGAAGGATTTTACTGCTTATCCCGGCTACTGCAAAGTTTTCCGCTCAGCCCTGCATCAGCATGCCGGCCGCGACGGTGTTGTTGGTCGCCTCGTCGATCACGATGAAGCTGCCGGTCGCATGGTTTTTCCGATAATCGTCCGCTGCGAGCGGGCTCTGCACCTTGAAGCCGATTTTCGCGATGTCGTTCATGGAAAGCGAGGAAATTCCTTCTTCGGTCTCCAGCGTGTTGACGTCCACCTTGAAATCCAGCCGGTTCAGGAGGACCTTCGCGGTCTTCGTGGTGTGCTTGACCAGATACTTGCGCCTCATGTCGAGCGGCTCCTCGGAAAGCCAGCAAAGCATGGCTTCCCCTTCCCTGGAAAGCTCCGGGAGATTCCCGCTTTTGACGATCATGTCTCCCCTGGAAATGTCGACCTCGTCTTCCAGCAACAGGGTCACCGACTGGGGAGCCACCGCTTCGAGCAGGTTCCCGTCGTAGGTGTGGATCTCCCGCACCCTGGAAGTCCTGCCCGAAGGCAGCACCGTCACCTCGTCCCCGACAGAAATCGTTCCGGACTCTATTCTCCCCATGTATCCGCGGAAATCGTGCCATTGCTCCGACTGCGGGCGGCACACCCATTGCACCGGGAACCTGAAATCTTCCAGGTTGATGTCGTGGTCGATCTCGATGTTCTCCAGTACCCCGAGCAGCGTCTCTCCCCTGAACCAGGGCATGTTTTCCCCGCGCTCCACCACCATGTCTCCTTCGAGCGCGGAAATCGGGATCGGGATGATGTTGGAAAGCCCGAGATTCGATGCGAAACGCCCGAATTCCTCGACGATGGAATCGAAGACTTCCTGCGAATAATCGACCAGATCCATCTTGTTCACCGCCACCACGAGGTGCGGAATCCCCACCAGGCTCGCGAGATAGGCATGGCGTCTCGTCTGGGTGAGCACGCCTTTGCGCGCATCGATGAGAATGATGGCGAGATTCGCGGTGGATGCGCCCGTGACCATGTTTCTCGTGTACTGCTCGTGTCCCGGAGTATCCGCGATGATGAACTTCCTTTTCGGCGTCGCGAAATAACGGTAAGCGACGTCGATGGTGATTCCCTGCTCGCGCTCGGCCTGCAAACCGTCGGTGAGCAGCGAAAGATCCACCCCGGACAATCCTCTTTTTCTGGTGGTGGTCTCGATCGCGGAGAGCTGGTCCTCGAAAATCGATTTCGAGTCATGCAGCAGGCGCCCGATCAGGGTACTTTTTCCGTCGTCGACGCTTCCCGCCGTGATGAAGCGCAGCAATTCTATGTTCGGCAATTTCATCAGAAATATCCTTCCTTTTTCCTGAGTTCCATGGAGGCTTCGGAAGTCTGGTCGTCCATCCTGGTCGCCCCCCTTTCCGTAATGCGCGTGGTCGCAGTCTCGACGATGATGTCTTCGACATTGGCCGCAACCGATTCCACCGGGCAGGTGCAGGTCATGTCGCCCACCGTCCTGAACCGAACCGAAATCCTTTCCGCTTTCTCCCCCTCCTTCGGGGTGACGAGGTGGGATACCGGAAGCAGGCCGCTGCCGCGCCGGATCACTTCGCGCTCGTGCGCGAAGTAGATTTCCGGAATTTCCAGGTTTTCGCGGGCGATGTACTGCCAGATGTCCATCTCGGTCCAGTTGCTGATCGGAAAGACCCGGATATTCTCGCCGGGATGCACACGGGTGTTGTACAGATCCCAAAGCTCCGGTCTCTGATTCTTCGGATCCCACTGGCCGAATTCGTCGCGGAAGGAGAAGATGCGCTCCTTCGCCCGGGCTTTTTCCTCATCGCGCCTCGCCCCGCCGATGCAGGCATCGAAACCGAATTCTTCGATCGCATCGAGCAGCGTCACCGACTGGAAGGCATTGCGGCTCTGGGTGGGCGATTTGAGCACCACGCGGCCCGCGCGGATCGAGTCTTCCATGGAGCGCACGATGAGGCGCTCGCCCAGTTCCTTCGCGCGCCGGTCGCGGAACTCGATCACTTCCGGAAAATTGTGTTCGGTATCGATGTGCAGCAGCGGAAAGGGGAATTTCGCCGGACGAAACGCCTTTTCAGCAAGCCTCAGCAGCACGATGGAATCCTTGCCGCCCGAAAAGAGCAGCGCAGGATTCCTGCATTCGGCAGCCACTTCCCTCAGAATGTGAATGGATTCGCTCTCGAGCAGGTCGAGATGAGTCAGTTTTTTGTGCAATATGTGCAGGTTTCCCATTTTCAAGCCTTTTTGCGATGTAATCCGCATTCCTTCGCCAGGGCGTCTTCCCACCACCAGCGTCCTGCGCGTATGTCTTCACCCTTCGCGATCGCGCGAGTGCACGGGCCGCATCCGATGCTCGGATACCCCCTGTCGTGCAGCGCGTTGTAGGGCACATTGAACATCCGGATGTAATTCCAGACTTCCTTCTCGGTCCATTCCAGCAAGGGATTGAACTTCATCAAGCCATTGTCGGCATCGAATGCGCCGGCCTCCAGATCGCTCCTGGTGGGGGACTGCTGGCGCCTCATTCCGGTGATCCAGGAACCTCGGCCGGAGAGCGCGCGCTTCAGCGGCTCGACTTTCCTCACATGGCAGCAGCCCTTGCGAAGCTCCACCGAATCGTAGAAGGCGTTCGGACCATTTTCCTCGACATAGGCGGAGACCGCTTCCGCCTTCGGGAAATACACCTCGATGCTGAGGTCGTAACGGCGCTTCGTCTCCTGCATGAGCGCATAAGTCTCCTCGGGAAGGCGTCCGGTATCCAGGGTGAACACCTCGATGTCCAGATCGTGCCTTGCGATCATGTCGATGAGCACCATGTCTTCCACCCCGAAACTCGAGGCAAGCGCCGCCCTGCCGTGATTTTGCGCGATTTGTTCGAGATCCGCTCTCAGTTTTTCCACTTTTTCCATCATGCAGCCCTCGGCAGCGATTCGGACAGATCGAGCTGTGCGTCCTGCGCGACGCAGTGATCCGCCGCTTCCAGCGTCCATTTGTCGAGCGCCCTGTACAGGCTCGAAAGCGCTTCCTCTTCGGACTGCTTCAGTCTCCTCACCAGGTCTCCGAACACTTCGCTGAGCGCCCCCGGAACGAGCGTGCCAAGTCCTGCGTGAATCTCTTCGAGATCCGCTCCTTCGGCTCCGCCGTGCAACTGGACGAGGCCGTTGCCGATGAGTTCCAGGATCGATTCCGCGCACCTAGCCGACTCTCCGTATTTGCGCTGCATGAACAGGGCGTCGCGGTAGCGCCGCTCGTGCGCGGCTTCGAAAAAGCTCGAACCGATTCTCACCTGGGATGCGCCTGCGCATTCCCCTCCGCCCAGTTGCAGCACCCTGAATTCGCGGGAATCGCCATGGTCATGGAGAACGGAAAGCAGATCCTCCGCCTTCACTTCCACCAGATCCTTCAGCATTTCGTTGAAATATTCCATGCCATTTTCCCTCACCCAGGAAAAAAATTCTCCTTTCCCGGCATGATCCTCGCGAATCCTGTCGATCGCTTCCCCGATCCTTGCGGAAGGAATCGAAGGCCCTTTGAGGGCGAGTCCGCCATTTCCGGTTCCGTTCCCGCCGAGATAAAGCTGGTAATGTGGAACCAGCTTGCCATGGATTCTGCGCCCTTCTCCATAAATGCCGATGTCTCCCGTCTCGGGCTGCGCGCAGCC
>JABEVD010000135.1 GCA_013044025.1 Burkholderiales bacterium
GCATCTGAAGCTCGCCGCGATCGCACTCGCCCCGATCGGCAAAACCATCGTTTCGAAGGAAGTCGCGGAGGCTGCGAGAAGATCGAATGCGGAAGCTTCGGTCTCAAGGTCGCGAAAGAGTCACTGATCAGCCATCCAGATCCAGTCGCTTCCCGTCGCAAAGGTATCGAGTTATGGTTTCAGGAGGAACCGCCGGGCTGAACAGATAGCCCTGGATTTCGTCGCATCGCAGCAGTTTCAGGAGAACCGCCTGTTCGCGCGTCTCGACCCCTTCCGCGATCACCTTCATTCCGAGCGAATGGGCTAGCGCGATGATGGTCGAGACGATGCTCAGATCGTCCGAGTTGCGCGTCATGTTGACGATGAATGAACGGTCTATTTTGAGCGCATTGACCGGAAGGCGCGCGATATAGCTCAGAGAGGAATAGCCGGTGCCGAAAGCGTCCACCGCAACTTCGAGCCCCATCTTCCTCGCCAGGGAAAGCTTTCCGATGTTCGCTTCGATATCCTGCATGACCAGGCTTTCGGTGATTTCCAGATCGAATCCGTTTGCGGATTCACCCAGTGCGTCGTTCAGCATGCCGACGAAATCCTTCTGCCTGAGCTGCAATGCCGATACGTTGACCGCAATGCGCGGCGGCTTCGTGCCGTTGCATCCGAACGCCCTGGAATCTTCTGCCGAGCGGGAGAGCGCCCAGCGCCCGACTTCGAGGATCAGCCCGGTTTCTTACAGAACCGGAATGAAGCTTGCCGGAGAAATAATCCCTTTTTCCGGATCCTGCCAGCGCAGCAGCGCTTCCAGCGAACTGATCCTGCCTGTGGCCAGATCCACCTTCGGCTGGTAATGGAGAACGAATTCATCCCGCTCGAGGGCCAGGCGCAACTTGTTCTCGATGGTCAGTTTCTCTGCGACCCGCTCGTTGAATTCGGGCGTGTAGAAGAGATGCCTTTCGCCTGAAATCTTGGTTTTCTTCACCGCTGCTTCCGCATTCCTGAAAAGCGTTTCCGCATCCTGTCCGTTTGCCGGATACATCGCGATTCCGAATCTGAAGGAAACCCTGAGGTCGATTCCGCCGACCTGGAAAGGCTGGGACAACGGCCCCATGATCTTTTTCTCGATGAAATGAACTACATCGGCCTCGTTCCTGAAGTCGCGCAGCACCAGGCAGAAACTGTCCCCGCTGATCCTGGCAAGATGAGATTTGTCGGACGTATTGTCGGAAAGCCTCGTTGCGACCAGCTTCAGAAGACTGTCGCCCGCATGACGACCGAGCGTCTCGTTGATGCCCCTGAAGCGCTCGATGTCCATCACCAGCACCGCGACCTGATCTTCCGAATCCAGCATCTGGTTCAGCCTGTCGAAAATGAGATCGCGATTCGGAAGGCCGGTGAGCATGTCGTAGAAGGCGAGATAATTGAGCCTATCCTCCTTGGCGATGTGGTCGAGACCGAAGGAAATGTCTCCGGCCACTTCGAGAAGCAGGGCCATTTCGTCCTTGTCGAAAAAATTCTTCTCACGGGTGTACAAAAGGAATATGCCGACCGCCTGGGCATTCACCCGCAGCGGAAACAGCGCGATCGATCCCTCGTTCATGTTCCGTACGGAAAAACCCGAATCCAGCGAAATGTCATTGCATACCAGCGCCGATTGTTCCAGAAGAGCCTTCGTGATGAGGGTGCCATTTTCCAGCAATTCTGCATCCATCGTCATTCCGGCCATCGAGGCCGTCTCGATCCCGGAGTCGGAAACCATGCCGATCCAGGCAAGGGCGAATTTTCCCTGCTCCACCGCAAGGCTGCAGGAACGCTCGAGCAATTCCTTCCTGTCACGAATCCTGACAATGGTGTTATTGATCCCGGAGAGCACTGCATAGACCCGGTTCAGCCTGCCGATCCTGACTTCCTGCTCCTTGAATTTACTGATGTCGCGTGCGACGGTCGAAAGGTATTCGACGTCGTCTCCACCCTTGTGAGAAATGATGACCTGGGAAAGCGGAATTTCCCTGCCATCCTTCAGAAATGCGGTCTCCCCGCTCCAGGAGCCTTCCCTGAGCGCTGCGGGAATGCCCTCCTCGCGGACCTTCGCAGCGGCCCATTGCGGATGGACATCGAAAATGCTTTCCGGCGCATCTTCCCCCAGCATTTCAAGCCCTGCCCGGTTGATGTAAAGCGGCCTGCCTTCGAGATCTGCCGTTCCGACGAAGTCCGGGGTGGCCTCGATGATCGCGAGCAGCCGCTTTTGCTCGCCCTCGATGCGCATCCTCTCCGAAATTTCAGCCCTGAGTTCGGCCGTTCTTTCCTCGACGAGTTTTTCCATGTGATCGTGCAGCCTCGCCCGCTCCAGCGCGACCGATACCTGATCGCCGATGTTTTGGAGCACCCTGAGTTCTGCATCGTCGAACCCTCCTTCGCCCTTTCCGATCAGGTTCATCAGGCCGATCCTCTTCTCTCCCACCGCAAGCGGAATGCTCGCGTGAAAACGCGCCGTCCCATTCATCCTGCCAAGCCTTTCGCATTCGACGATTCCGCCCGATCTGTCCATTTCTCCAGAAAGGAAGCGCTTCTGGCAAATGCATTCCCCCGAGAGCGATTCACCCAACATTTTGCATGAAGCCGCCAGCCTGAAGGAGGATGAACCGTCGAGGAGGAAAATCCAGCCTGCCTTCACGAAAGAAAGCTCGAGCGCGCGTTCCAGCGCCATTTCCGCAACCGCCTGCACGCTTCCCGCTTCGTTCAGTCCTTCCGCGATCCGGTACAGGCCATTCAGCACATGGTTGGAACGAGCCAACTCGTTCTCGCGAACCTTGAGCTCCTCGTTGATGTGCATGGCCTGCTCGTAGGTCGAAATGAGCAGATCGAGTATCTGCTGGCGCTCGGCCGTGATGAAATGCTTCCTTCCGTTCAGGCTGATCTCGACGCCCATTCTCATCCTCTGGTTTTCCCGCAGCGTCATGTTCATCAGCAGGTATTCGATTCTGTAGATCAGGTAGTTCTCTTCGTACGGCTTCCGGATGAAATTGTCTGCGCCGCATTCCAGCCCCTTCACGACATCCTCCGAATCCGCAAGGGATGTCACCAGCATGAACGGAATCTCTTTCAGCTTTTCGTCATTCTTCAATTCCCTGCAAAGGCCGTATCCGTCCAGTTCGGGCATGACGACATCGCTGATGATGAGGGCAGGCTTTTCCTCCCTGGCAAGCGCCAGACCGATCCTGCCGTTTGCCGCGATGACCGTCTCGAAGCCGTGCTTTTCGAGGAGGTACTGGAGCTGGATCGCCTGGGTGCTGCTGTCCTCCACGATCAGGATTTTTTTGTTTTTCGTCATGATCATCCTCTCCCGTTTGCCATGCTCACCAGCCAGGGAGCGATTTTCTCGGGAGAAAGCACGACGGATACCCCTTCGAGCCTGACCGCCTCCCCCGGCATGCCGTACACGACAGCGCTTTCCCTGTCCTGCACGAAAGTCCATGCGCCGCAGTCCTTGAGACGCCGCAGTTCGATCGCCCCGTCCTTTCCCATCCCGCTGAGCAGCCCAGCCACGCTGGTGGCGCCGTAAACTTCGCGAACGGAAGAAAAAAGGCAGGATACGGAAGGCATCTGGCCTTCCTCGGAGGCTTCCTTAGAAAGAGAAATGAGCCCCCTGCCCGATACCTTCATCTGGAAGCCGTCCGGCGCCACATAGACCCGGGAAGGGACGACAGGCTCGCCATGACTGGCGAGTCTGACGGGAAGGGCGCAGGATTCGTTGAGCCATTCGGAAAATCCCTGCAGGAATCCCGCCGCCATGTGCTGCACGATGAGGACAGGCGGACGAAAATCCAGCGGAAGCGCCGAAAGAATGACATTCAGAACCGGAGGTCCGCCCGTCGAAGCCCCGATTGCGACGACGCCGACCGCTCTTCGGGGAATCGTTCTTGCCAATCTTTCCCGATTGCGCGGCCACCTTCTCACCACCTTCACCTCGGACATCGCCCTCACCGTCTGCACCAGGGTTTCAGCATCTTCTATCCCTCGCGGCTTTTCGACGAAAGCCAGTGCGCCCGCCTCGATCGCCCTGAATGTAGACATCACCTCATTCCTGTCGGGCGTCGAACTCACGATGACGATGGGAATAGGGTTGGATTCCATGATGCTTCTCGTCGCATCCAGCCCGTTCATTCCAGGCAGGTGGATGTCCATGGTGATGATGTCCGGCCTGAGCCTTGCAGCCTTTTCGATCGCCTCCTCGCCGCTGGTGGCCGTGCCGATCACGCTCAATCCGGGCACGGCATTCAGCATGCCCACAAGCAGTTCCCTTGCGGATACGGAATCCTCGACCACCAGCACCCTGATTTGCCCACTCATGTCAGCCTCTCGATCGCAGAAAAAAGATCGCTCTGGTCGAAGCTGCTTTTCACGATGTATGCATTCGCGCCTGCCTCCATCCCCTGCGCCCTGTGCTCCGGATTGCCGAGGGAAGTGACCAGCACTACCGGGATTTTTTCCAGGGCGGAATCCGCGCGGATTTTCCCGGTGAGACCGAATCCATCCAGCCTCGGCATGTCGACATCGGAGACGACGATGTCGAAGGATTCCATTTTCAAAGCGGCAAGCGCATCCATCCCGTCCACCGCGGTCTTCACACGATATCCTCCGGATTCGAGAATGTTTTTCATCAGCGTCCTGGAAGTGATGGAATCCTCGACGACAAGAATGTGTTTTTCTTTTGCCCTTCTTTTCACAGAACCCGAAACGCTCTCGACTTTGGCTGCCGACTTCACAAGGTCGGACACATTGAGGATGGGGACCACTTCGCCGCCGGCCAGTATGCAGGCGCCCGAAATGTTGCGAACCCTGGCAAGCTGTTTCCCCAGCATCCTCACCACGATTTCCTGTTCGCCGAAAATCCTGTCGACGCCGAGTGCGAAAACGCCATTTTCCCTGCCGACGATGATCGCCTGAAGATTTCCGTCCCCTTCCCCGCCCCCTATCATCAGCAGATCTTTCAGCATCGCCCAGGAAACGCTCTTTCCTCCGATATCGAAAACCTCCCTGCCGTTCAGGCTGACAAGATCGGAACGCTTCAACCTGATCACCCTTTCGGCATGATGGAGCGGAATTGCGAATTTCCTGTCCGAGACTCCGACGAGAATCGCCCTGAAAGTGGCGAGGGTATGCGGCACTTCGAGACGGAAGGTCGTTCCCTTCTGCTCGGCGGTTTCTACGCTCACCCTGCCGCCCAGCTTTTCGAGCTTTTCCTCGACGATGGCAAGCCCCACCCCCCTTCCGGATATTTCCGTCACTGCATCGCTCGTCGACACGCCGGAACGAAACATCAGCGAAAGCGCATCTCCGCCATCGATCCCGAGTCTCGACGAGGCTGCTTTCACCTTTGCCAGGTTGACTCCCTCGCCGTCGTCGGACACCGAAATCCATACCTTGCCGTTTTCCGCTTCGACGAGGGAAACCGAAATCCTCCCCGATGCGGGTTTTCCGCGCCCGCGCCTGACGGAGGGAGATTCGATGCCATGGTCGGCGGCATTTCTGATGAGATGAATGAGCGGATCCTTCATTTCCTCCAGGACCCTCCTGTCGATCTCGATGTCTCCTCCCCTGATTTCCAGAGAAATCTCCTTTCCCGACTCGCTCGCCAGACCTTCCACGAGCCCCGGAAAAGATTCGGACAGCGAGGAAAATGGCTGCAGCAGCATTTCACGGATATCCTCGAGCAGCCCGTCGACCATCGCCGCGCCTTCTCGCCAGTCCCTTGCGGCATGCTTTTTTGCGCCAGAAGCCTGGCGCTTGAGCGATCTTGCAGCCTGCATCTGCGCTTCGAGACAAAGCCTCAGGCGCGACCACTCCGCCTGCGAAGGCGCGCTTTCCAGCGAGTCGATGAGATCGCGGATTTCCGCCCACTTTCTTTCCTTCGTAGAAAGCGCCTCCGATATCGACTCGAGTTCGTCAAGCCTCTGGCGCGCAAAAAGCCTGGTGTACATCGTCTCTTCCGCGCGCAACATCACCTTCTCCAGTCTGTCGACCCGGACCCTCACGCTTTCCCGGATGTTGCGTTTTGCCGGAATCCCGGTTTCCTCCGGCGCGGCAACAAGTCCAGGCAGCATCCCTGCGATTTCTCCGACGGATCCTCGAATCTCCGAGATGAAATCGGGCGTGATCCGCGCATTCCCCTGCCTGATTTCGGACAGCATGCTCTCCAGAATCTGGCAGGCGGATTCGATCTCGCGCAGGTTGACCGCCCTTGATGCCCCCTTCAGGCTGTGCGCCTCCCTGAATACCCGCTCGACGATTTCGCCGTCATCAGGGGCCTCCGCCAGGCTGGCAATACCGGAATTCATGGCGACGATGTGTTCCCTTGCCTCGACCTGGAAGGTCGCGACGAGTCTCGTCATGAATTCGCTGTCGGCCATGTTTTCGCCCCGATCATTTGCCCCAAACGGATCCCGAGTTCATGCAATCCCTTTGCCGCGAATTCAGCCTGCCTCGTTCCGGAAACGTTTTGCGCGCTCGCCTGCTTGATGTTCTCCATGGCCATCGCCACCTGATCCATCCCGACCATCTGCTGCTGGCTTGAAGCTGCGATCTGGGTTGCCGCCTGGGAAGCCTCGGCGATGCTTTCATAGAGCTTCCGGATGGATTCGCCCGATTCCCTGGATTGCTTCACGCCGGACTCGACGGTCTTCGCACCCTGCTCGGCTGCAAGCACTGCGGTGGAAGTTCCCTTCTGGATGTCGGTGAGGATGGTCCTCACCTGGGCAGTCGCCTGCCTGGACTGTTCGGCAAGGCTGCGTATTTCCTGCGCGACGATCACGAACCCCTTGCCCTGCTCCCCTGCCTTGTTGGCCTCGATCGCCGCATTGACCGCAAGCAGGTTGGACTGTTCGGCCAGATCGTTGACGCTGACGATGATTTCGCTGATGGCCTGGCTCTGCTCGGAAAGTCTCACCACGCTTCTTGCGATCTGTTCCATCTGCTCCTGGATGTCCTGCATTCCCTTGATGGCCGCATCCACCGACTCCTTGCCGAAAAGCGCAACCTGCGCGGCCTTCTGCGCAGAATCGGAAACATTGCGCGCTTTCTGGCTTGAGAGCTGTGCTGTCTGCTTCACTTCCTCCACGGTTGCGGTGGTTTCGCTCACGGCGGTGGCAGTTTCTGCCGCGCCGGAAGCCACCTGGGTGGTGGTTGCGAGAAATTCGCTGGAGGAAGCTGCGATTTTTCCGATTCCATCCCTGAGTTCCCTCGTGATCGATACGGTGACGGCAAGGCCGAAAATCGAAAGGACGAAGATCGCCAGCGGAATGCCGTAAGTAACCACGCCGACGGTGGTTCTTGCGCTTTTCTCCTCGAATTCGCTGCGCCTCGCCAGCAGATTCTTCTCCTCACTTTTCATCCGGCCGACGATGTTGCGGATATCGTCCATTTCGCTCTTGCCGCGATTGGTTTTCACGATCTGCAACGCAGCTTCGGATCCCTTTGTCCTCATGAGATCGATTGTTTCGGCAAGTTCCCCCATCTTGTCCGCGATCAGCGGGCGAAGTGCGGCAAGCCGCTTCTCCTGCCCGGAATTGTCTGAAATGAGGTCGGCCAGCCTCTGCATGTCGCTGTTCACGCGGCTCACTCCATCCCGGTAAGGTTTCAGGTAGCCATCTTCGCCTACCAGCAGATATCCCCGCTGACCGGTCTCCGCGTTCTGGAGCGAGGAAAGAAGGTCGTCGAGCGCCTCGATGACTTCGTAGGTGTGTCCCCTGATGCTTCCGCCCTCGATCATGGCAGTCGTGTTTCGATAGGAAAGAATCCCTATTACGATGAGCATGACCAGGGCGATCACATATCCCGCACCGATCTTCGCGCCTACTGTTTTCATGATTCCGCCTTCCCCTGTCAGAAATCGACCTCTTCCTTCACGATGATTCCCGCATCGTTCATCAAACGGACCGCATCGATCACCATGATTCCCCCTGCAATTCCCTGCAGGCAATTGTCATGATCGGACGGATGAATGGCTTCGAGGAGGATTTCTCTCGCGCCAAGAATGCCGTCCGCTGCAAGACCGAAACCGAGATCGCCCGCATCGAACACGACGAGCCTCGCATGATCCTCCTCGTCCGAGGGCATCCCGACGAGGCGCCGGATGTCCAGTACGGAAATGATCTCCCCGCGTACATTGGCGATCCCGAGAACGAAATCAGGCGTGCATGGCAGAGGAGTGATGGCATCTGTCCGGAAAACTTCGCGGACATGCGCCATCCCGACCGCGAAGCGGACCGATGCAAGGGAAAAGACCAGGCATTCGATGGCCGCAGCTTCTTTTTCATCCTTCCGGAAAGCAATTTTTTGGGCACGCTTCCTGAGAATTCGCCCGACTTCCTCTTCGCTTCGTTCCGGGAGAATGGACGCTTCGATCCGCCTGTGCACTTCGTTCCAGTCCATCTCACCCCCTCGCGACCCTCACCATTTCGGCCATGCGGCCTGCGGACATGCCGCCCGAATCCGGCAAAACCGAGTCGCGCGAAAGCCTGGAGAGGAGCGCAAGCGCACTCGAAAAGCATCCATCCGGGTTGCGCCCGTCGTTTTTCCTGAGATAGCCCAGCGCAACGTGGGCGGGAATGAAATCGGGCAAAAGATAGAGCACTTTTTCGAGTTCCTCTTCTTCCCTTGCGAATTCGTGCTTCTCGTGAAGCACCCTGGAAAGAAGATAATGCATCCGCGCATCCATGCCATCGGAAGCCAGCGCCATCCTGCACCATTTTTCGGCTTCTTCGAGTTCCCCCCTGTCGGCGAAGCGCATCGCCATTCGGGCAGGATCAGGAACTTCCTCCTGCATTTTTCCGGGCTCAGCCATCACGGGATCCTTTTCGAACAGGACCGGGGGGGCGATCGGTTTTTTTCCGTAAAAAAGCGCACCTTCGATTTCCATCCTGAGAAAGCCTTCGAATAGATGATCCGAGGCCTCGACCGGGCTCACCACGAGAAGTCCGTCTTCCGCCATTGCCGATCCCAGCTTTTCCGCGAGCAACTTCGCATTCCTTTCGCTGAAATACATCATCACGTTGCGACAGAAAACGAGGTCGACGCCGGCAGGACAGGGATCCGTTGCGAGGTTGTGAAGGAAAAAATTCACTCTTTCCGCTATTCTTTCGTCGATCCGGTATCCTTTATTCTTCCTGGTGAAATACCCTTCCCTCACCCAGGCGGGACATTCCCTGAAGGACCATTCCCCGTAAACCCCGAGTTTTGCCTTTTCCAGAAACCCGGCATGGATGTCGCTCGCAAGGATTTGTGCAGGAATGCCCATCCTGTGCGTCAGGATGGCAAGAGAATAAGCCTCCTCCCCGGTGCAGCAACCCGCGCTCCAGATCCTGATCGAGTTCCCCCTTGCCGCATACCCTGGCAGAACCTTTTTTTCCAGGGCCTCGAAGAGCCTGCCGTCCCTGAAAAAATAGGTCTCTCCAACGGTGAGATGCTCTGCCAGAATTGCAATGGTTTGCGGCCCCTGCGGCGTGGATATCAGCCAGTTGGCGCATTCGGCAGCATTCCCGAAACCGAGCCTGCCTGCAGCCTGTGCAACCGCCCTTTCCAGATCCTGCCTCTTTTCGAAATGAAGCCCGGTTCTCGAATCGATGAATTCCCTGAGAGGCTGGAAAATGGGATCAGGAATGAGCATGGCAAAGCGCTTCTTCGAGATTGTCCGACTCTTCGCGTGACAGGAATCTTTCCAGAGAGGCGATGACGATGACCTTGTCGTCCCGATGCATCGCGCCTTCCAGATAATCGAGATCGGGAGAGAGATCTTTTGCCGGAACGAAATCGGCTTGCGGCAATACTTCACCGACTGCGTCGACGAGAAGGCCGACCCTGCGTCCGGCCTGAGCGATGATGATCCTGTCGGTGAGCGCGACGCGCCTTTCCTTCAGGCCGAAACGCTTTCGCATGTTGATGACCGGGACGATTTCCCCTGCGAGATCGATCAATCCTTCGATGACGAAAAGCGAGCCCGGAAGCGGCGTGATTTCCACTGCATGGATGACCCTCTCCACCTGATCCAGCTTCAGTGCATAACAGAAATCGGCCAGATAGAAGACAAGCAGCAGCGAAGCCATCATGAAATTCCCGATCGTTACATTAAGTTACGGACTCAGGCCATATTATGCTATAGCAAAAGAATCGGGAAAGCGGCAAGGCTGCAAGGCATGCCCCTGTCAGATCTGACAGGGTTGCAAC
>JABEVD010000136.1 GCA_013044025.1 Burkholderiales bacterium
CAGGAAGACATGCTTTTCAGAGAGCTTCCTGACTCCTTGTTCCTTGATGAGGATCAGCGTCCTTTCGAATTGAGGGTTCATTCCAGTTCCAGTGTGTTTTTTGCGTTTTCGGTGGTGGCGAAAGCGAGTTCCGCTTCCGGCATTTTTCTGAGGTCCGCGATGACCTTTGCGATTTGCGGAAGGTATTCTGGGCTGTTCCTCGCCCGACCGATGAAGGAGGGGGGCATGTCCGGGGAATCGGTTTCGAGGACGATGGCTTCGAGCGGCAGGTTTTCAGCGAGCCCCCTGATTCTGGTGGCGCGATCATGGGTCACGGCGCCGCCGAATCCCAGCCTGAATCCAAGCTTGTGGAATTCTCTCGCCTGCTCGAAACTGCCGTTGAAGGCGTGAGCGATCCCGCCTTTCACCCGGATCCTTCTCAATATGGAAAGCACGGCATCCTGGGCGCGGCGGATGTGCAGCAGCACCGGGAGATCGAGTTCGCGGGCAATCCTGAGTTGCGCCTCGAAAAAACGCACCTGCCTGTCCCGATCGAAATTTTCGATATAGAAATCCAGGCCGATTTCTCCGATGGCGATCGATTCTGGCGCCCTCGATTTCAGCGCTTCGAGATCTTCTTCCACTGCGCGATCGACATACATCGGATGGATGCCGAGCGCGGGGTGGCAGGCGAGATGGGTTGCGGAGATTTCGAGCACTTTTTCGAAATTCGCATGCTCCACGGCCGGAATCACGAAGGCGGACACGCCTGCGGCGCGCGCTCTTTCGATCACCTCGTTCCTGTCCGGGTCGAATTCTTCCGCGTCGAGATGGCAATGAGTGTCGATCAGCATCAGTGGTTCACCCTGGGACGTTTTCCGACCATCACCTTGAAATCCATCCTGTTTCCTCCCCTGAACACCTGGACTTCCGTCGATTTTCCGGGTTCCAGTTCCGCGATCCGGTTGAGGAGCGAGGAGGAATCGGTCACCTTCCCGCCTCCGAGCCCGAGGACGATGTCGCCAGGGCGGATCCCGGCCGCATAAGCCGGTCCTTCCCTGAATACGCCGGCGATGAGCGCTCCCTGCGTGTCGGTCAGGCCGAACGAATTGGCGAGCTGCGGGCTGATGTCCTGCAGTTCCACCCCGATCCAGCCCCGGGTGACGACGCCCTTTTCGATGATCTGTTCCATCACGTTGCGGGCGAGGCTCACTGGAATCGCGAAACCGATCCCGAGTGAGCCGCCGCTTTGCGAATAGATTGCGGTATTGATGCCGACCAGGTTTCCGGCTGCGTCGATCAGCGCGCCTCCGGAATTGCCGGGGTTGATCGCGGCATCGGTCTGGATGAAATTTTCGTAGGTGTTGATGCCGAGGTGGCTGCGCCCCAATGCGCTCACGATGCCCATGGTGACCGTCTCTCCGACCCCGAAAGGGTTTCCGATGGCGAGCACCACGTCACCGACCCTGATTTTTCCGGAATCCCCGAAAGTGACCGGAGTGAGTCCCTGGAAATCGACCTTGAGAACGGCAAGGTCGGTGTCCGGATCGGATCCGACGACCCTGGCCAGCGATTTTCTTCCGTCCGAAAGCGCCACCTCGATTTCGTCCGCTGCATTGATGACATGATGGTTGGTGAGAATGTAGCCTTCCGGGCTCACGATCACGCCAGAGCCGAGGCTCATGCTGCGGCGCGTCCGGTTTTGTTCCGGAATTCCGAAGAAGCGCCTGAAAAACGGGTCTTCCAGCAGCGGGTTCTGCGGAACCCGGACTTCCTTGCTGGTGAAAATGTTGACGACAGAAGGCATCGCCTTTCCAGCTGCGCCACTGTAACTCGATGCTTTGGTGGGATATTCTTCCGATGCGACCCGGATCGTGGCGACGCTTCCATGCCTTCCCCAGGGCAGCAGGTTGGATTTGAGCGTGGAGATGACGAAAATGATCGCAAGACTGATGGTCGCAGTTTGTGCAAAAATAAGACAAAGTCTGCGCATGACGGGAGGTCCTCATGAAACACAGGGAATTGGAAGATTATACCGGACGTTTGCTCGAGGTAGACCGCTTCCGCGATTATTGCCCGAACGGAATGCAGGTGGAGGGCGCGCGGGACATCGAAAAGATTGCAACCGGCGTGACCGCCTCTCTTGCCTTTCTCGAGAAGGCGCGCGATTTCGGGGCGGATGCCGTTTTCGTTCATCATGGCTATTTCTGGAAGGGAAGCGATCCCAGGATCACCGGAATGGCGAGAAAAAGGATTGCGCTGCTCCTGGAAAGCGGAATGAGCCTGTTCGCCTATCATCTGCCGCTCGATGCCCATCCGGAATTCGGAAACAATGCAAGGCTCGCCAGAGTGCTCGGATTTTCAGTGCAAGGCAGGTTCGGGGAACAGAACATCGCCATGATCGGGGAGCTGGAGCGGCCGATGACCCTGGAGGAATTCGGGGAAGCGGCTTCCGTAAAGCTTTCGCGCGCCCCGCTCCTGGTCGGGGATGGAAAAAAGATCCTGAGGACCATTTCCTGGTGCAGCGGGGCGGCGCAGGGCATGCTGCTGGAGGCGGCGAATCTGGGGGCGGATGCCTTCCTTTCCGGGGAAATCTCCGAGCATACCGTGCACGAGGCGCTCGAATCCGGCATTGCCTACATCAGCGCAGGTCACCATGCGACCGAGCGCTACGGGATCAGTGCGCTTGGAGAACATCTCTCGGAAACTTTCGGATTTCGGCACGAATTCATCGATTGCGACATCCCGGTATGACTCTTTTTGCCATGGATACATGATGTTATGATCAAGGGATTTAAATTCCGGATGGAAATGGTTTAAAATACCATTTTGTCGGAAGATTGCTGCTATGATGACTCTTTATTCGGGCACGTCCTGCCCGTTCAGCCAGCGATGCCGTATCGTGCTGTATGAAAAGGACATGGATTTCCAGATCATCGACGTGGACCTTTTCAACAAGCCGGAAGATCTGGCGGTGATGAATCCCTACAACCAGGTTCCGGTTCTGGTGGAGCGCGATCTCGTCCTGTACGAATCGAACATCATCAACGAATACATCGACGACCGGTTCCCCCATCCCCAGCTCATGCCCGCCGACCCGATCATGAAGGCGAGGGCGCGTCTTTTCCTGTTCCGCTTCGAGAAGGAATTGTTCGTGCATGTCGCCGAAATCGAGCATGGCAGCCAGAAGGCTGCGGACAAGTCGAGGCTTGCGATCCGCGACAGCCTGACCCAGATCGCCCCGGTTTTCGCCAAGCAGAAATTCATCCTGGGAGACGAGTTCTCGATGCTGGACGTTTCGCTTGCGCCGCTGCTCTGGCGTCTCGACTATTACGGAATCCAGCTCGGCAAACAGGCTGCGCCCATTCTCAAATATGCGGAAAGAATTTTCAGCAGGCCTGCCTTCATCAGCGCCCTGACGGCTTCCGAAAAGGTCATGCGCAGGTGAGCGGAGCCCCGACCAAACCTTACCTCGTTCGGGCCATTTACGAATGGTGCTCCGATCACGGCGAGACCCCCTATCTTTCCGTGAAGGTCGATTCGCACACCAGGGTGCCGATGGAATTCGTGAAGAACGGCGAGATCGTCCTCAACATCGGGGCGTCCGCAACGCGCGGACTGGTACTCGGCAACGAGTCCATCCAGTTCTCCGCGCGCTTCGGAGGCGTGCCGCGCGAAGTCTGGATCCCGGTGGGGCGGGTTGCGGGGATTTTTTCGCGGGAAAGCGGTGAAGGGCTTTTCTTCCAGGTGGACGAGAGCGAGGGTGGATCTTCCGCTCCTCCCGACGAGGAACCGAAACCCCCTTCAGGCGGCAGGCCGAAGCTCACGCTGGTGAAGTGAGATTGCCTGCCTTCCCTGCAGCTTATATAATCCCCATCTTTCAGCCGGCATAGCTCAGTAGGTAGAGCAGCTGATTTGTAATCAGAAGGTCGTGGGTTCGATTCCTATTGCCGGCACCA
>JABEVD010000137.1 GCA_013044025.1 Burkholderiales bacterium
CGGATCGTAGCTGATCCCGCATTTTGCATCGGGCAAAAGATCTCCGCTGACCAGTTCATGAAAATCCAGAGTGAAGGTGATTCCTGCCTGCTTTCCGCTTCCAAATCGCGCAATCGGATTTCTCGGTGCCATTTTTCCACCTCGCTATTGGTAGTAGAGCGCCGTCACGGTGACGTCGGGCGCCGAATCGAAGATCTTGATGAATGTGATCTGTATGGATGCGTTCCAGTAATAGGCGTTTTCCGGTGAGGAAGCAAGTGTCGCCGGATTGCCCACATCGGCAAGCGATACACCGGCTGCACTGACCGAAGAAGGATGACGCGTGCCGAGCAGCGCGACATAATAGAATGGCTCAGGTGGCGAATAATTGTCCGTGATGCGCCTGATTCGAATGTTCTGTCCACCCGAAATGCACTGATGACTGATCTCCGTCAGCCGATAGAGGCTTTTGTCGGCCGCGTCCATGCTGATTCCGTCGTCGAGATAAAGCTGGTGAGTGCTGTCCGGGCCGGGATAAATATTGAATGTCAGGGGATTGATCGCAAGTTCGCCGATGTATTGTTCCAGTTCGCGCATGGGCAATATGGCTCCGGCTCGGACGTAGATCGGAACGAGGGAAAGGTCTGCATAATAATTGTGGATCACCTGTCCGCCCTCAACGGGCGACAGCAGGGGGGCGATATTGTCCTGGAATGCATACCACTGGCTACCGGACGGAAGGTAGACATCCCGCAAGGGCTGCGTCGGGCTGGACAGCGTTTCATGCTGATCGATGATCGGCGCCACCAGAAAATCCCGCCCGACGAATAACTGGTCGTCGAGATGGGAATATGCCTGCTCGTCTCCGGGTTCGTTGAGAAACAGCGCTCTTGCGATCGGCATCCCGGTCTGCGTGCATTCGTACATCGCGTCATAGTAAATCTGGTTCATCCGGTACCGCAGCTCGACATATTTTCTGCAATTGGTCGGAACCGGCTCGCCATATGCATAGGCTTCCTGGAACTGCTTGTTGTAGCCGTCGTAGTGATTGCGATACCAGGGTAGAAAGGATCCGAGTTGCATCCACCGGGTCAGAAGCTCGTAATTGGTGATGCCGCCCATCACCTTTCCCCCAGAAATGTAGGAACTGGAAGTGGTTGCGCTTCCAGTGGCAAATCCGCCTATATCGCATCCGCTGATGGGAATGCCGGATAACCCGAGATTGAGCACTTCCGGGATGTTGATGCGCAAAAAATCCCAGCTCGAAGCGGAGTCTCCCGTCCACAGGCCGGCATAGCGCTGCATGCCGGCGTAACCACCCCTTGCGATGATGAAGTTTCGTTTGTCCGGGCGCAGCCTGTTCAGTCCTTCCCAGGTGGCCTTCAACAGATTGCCGGCATAGGCGTTGTGGAAAGTGGCGTTTGGCTGGTAGCTGATGCCGTTATCCTGCTGGAGCCCCAGTGGAAAAGTCTTGAATGGGGTATCTTCTTCCTGGGCCAGTGCGGGGTCGGTCATGTCCTGCCAGATCATGTCCATGCCCAGATCTTTGATCAGATGGGCGTATTGTTCTCCCCACAGATTCTGC
Organism: Burkholderiales bacterium; assembly: GCA_013044025.1. Lineage (GTDB taxonomy): Bacteria > Pseudomonadota > Gammaproteobacteria > Burkholderiales > JABEVD01 > JABEVD01. The sequence goes on from JABEVD010000137.1 coordinate 1,565, forward strand.
ACGTCGCTCCGGGCATAATCCGAATAATTTCCGTTCGAGCCGAGCGGGATCTGTCCGTTGGTGTTGGGCTGCAGCGGCGGGACAGGGTAGGGATTGGATCCGCGGTTGACCCCGTAGGAGACCTTTCCAATGAACAGCTTGGGATTCGGCCCTTCTCCGGCCAGCGTATCGTAGATCAGCGCGCCCCCGGCAAGCAGGGAATCGCGTTGCGCATAGGGGGTGACTTTGCCGTTCTCGTCGAAAGGATTGTCGGTGACGAGGGGCGTGATGTTGGTGCTGCACTTGAATCCGAGCGTGTGCAGGTTGTCCATCATTTCCCGTGTGTTGGGAAATTTCATCTCGCTGCTGGTGAAGGTGCGGTAATTGTTCTGGAAATCGACGTCGATGTGCAGGCCGTCGAGCGGTATGCGGGCCGCTCGATAGGAGTTCGCCGCCACCGCGAGCAGATATCTGTCGTAATAGCCGTAGGCGCCCTGGTGAAATCCGAAAACATATCTCGGCGGCATCGGCGCCCTGCCGGTGAGCTGCACGTACTGACTCAGCACGTCAGCCGTGACGTCGCCCGCCATGAAATAATAATCCATGTCCCCGTAAAGGGCACCGAAATAATACTTGCCGTACATGTTGGAATAATCGCTCGCGCCCACGTTGAAATAGGACTGTCCCGGATTGTCGAAAAAGAGGCCGTAACTGTAGGCGGGGCCGAGATAGTTTCCCTGGGGGAGGGGATTGTTTTCGATCAGTAACGGGATGCTGGTATAGAGCGCTTCGCTGGGATTGAGCGGTCCTGCGCCCTCTCCAGCGGGCAGCGGTGCCGAAGCGTACTGAAAATTGTCGAAATTGAAGAAGGTCATCGTATATTCGTTTTTCAGAAGCTGCGAACCGGCCTTTTCGCCGAAGCCGCAATATCGGGCGTTGGCCGGATAGTCCTTGAAATTGGCGATGACCTGTTGTCCCGGAATGTAGACCAGATTGTAGGAAGGCGAATCTGCATTGATGAGCTGACCGTTCCGGTAGACCAGAATCCTGTAGGGATCGAGCTCGATTTTTATGGTGAGTGCGCCGGTAGCCAGAACGAGCTCCTCAGCTGTGTCGGAGACGATCGTGACGTTCGCCGCGCCCAGATTCCGGTTGATCACCGCGTAGGAATTCTCCACGCTGTAGTCGAAATTCGGCGAAGGATTGAACCTGACCCTGAAGCATGTCGGTGACAGAATGGATAGCTGCAACGCGAGGCCGGCCTGTCCTGGATTCAGGGTGAAAACATTGCCGCTTCGGCTCCATGAATCGATCCGTCCGATGCTGGTCCATTGGCCGAGGTTCGGCGTGAAATCATTCACGTTGACAAATGCGTAAGCCATTTCAGCGTCTCCTCAAGGTCAATGTGTTTTTACCGGTCTGGACTGCGCCCTCAACTGCAGTAGCCAGCTGAAATTGCCGTTGCCAGTCTGGCCGAAATTGCCGTTCTTGCCGTATACCGGAATGCGCAAGCCGTTGCTGTCGACGATTTCCCTGCCGTTCTCGTCGGTCTTGAATCCCACTGCGACACCCGCCGAGAAATGGCAGCCGTTGCAGCTTTCCGTGCCGAAAACCATTGCCTGGTCGCTTGTCTCGCCCTGAGGAAGCCTGTCATCCTCTTCCAGTGGGCCGGCCACCTGGTTTCCTTTCTGGAAATAGGTCTCCATGGTGGTATTGACGAGATACACCGGGACGACCTTGCCGGGAATCTTGTAGAGAATGCTTTCGGGAGTGGACGTGCCGCCGGTTACGCTGGATCCTCCTGCGAAGGCGGGAAATCCTGGATGCACCGGCCATTGTGTGCCGATCAGACGGTAATACTGGAGCACGCTGCCTTGTCCCTTGAGCAGCGTCCTGACCTGATCATTGAGCGCTTCCGTTGCGGCAGGAACCGGTAATACCTGAAGAACTTGCGTCGGATTGGTGGTGCGGTTTTCCGCCCAACTGGTGAAATGGCCCTTCGCATCGGGAACCGCATTCATCGGAGGCAACTGATTGACGAGCTTGGTCGGAGCTGCGGGATTGAAAAAATTGGGGTGAAGCGGACGTCCCTTGCTGTCCTTTTCCAGGTCATTGGCGTTCACATTGTCGATCTGCTCGAATGTCGCCCATATCCATGTCGGGGAAGATTGCGTTCTGACCGAGACATGCATGCCGACCAGTCCCATCGTTTCCAGAGTGGGTTTCGTTTTGATGATGTTGCCCTTGCCGTCGGCAATCACATGCTGTACATAGGCTTTGCGAATCAGGAAGCGGGTCGGATCGTCGTCGGGACCAAGCTGCTTCCATGCCAGCTTGATTTCGATGCATCCGTGACGCTTTCCGTCGTCTACCGGAAAATCGACCATGTGATTTTTCGAAAAGGCAACTTGTCCGTCGATGCTGTAGAGTTGATTCCGGTAGAGGTAATCGAATTCGGTCTTGTTGACCAGAACCTCGTAGCGAACCCATTTGCCGTTCTGGTCCACAAGCGGCCCGCTGAAGGCCTGAAAGCTTTCGTCGAGGACCTGATGGTCCTCGCCCGGATCGGCCTTGCGAGTCATCCACAGATCGCGAACCGGCGGTTTGTCTTCCTTCACCTTTGCCTCCGCGCCAAGCCATGCTTTCGATTCGCCCCATGGTTTCGGTTGCGCCCCATCAGGGAGGAAAATCGAATCCGCTTCGCGGAAAAATTCCCAGCGTAGCGGCAATTGCAGGTCGGAGAGGCTTTTGTTCGCATCAGGTTGCCCGTTTCGCGCGGCAGGCCAGTTCAACGAAATGAACATGTTCCAGGAGAAAATATCGAAAAGCCGCTGGGCGGACGGGATGTCGTTGCGCTCGAGATAATGATTCAGCGCGTTTCTGTCCACGTCGTAAGGCATGGCCGAAGAAAGCGTTCCTGGGAACTGCAGTTCCCCTCCGGGATATTGCGCTGCGAACGACTGGACCTGGAGCGAGGACAGCAGGATGGCCAGGAAGAATGGTCTTGAAGCTTTTCCTGCACGCCATTTTATTGCAGAAAATATCCTTTCACTTGACCGAGCTGCACGAAAATTGTTCATGACCCCCTCCATCATCAGGAAATTTGGCACGCAATTCTATTTAGATGGCAAATGCGAATAAAGCAATTCATAGCATAAATTTAGAACCATTCTCAATTTGCGCGAGGGGTTGCGTGCAGGGGATGCGGGAAAAAGCGTGCGGCGGGAAGGCGGTGGCCGGCGGGATCGTTGAAAGAGATCCTGAAACTGGAGGGGTTCGATTTATTCCGGAGGCCTTTTCATTTCTGCTTCATTCGGCCCGAAAAATCCGCCATTTCCTTTTCGAATTCAGCGAATCTCCTGTCGAGGATTTTCAGTTCGGCCTGTCTGGAAGCGGGCGGGAGAAAGGAATATCGGATGCTGTCGTACACGTATTCCTTGATCTTTGCGTAGGAGGGATGGTAGCGGGAGGCGAGCAGCATGTACTCTTCGGAAAGATTGTTGCGCGAGACCCCGGAGTCGTCCGTGGAAATGACCAGCGGTATGCCGTAAGCCGCGTAGATCGGGTAGGGATGTTCCGATCCCTGCACGCCCAGGATGAACTGGTTGCTGGTCAGGTTGATTTCGATCGCAACCTTTTCATTCTTCAGTTCTTCAAGCAGTTGCGGCGCTTGCCACTCCTGGGGAAGGTCGACCCCATGTCCTATCCGCTGCGCATGGGCGATTTCGACCGCCTCGCGGATATGGAACTGCAGGTCTCTCGGCTCCACCATGCCGAGCGTCAGTTCGCCCGCATGAAGCGCCCTGTGCACTTCCGGATATTTTCTGTGCAGGTAATTGAACATCCGCATGTGCAGGGTGTAGTCCTCCAGGGCGACGATGCCGTTTTCCGGCCCGACGATGTTCACCCCGACGACCAGAGGGGATTGGCGGGAAACCATGAAGCCTGCCAGCAAGCCGGTGAATACCTGGAGCGGATTGTCCCCCCGGGATGCGTAAGTCTGGTAGCGCATCAGGAATCGATCGCTGTCGATTCCCTGATGAATGGATTGGAGCGTGGAGACGTAGTCGTCCACCTTTTTATGGAATCCGTTTTCGCCATCGAGGGTGGAACGAATCCGGTCGAGCAGGCCGTCGACTTCTTCCTGGCTTTTCGCCGCCCTCAACTCCCCGATGAGCTGATTCGCCAGATCCGGCTTGAAATAATCCTGGCTGCTGACGGGTACCCTGGCAAGCATGGTTTCGATGTAACCGACATTCTCCCTGAGGGCGCGCTGCTTGAGGATGTCCAGCCCTTCATGCATGTATTCGTTGGAGACCGTGCCGAAGTAGCCGAAGGTGCCGAAGAAATTGCTGTCGGGAGGAGGCTGGTCGTGGTAATAATTCGAGAAATCCTTGTCCGACCAGAGGTCGAGCAGCTTTCTGTACTGCGTATTGTTCGCCTCGAGTTGCTGGACGGTGATCGAGGCGCAGTTTCCTTCCTCTTTTGCCTTGACGATCCGGAAATTGCACGGATTGATCCACCAGCCTTTCCTGGCCACCCAGTCGAGATAGGTTTCTGCATACAGGCTGCCCGTGTAATGATGGTGGAGGTCTCCTCCCTTGGGCATGCCGGTGAAGAACAGGGTGAGTTCTGCGACATCTGCATGACCATTGCGGAACATGCTTTCGTAGAATCTTGCGGTGAGGACGCCGTTCTCCGCGCCGTTCGAAGTGCAGGCAAAGAATGCCAGCAATGCGGCCAGCAATGTTTTTTGCCAGATTCTCATCCGCGATTCTCCCTTGTCGTCATGACCATCGTTCTTCCTGAAACGGCCCGGGAAGGAAGAAGGATGCAGAAACCACATCGTATTCCCGTTTTGAATGATTTCCAACTGTCTGAACTGACAGGTGGATTCAGGAGTCGCCGCACGGCGAAATCGTGCGGCGATCTGCAGCGGATTATTGCTTCTGCGTCTGACCGGTGAGTTCCTTGACGGTGAGTTCTGCGAACTTGTCGTAAAGCCAGCTCATGCGCGCATCGTTCTGACCTCCACCCAATCCCCCGAGGGCATAGGATGCGGAAACTTCGAAAGTTTCGAGGGGCTTGTCGGATTCGTCGAGCGGTTTCACCGTGCCGGTCACATGGTCCGATCCTGCCATGAAGCCGAACATGATCGCGCTGAAATTGGAGCGAACCCGGATGTCCGTGATCTTGATGTCGAGCTTGTCCGCTGCATTGTCGGCGATCATTCCTTTCGCCTTCATCACGCGCGTGATCGTGTCGCGCAGTCTGTCCGGGTCGAATTGAACATTGTCGCTGAGTTCGGTTTGCGCCTGGTCGTTGAGCGATACGGTCACCTGCTTGTATTTCTGCACGGAGAGTTTCGCCGGAGCGGCAAGATTCCCCTCCCGCTTCACTTCCCCGGCACATCCTGTCATCAGTGCTGCGACCAGTCCGATTGTTGCGATACGTAAAATCATGGGTTCCCTTTCTTGGTGGTTTGGCGAGTATCGCCGGATCATCTCGGTGTTTGCGACCGGGAGTTTTGTAAATATTTTTTTACAAACAATACTACTCCTGGGGATGGGAAGCAGCAACTGTTGCAAAATCACGGGAAATGTTTCAGGAATGGGAGGGGGAAAACTGTCTTCTTGCTAGACGGAAACAGGCCGCGACCCAGAGTGCGGCGGCAACATACAGGGAAAGAGGGGGGAGAAACCGCAGAAATTTCAGGTCGAGGGCGGCTGCAAGCTGGAAAGTGGATGCGGCATACATCCCGGCTGGAAAAACTGCGCTCCATGCGGAAGGGGAATAGGCGAATGGAATCCGCCCATTCTTCCAGGATTCGAGGAGGAAGAGCATCGGGATCCACCAGGTTCCGGTAACCCAGCATCCGAGCGTCGCCCCCTTCAGGAAGGGAAGCAGATCCAGAAGAAGCGGAAAATCGGGGGCATTTGTGATCAGCAGGGAACCCGCAAGCGTGGAGATCGCAATCGCGCCCATGTTGATCCAGTATGCCGGATCCAGATCGGCCGGCGGGAATTTCAGGAACATGAGGCGCTGGAAAATCTGCGTAATCAGCCAGAGGTAGAGCATTCCGCCCCAAAGCCACAGACAAAGCGCAAGAAAGTCCAATTGGGCGACATGCTCCCTGAAATGTGTGGAGAGCAGCGCTCCGAGCACCGAAATCGACTGGGGGGCGACCACCGCAAGCAGCCATCCTCCGTTGATTCCCGGTTCGATGGAAGGTTTGCGCGTTTTCACGATGAGCGCGGCAAAAATGCAATAAGTGGAGATGAACCAGAGAAGCAGGCCGAAGCTCCACAAGAACAGCGCGATTTCCGGTTCGTCCTGAATCAGGATGAACTGGCTCCCCATTACCGAGGTTCCTGCAACGACCGTGAAAAATCCCGGAGCGCGGCGATGATCGTGCAGATCCAGCAGGAATCTTCTTCTGAACCGGAACATCCTGAGCAGATTGAGGAAGAAGAGAACCGCATAGATTGCTGCATTGAGCAGAAACAGGGTTTTTGCGAAGAAATCGTGCCCCATCAGGTGTGCGGAAATGGAAACGATTCCTGTCGCCATCACGATCGAGAAACTTCCAGGAGAAAGTCTGCTGGCCGCCGATTTCGGATCGAAGGAAAAGAAGGTCCGGAAATGCATGTTGCCAGCCCGAAAAGTGCGTGAATGGTTTGATCTTAAATTGTATTCTAATTGCATGTTATCGGTTGGGCAAAATCCATTCCTAAAATAAATTTCATGGAACAAAGCCAGAAGGATCGAGTCCTATTTCCAAAATATCGGTGATGATTCTGCCAGACACAGGAGGAGCAATGAGTGCGATGAACAGATACGAAGATCCTGAAGGCGCCATGAAGAATCGGGTCATAGACGACAGGGATGGAAATTGGTTCAGGCATGTCATGGATGCGATCGAACATGCGCCGGACGACAGGAACGCAGTTTCGGAAGTCATTTCGAAGCGGATTTATGGAGCGAGGCCTGCCGATCCTGAACGAATGGGAGGGAAATTCGACTGAACCCGCAGCGCCCATCTTGACGATGGACATGGTATCATTCGAGAATATCAAACTATTCTAATATTCTCGAAAGGAGCAGAAATGAAGCCGATGGGACTCATGGATTTCGTCAGCGCGGCCAGGGCGGAGATCGCCGAGATCGGTTGCGCGGAGCTGGAAGCGATGCGCAGCGATCGCAAGGATCTGATGATTCTGGACGTTCGCGAATCGAGCGAGCACGAGCAGGGGCATCTTGCAGGCGCGATGCTGGTTCCCCGCGGAATCCTGGAGGCGGCCGCCGATGCAAGCTATCCGAAACGGGTGCAGGAACTCGTCGACGCGAGAGCCAGGCCGGTGGTGCTGTATTGCGCAACCGGAGGCCGTTCTGCGATGGCTGCAGCCACCCTGAAGAGGATGGGGTTCGGAGAAGTCTATAGCCTTGCAGGAGGCATTGCGAAGTGGAGCGCGGAGCGCCGCCCGCTCGTGAATGAGGCGAGATACGTCTAATCCTCACTTTATCGGACGCTCAAGAACCACCCGCCATTCCCGACCGTACAGAGAGACCGTGCCCCAGCTTGCGGCACGGAGCGCATGACCATGCACATAGTCTCCCACACCGTTGGGCGTTGCTGCGATTCCATGCGCGAGTTTCAGCAGGCTCTCGTTTTTCCTGAAGTCCGGATCGGTGAACAGGTTTTTGGCGATATCGCGTGAATCTTTGACATAGATGAGCGTGCCGTCCTTTTGCATGACCCATAGCTCCTGATCGGCAGGCATTTTCACTTCCTTCAGGAGCGACTGCAGCATCAGCTTCGGGCGAATCAGGATGTTGAGCGATCCCCTGAATTTTCCCGTTTCGTCGCGGACGGGGTAGGCAATGACCACGGCAGGGAATCCTTCCACCGCCTGGAACGAAGAACTGAATACTGGAACTTGCCTTCCGATTACTTCGACCTCGTGTTCCTGGGTATGGATGTCGGATCCTTCATGGTTCACGTATTCGGGGGGCTCGATGTAACGAATGAACCCCTTCTCGTTCACGTACACGGCTTCGAATATCAGCGAAGACGCCTCGAGAGCGGATTTCAGCGTTTTCCTGATTTCGCCCTGGTGATCCCAGTCCAGCTTCGCATTCGAAAGCAGATTCCTGGTCTTGTGATCGATCGCATCGAGGCTTTCCTGGAGCTTCGGGACGAAATCAGTGAGCGTGATCTGCGCCTTCCCGGGCGATTGCTCCTTTTTGGCGAGGATCATCCACCATTCAAGCGATGGCAGTTTCCGGTATTCCGCATCTCTGACATTGCCGCCGATCTCGTAGCGGATGTGGCCGCGTTCTCCTTTCAGGGATTCGAGAATCGCCCGTTTGAGCGAATCTCCTCCCTGGGTCAGGGCATTCATGAACATGAAGTCTTCATCGGAGTCGAGAATCACGACTCCGTCACGATTGACGACGAACCAGGTGTAGTCTTCTGGCAAATTCAATTGCGCATTCAGCCTGGAATGGAGATCGTCCAGAAAAATGGAAGCGCCCAATGCACCGACCACCTTTCCCCCTGCGGTGATGGGGGCCGCCATGACGGCGGATTTTCTGCCGGTAGACCGACTGTATACTTCGTAGCCCTTCACCGGAGTCCCTTCGAACAGCGTTCTGAAATAGCCCCGGCTGGACAGGTTCAGGTTCGTGAAATTTTTGTCCAGACTGTAGTAATTGCCGTCGGGCAGGACGTAGAAATAGACCCCGGGAGCCCGCCCGGCTGCTTTTTCAAGATAAGGTCTGATTCCTGGCCAGTTTCCGTTTTTCGCTTCCGGAGTCTCTGCCGCAATTTGCAACATCGACAGGATGTCCATGCCAAGAGTGTCGATGTGACTTGCTGCCGCACCGACCACGGCGGGTCCGAGGTCTTCGCATGCCGGATCAGCCATTGCATTGCCGCACATGGCGATGACAAGCAACAGGACAAGGAAATTTTTCATCGGACCCTCCGCAAGGGAAATCATCGACGCATGTTGGTCATGCCCTTCCAATCCTAGCTGCCTCATGGCCGGTTTTCCAGAAGTGAAGTGACAGGAAAATGCTTCATCAAATCGCGAGGGAAACGGGATGCGCGCCCCGGAAAGTTTTTGATGCTAACTATTGATTTCATCCTGAATCTGGGTCATCATCTCGTGATCCCGATACAGGGAACATCGCGTCTTCTGGGTGGACGAGATGAACAGGCTTGGCTACGACGCGGTCCGCAGGATCGCCATGAGAACGAAGTTCCGGGGCTCGCCGGGGCTTTCAAAACTGCGCGGGGGATTCGAATGTTCGGCAAGACCAAAAAAACCAGTCAATCGATTTCAATCAAGAATCTTGAAACCATCATCGGCAGGTCGGTTCGCATCGATGGCGACATCAAGGTGACCAGCGGCATACGCATCGATGGCGTGCTCAACGGAAACATTCTGGCAGAAGATGGCCATTCGGCAACCGTTGCCATCGCCGAAGGCGCGTCCGTCAAGGGCAATGTCCGGGCGGGGCATATCATCATTTCCGGCGAAATCGTCGGAAACGTTACGGCTGACCGCCTGGAAGTTCTCCACACCGCCCACATCCAGGGCGACCTCAGTTACAAATCGGTGAGGATAGAGAGCGGGGCGAGGATTTTCGGCCTGCTCAACCAGACCGAAAACAAGACTCCGGAAGGCAAGACGGGAAGCGTCAGCATTCTTCGCTCCGAAGAAGACAAGAAATCCGCAGCAGCCTGAGCGGGGGGCAATCATGCAACTCATCTGGGTTTCCGGTCCGGTAGGCCGGATCAGGCGGGTCAATTTGACTGCCAGGCGTCTTCTGATGTTTGCAGGGGCGGCAAGCCTCGTGCTGATCCTGATCGGGGTGCTTCTCGAGTTCGCTGGGTTCCGGATCGCAGTCGAATATGATCCGAAAATCGTTCGCCATGTCGGCAATTTCTATTCGGAATCCGAAATCAGGGGGCTCAAGGAAAAATACGAGACCAGGGTGGACGAGATCGAGAAAAATCTCGCCGCATTCCACGATCGCCTGAACGATCTCGATGAGTTGAACCGCAAGCTCAAACTCATCGCCACGCCGCCTCCCCTGATCTCACGCCAGGACAGGACGGATGCGATGGGAGGGCCCTTCATCGGCCTGCCTTCCGCTGAAGGCCGAAACCTGATGAGCCATGTCGAGGATCTGCACCAAAATACCAGTCAATTGTTGAAATATTCGGACGATTCCCTCAATTACTGGAAAAACCAGCTGGACTGGCTGGAATCCAAGCCGATCCTGTTTCCTTTGAAGGGCGATATTTCCATCACCAGCGGTTACGGCGAGCGGGTGGATCCCATCGTGAACCGCTCGAGCTTCCATCCCGGGCTGGATTTCCAGGGATCCGTTGGCGAGAACGTGTATGCGACCGCCAATGGCGTGGTCGAGTTCGCCGGATGGGATGCGGGTTACGGCCAAAGCGTGATCATCAATCACGGGGATGGCTATCAAACCCGTTATGCCCACATGAGCCGGTTGTTCGTGAAGGAAGGGGAAACCGTTTCCCAGCGTGAGAAGATCGGCGTGGTCGGAAATACCGGAAGGTCGACCGGCCCGCATCTCCATTACGAGATCATCAAGGATGGCCGCACCATCAACCCCGAGACGATGCTGCTGAAGCTCGCTCGCCGCTGAACCGGGACGGGGGCTCGCAAGGAGCCCCGGTCGGATTACTTCAAGCCGAGGAGTTCGACCTCGAAGATCAGCGTCGCGTTGGGCGGAATCACCCCGCCCGCGCCGCGCGCGCCGTAGCCGAGGTGGGGAGGAATGGTGAGCTTCCTCTTTCCGCCCACCTTCATTCCTGCAACGCCCAGATCCCAGCCCTTGATGACGCGGCCTTCTCCAAGCGGGAACACGAAAGGATCGCCGCGGTCCACGCTGGAATCGAATTTCCTGCCGTTTTCCAGCCAGCCGGTGTAATGCACGGTGACCTTGTTGCCTGCAGCAGCCTCCGCGCCTTCTCCGACCGCAATATCCTCGATGATCAGTTCTTCGCTCATTTTGCTCTCCGTTTCGAATGAATCGGCAATATAACACAGTTGTTGCGCTCGGAAACGAAATTGGACTAGAATGGTCCTAGATTAGAGAGGCATTATGTTGAGACTGAGCAAAATGGCCGATTACGGCAGCCAGGTGATGGCTTACATGGCGAAAAACGATTCCGTGAAGAGCGCGGGCGAAGTGGCCGCTGCGACCGGAATCGCCATTCCCACGGCGAGCAAGATCCTGAAAATGCTCTCCCGTGCGAGTCTGCTCACTTCGATGCGGGGCGCGAAAGGGGGCTACGTGATTTCGCGGCCGGCTGCGCAAATTTCGGTCGCGGAGATCATCGACGCCATGGACGGCCCGATCTCGATCACCGAGTGCAGCACTTCGACCTGCGAGCAGGAATCCTATTGCTTCACGCGAAGCAACTGGCAGGGGATCAACGATCTCATACGGGATGCGCTGGAGAAGGTGTCCTTGGCGCAGATGATAGAACCCAAACCGCAAATCGTGAACATCGACGGTCTGGGCAAGGCGATACATTGAATCGGAGACTGAAATGACAGTGACCATGACGGAAAGCGCGGCGAGGCAGGTTGCGGAGCAGGCTGCGAAGAACAACGGAATTGGATTGCGGCTCGGAGTGAAGAAATCGGGATGTACCGGATTCGCCTACGATTATTCGATCGCAACTGAAATCGCCGACGGAGATTCTGTTTTCGAAGCCTTCGGGGCGAAGCTCGTCGTGCCATCGGACAGCATCGAGTTTCTTTCCGGTTCCGAACTCGATTATGTTCGCGAAGGGCTGGGGAAAATCTTCAAGGTGAGGAACCCCAACGTCACCGCGACCTGCGGTTGCGGCGAAAGCTTCGCGGTGGAGCGGCCATGAGCGCCACCTTGCAAGGCATGATCGACCAGCCGTACAAACACGGCTTCGTCACCGACATCGAAACCGAAGTGGTGCCGAAAGGCCTTTCGGAGGACGTGATCCGCCTGATTTCGGCGAAGAAGGGGGAACCGGAATGGCTGCTGGAATTCAGGCTTTCTTCCTACCGCCACTGGCTCACCATGGAAGATCCCTCCTGGGCGCATGTCTCGCACCCGCCGATCGATTTCCAGGAAATCATCTATTTCGCGCAGCCCAAACCCAAGAAGGAACTGGCGAGCCTCGACGAAGTCGATCCTGAATTGAAGCGCACCTTCGACAAGCTCGGCGTGCCGCTTCACGAGCAGAAGATCATGGCGGGGGTCGCGGTCGACGTGATTTTCGACAGCGTCTCGGTCACCACCACCTACAAGGCCAAACTCGCCGAAGTCGGGGTCATTTTCTGTTCCTTCTCGGAAGCGGTGAAGGAGCATCCGGATCTCGTCAAAAAGTATCTGGGCAGCGTGGTGCCTTCTTCCGACAATTTCTATGCGGC
>JABEVD010000138.1 GCA_013044025.1 Burkholderiales bacterium
CCCTCGAATGCCTTCTCGATTCCCTTGTGCTTGTAGCCCAGCCTCTCCTCCAGCCTCAGCACCTTCTCTCCCACCACCTGAAACCTGAAATGCCCCGGCTCGATGATGCCGGCATGCACCGGCCCCACCGCGATCTCGTGCACGCCCTCCCCTTCCACGCTCACGAAAGGGTAGTCCGATTCAGGAGGAACGGGCTTCTGAAGCCTCTGCCTGCCGAGCGGAAAATCTTGCCATTTCCCGTGATCGAGCCAGGGCCTCCTGTCCCCGCCCCTCGACATGACGCCGCAAAGATCGAAAATCGCGCGCTGCATTCTCGAAGCATGGGGGAACAGATCCTCCAGGCCGGGAAAGGAGTCTTCTGCGGGACAGGTTGCGATCAGCATCCCTTCGGCAAAGACGAGCGCGGCATGGACAAGGAATTTTTCCCCGGCAGCGCTGCCCCAGAGCGCGACCAGCCTGCCGTCGCTTTCCGCGCAATCCCGGGCGATTTCTCTCCAGGAATCCTGGTCCGCATCCAGTTTCCAGACCGGAAGCGGACAGGCGATTTTTTCCATTCCCTTGTAGTTCATCATTTCAGTCGATCAGTCTGGAGGCCTCCTGGAACCATCTTGCCAGATGCTCGGGGATGTACAGCCCCAGAAGCAGCACGATGGAAAGATGCAGCAGGATGGGAAGAAATGCGGGGGGATGTTGCAGCTCTTCTCCTTCGGACTCCCCCCACACCATGGACTGGACCTTGCCGAAAATCGCCGCGAAAGCCACGCCGAGCGCAAGCAGCAGGACGGGCGCTGCCCAGGGGCGGGATTCGATGGCATGGGTGAGAATCAGGAATTCGCTGGTGAAGACGCCGAAAGGCGGCATGCCGAGGATGGCGAGCGAGCCCAGCATCAGCCCCCAGCCGATCGAAGGAGACTGCACCAGCCCGCGGATCGAATCGATCGTCTTGGTTCCGGAACGCTGCACCGCGTGCCCGACTGCGAAAAAGATCGCGGACTTGGTAAGCGAATGCACGGTCATGTGCAGGAGCGCGGCAAAATTGGCCCCGGTGCCGAATGCGAAGGTGATGAGCCCCATGTGCTCGATCGAGGAATAGCCGAAAAGCCGTTTGATGTCCTTCTGCCGCCAGAGCAGGAAGGACGCGGTCAGCACCGAAAGCAGACCGAATCCGGTCATCAGGTTGTCGGCGAAGTGGCTGTGCAGCGCGCCCGAGACCAGGATCTTGCAGCGCACCACGGCATAGAGCGCGACATTGAGCAAAAGCCCGGAGAGCACTGCGGATACCGGCGTCGGCCCTTCCGCATGGGCGTCCGGAAGCCAGCTGTGCAGCGGCACCAGGCCCACCTTGGTGCCGTAGCCGATCAGGAAGAAGACGAAGGCGATGGAAAGCACGGTCGGTTCGAGAGAGCCCTTCGCCTCGTCGAGATGGGTCCAGAGCAGCGCGGTCCCCCCCGCTCCCAGCACTTTTTCCGCAGCGAAATACAGCAAGATGGTGCCGAACAGCGCCTGGGCGATGCCGACGCCGCAAAGTATGAAATATTTCCATGCAGCTTCCAGGCTCTCGCGGGTCCGGTACAGGCTCACCAGCAGCACGGTGGCGAGCGTCGCCCCTTCCATCGCGACCCACAGGATGCCCAGATTGTTGGTGGTGAGCGCAAGCAGCATGGTGAAGCAGAAGATCTGGTACATGCTGTGGTAGAGGCGCATCTGGTAAGGGGCAAGCTGCTTTTCCTCGTTCCTCATGTAAGGGCGGGAAAACAGCGCGGTGGTGAAGGAGACGAAAGCGGTCAGCACCACCAGGAAAACGTTGAAGGAATCGATGAAGAACTGCTCCCACAGCACGACCAGCGATCCTCCGTGCAGCACCTTCGAGGCGAGCGGAACGGAAGAGACGAATGTGAGGAAGCTGCAAAACACGTTGAGTTCGGGCGCCCATCTGCGGTTTCCGAAAAGGGCGAGCAGCAGCCCGCCTGCCAGCGGAATGCACAGAACCGCGATCATTTCGGTCATTCTTCTTCCACCTTTTCCAGATGCTTCAAATCCAGGCTCTCGAATTTTTCCCTGATCTGGAAAAAGAACACGCCCATGATCAACACGCCCACCAGCACGTCCAGCGCGATGCCGAGTTCCACCACCAGCGGCATGCCGTACGTGGTGCTGGTCGCAGCGAAAAAGAGCCCGTTTTCCATCGAAAGAAAGCCGATCACCTGGGAGATCGCCTTGCTTCTGGTGATCATCATCAGCAGCGAGAGCAGCACGCAGGCCATGGCGATGCCGATGGTGCTCCTGGTGATGGTTCCGGCGAGATGCGAGATCGGCAGGGCGAGATTGAAGGATACGATCACGATGGCGATGCCGAGCAGCATGGTCGAGGGAATGTTGATCAGCGTCTCCACGTCCCATTCCACATCGAGTCGCTTGATCATCCTGTAGAGGATGAAGGGCAACCCCACCACCTTGAGGAGGAAGGTGAGCAACGCGGAGATGTAAAGATGGCTCTGCCCGGTGGTGGCCGCGATCACCGCAGTGCTGGTCGCAAGGGTCATGCCCTGCACCATGAACAGCCCGACAGCGACTTGATCCTTCTTTGCGAGAGCATGGCGAAGGCGAGCAGCAGCAGCAGCGAGGCCAGCAGGTTGATGTACTGGTTCGAATCCGCCATGTCAGGCCCCCAGCAGGAAATGCACGAGCATGCCGAGCACGCCGAACAGGAAAGCGGTCCCCATGAATTCCGGCGCCCTGAAAATGCGCTGCTTCGCCATCAGGGTTTCGATCAGGGCGAGCCCCATTCCGGCAATGAGCAGTTTCGCGATCAGGATGGGCAGGGCGAAGGCGATGCCCAGCCAGTCGGAGGCCTGCGCGATCCCCCAGGGTGCGAACAGCGCGATGCCGATCGAGACATAGGCGAACAGCTTGATGCTGCTCGCCCATTCGATGAGCGCGAGATGACGGGCGGAATATTCCAGGATCATCGCCTCGTGGATCATGGTGAGTTCGAGGTGGCTGGCGGGATTGTCGACCGGAATGCGCGCGTTTTCTGCGAGCAGCACCATGAGGAAGGAAAGGGAGGCGAAAGCCATGCTGGGATAGAGCTCGAAATGACGATGCGCCAGGGTCTCGACGATGACGGTGAGGGAAGTCGAACGACTGATGAGGGACGCGGTGAACAGCACCATGAGTAGCGCGGGCTCGGCAAGAAATCCCACCAGCATTTCGCGCCTCGCGCCCATTCCACCGAAAGCGGTGCCGATATCCATGGCCGCCAGCGAAATGAAGATCCTGGCGAGCGCGAAGATGCCGACCAGCGCGATCGCGTCCGCCGCGGCGGAGAAGCTGAGGTCAGTGGCGAGCGTGGGCACGATCGCGGCAGCAAGACACATCGCGCCGAAAATGATGTAAGGCGCCATTCTGAAGAGCGAAGAGGCATTTTCCGCGATCACCGCATCCTTGTGGAACAGCTTGCCGAGCTTGCGGTAAGGCTGCTCGATTCCCGCCCCTTTGCGGTTCTGCAGCCAGGCCCGGCACTGGTTCACCCATCCGAGCAGGAATGGGGCGAGCAGCACCGTGAGGAGCAACTGGAGGATCTGGGTGAATATGCCGAATGCGCTCATTGCACGATGAGGAGAAGGATCATCAACGTCACGAAATTGTAGAGCAGGTAGACGAGGATCCTGCCCTGCTGGATCTTGCCGAAAAGTGCGGCGAGAAATTCCGTGGCCCTGCCGAGCGGAAGATAAATCCAGCTCCAGATCCGGTCGCCCGTAGCGCCCCGGTAGCGCGGTGCGGAATCGAATGGAGAAGGAAGCTCGCGCTCGATCCTGAAGAAGGGTTCGAAAATCTGCCGGATCGGCTGGCCGAATCCTTCCGAAGTGTCCTGCATCCTGGAAGTGCGGAAAGGGTAACCGCATCCCCAGGCGATGCCCCGCCGCATCCTGCCATGGTAGAAGCGGCGCACCAGAAGGAAGGCGAGCCCGATCGCGGAAAGGGTGACGACGAGGAAAAGCAGCGGGCTATAGCTCGCCCGCTCCGGAGAAATCGGCGCAAGGAACAGCCAGTCCCTCCGGTCCGGAGCAAGACTCGATCCGACCAGGAACTCGCACACTTCGGATAAGCGCCCGATCACGAAGGAAGGGGCGAGTCCCAGCAGCACCACGCCTGCGACGAGCCAGAGGAGCCCTGCCCTCTCCCATTTCCCGGCGCTGTGCGCGGATTTCAGTTTTTCCTCGCGGGGCTGGCCGAGAAACACGATGCCGAAAAATTTCACCATCACGTAGCCTGCAGCCGCACCGGTCAGCACCAGCGCCGCGGCCACGACCGGAATCAGCATGTTGAGGTAGGAATGCGGCAATCCCGGCGTGAAGAGAAATGCCTGCAGCAGCAGCCATTCGGAGACGAAACCGTTGAGCGGTGGAATTCCGGCGATGGCAAGCGATCCGATCAACGCGGACCAGGCCACCCAGGGCATCCTGTGGATCAGCCCGCCCAGCCTGCCGAGATTGCGTTCACCGGTGGCATGCAGCACGGAGCCGGTGCAAAGGAACAACAGGCTCTTGAAGAAGGCATGATTCACGCCGTGATAGAGCGTCGCCACCAGGGCGAGTGCGGCAAGCGAATTCATCGAAAAGGCGCGGAACACCACGGCAAGGCCGAATCCAGTGAGGATGATGCCGATGTTCTCCATCGAGGAATAGGCGAGCAGCCTTTTCATGTCGCTTTGCACCGCGCTGAACACCGCGCCGAACAGCGCAGTGACCAGCCCCAGCCCGAGGATCAGCACCCCCCACCACCAGGACTGGACGGAAAGCAGGTCGAACACCACGCGCAGCATGCCGTAGATCGCGGTCTTCAGCATCACGCCGCTCATCAGGGCGGAAACCGGAGAAGGCGCGGCAGGATGCGCTTCGGGAAGCCAGACATGCAGGGGAAGCATCCCGGCCTTGGCGCCGAATCCGAAAAAGGCGAGCAGGAAGGCGAAGGTCGCCTGCAACTCGGAAAGATGGGCAAAACGCATGCCGTCGAAAGAGTAATCCCCGCCCATGGTGGCGAAGGAAAGCAGGATCGCGATCGCGCCGACATGCGCCATCAGCAGATACAGGAAGCCCGCGCTCCTGATTTCGCCAATCCTGTGATCAGTGGTGACGAGGAGATAGGATGAGAGCGCCATCGCCTCCCAGGAAACCATGAACAGGAAAGCGTCGTCCGCAAGCAGCACGAACACCATGGACGCGAGGAAAAAGTGATATTCCAGACAGAGCAGTCCGGGGGATTTCTCGTTCCTGAAGTATCCGGCAGAATAGATGGAAATTCCCACCGAAACCGCGCCCAGCAGGAACAGGAAAACCGAGGAGAGCGAATCCAGCCTCAGGTGGAAATGCAGGCCGGGCAGCCCGAGCGGAGAGATCATGGTCTCGGTTCCGTGGGCGAAAAAGGCGGAAAGCGCGATGAGTCCGCCGATCAGCGCGCCTGCGGGAAAGATTGCATTGCGGACCAGGGTCGCATGGTTGCGCGCCGCAAGACCAGCCACACCCAGCACGATCCAGAGGATCGCGCCGGACACCACCAGGTCGAGCGGCAGGAAGTTCATTTCGGTCCGAATGCCCCCCTCATTTGATCCTCATTCCGGGGCTCGCCCCTTCGTCCGGTTTCAGCAGGAAAATTCCGTTTCCATCTCCCGCGGCGAGCACCATTCCCTGCGATTCGCCGAAGCGCATCTTTCTCGGGGCGAGATTGGCCACCATCACGGTGAGCCTGCCGACCAGGTCTTCCGGCCGGTAGGCGGACTTGATGCCGGCGAAAACGGTTCTGGTGCAAACGCCGAGATCCAGGGTGAGCTTGAGCAGCTTTTCCGCGCCTTCCACCGCTTCGGCGGAAACGATTTTCGCCACCCTGAGATCGATCTTCATGAAATCGTCGATGGAAACCGTCTCCAGCAGCCCCTGATGATGCACCTGGGATTCGGCATGGCGTGCGGGGGAATGCGCTTGCGCCGGCTTCAGGCTTTCCCGGTTGGCTTCCACCATCGCCTCGACCTTTTTCGGATCGAGCCGGGTCATGAGATGCTGGTAGGGCTGGATCACATGCCCTGCGGGCAATTCGGTTTCGAAATCTGCCCAGGTGAGCGGTTCGATGCGGAGGAATTCCTCCACTGCCGCCACGAGGGCGGGAAGGACCGGCTTGAGGTAAAGGGAGAGGATCCTGAAGAGATTGATCGCGGTGGAACAGACCTCGTGCAGGCGCTCTTCCATCCCTTCCTGTTTGGCGAGATCCCAGGGCTTCATGTCGTTCACGTACTGGTTCGCCACATCGGCAAGGCGCATGATTTCCCGGATCGCGCGGCTGGTATCCCTCGCCTCGTATGCTTCCCGGACGAAATTCCCCGCCGCCCATTCCCCGAAACCGATTTCTGCCAGCCGGTCGGATTTGCCCAGCCTGCCATCGAAGCGCTTGGTGATGAATCCTGCGCAGCGACTCGCGATGTTCACGTATTTTCCGACCAGGTCAGAATTGACCTTGGCGACGAAGTCTTCCAGGCTGAGGTCGATGTCCTCCATGCTGCCGTTGAGCTTGGATGCGAAATAATAGCGCAGCCATTCGGTGTTGCCGACATGATCGACATAGCTTCTCGCAGTGATGAAGGTGCCGCGCGACTTCGACATCTTTTCGCCGTTCACGGTCAGAAAGCCGTGCGCGAACAATCGGGTCGGCGTCCTGTATCCCGCATGCTCCAGCATGGCCGG
Source organism: Burkholderiales bacterium (assembly GCA_013044025.1). Classification (GTDB taxonomy): domain Bacteria; phylum Pseudomonadota; class Gammaproteobacteria; order Burkholderiales; family JABEVD01; genus JABEVD01. Next base: position 6,735 of record JABEVD010000138.1, read on the forward strand.
CCAGAACAGCGCATGGAAATACAGGATGTCCTTGCCGATGAAGTGATAGAGCTCGGTCTCCGAACCCTGCTTCCAGTATTCCTCGAAATCCAGCCCTCTTTCCTCGCAAAGCGTCAGAAAGCTGCCCATGTAGCCGACCGGCGCATCCAGCCACACGTAGAAATATTTTCCGGGCGCGCCTGGAATCTCGAAGCCGAAATAAGGGGCGTCGCGCGAAATGTCCCAGTCGGAAAGCTCCCCGCCCAGCCATTCCTGCATCTTGTTGGCCGCTTCCGCCTGCAGCGAACCGCTTTTCGTCCATTCGCGGAGAAAATCGCTGCAGCGCGGGTCGGAGAGGCGAAAGAAATAATGCATCGAGGAGCGCATCTCGGGCGCCGCCCCGGATACCGCCGAATAAGGATGCTTCAATTCGGAAGGCGTGTAGGCCGCCCCGCAGACTTCGCAGTTGTCGCCGTACTGGTCCTTCGCCCCGCATTTGGGGCATTCTCCCTTGATGAAGCGATCCGGCAGGAACATTTCCTTCACCGGGTCGTAATACTGGTCGATGCTTCTCACCTCGATGAGTCCTGCATCCTGGAGCTTTCCATAGATCGAACAGGCGAAATCGCGCGTCTCGCTGGAATTGGTGGATCCGTAATGATCGAAACCCACGTGAAAAGCCGCGAAATCGTCGTAATGCTCCTGCCAGACCCTGGAGATCAGCGCTTCCGGCGTTATTCCTTCCTTCTCGGCGCGCAGCATGATCGGCGTGCCGTGGGTGTCGTCCGCACAGACATAGGTGCATTCGTTGCCCTGCATCTTCTGGAAGCGCACCCAGATGTCGGTCTGGATGTATTCGACGAGATGCCCCAGATGGATGCTGCCGTTGGCGTAAGGCAGGGCGGAGGTGACCAGTATTTTTCTATTCATTTTGCAATTTGATTCCCTATTGGCGCTATTTTAGCTCCTGTCGCCCGCGATTGCACCTGTTAACCCTGCTCATGCCATGGTAGGCACCATCCGAAATATTGTTTAAACTAGCCCGACCAACGTTTCAAGGACCCTGAAATGACCATCACCCAGGACGACGTGAAGGCTGCGCTTTCCGAAATCGTCGACCCCAACACCAGGAAAGATTTCGTCAGCGGAAAATCCCTGAAAAACATCAGGGTGGAAGGCAATGACATTTCCCTCGACGTGCTGCTCGGCTATCCTGCGAAAAGCGTCCATTCCGAAATCGAAAAGCTCGTATCCGACAGGCTGAAGGCCATTCCCGGCGCAGGGAAGGTCTCGGTCCAAGTTTCCTCGAAAATCATCGCGCATGCGGTGCAGCGGGGGGTCAAGCTGATCCCCGGAATCCGCAACATCATCGCGGTCGCTTCCGGCAAGGGGGGCGTCGGAAAATCCACCACCGCGGTCAACCTCGCGCTCGCGCTCGCGGCAGAAGGCGCGAATGTGGGGATTCTCGATGCGGACATCTACGGACCTTCGCAGCCCGCCATGCTCGGCATCCACGGCCAGCCGGAATCGCTCGAAGGCAAGAAGATGGAACCGATGAGGGGGCATGGCATCCAGGCGATGTCGATCGGATTCCTGGTCGATGTGGAAGCGCCCATGGTCTGGCGCGGACCGATGGTGACGCAGGCGCTCGAGCAGCTTCTTTCCGACACCAACTGGCAGGATCTCGATTATCTCGTCATCGACCTCCCCCCGGGCACCGGAGACGTTCAGCTCACCCTGGCGCAGAAAGTACCGCTCACCGGCGCGGTGATCGTCACGACCCCGCAGGACATCGCGCTGCTCGATGCAAGGAAAGGGCTCAGGATGTTCGAGAAGGTGGGTGTGCCCATCCTCGGCATCGTGGAAAACATGAGCACCCATATCTGTTCCCACTGCGGCCACGAGGAACCGATCTTCGGCGCAGGCGGCGGAGAAAAGATGTGCAAGGATTACGATGTGGAATTCCTGGGATCGCTCCCGCTCGACATCCACATCCGCGAGCAGGCCGATTCCGGAAATCCCACCGTGGTCGCAGACCGCGACGGAAGAATCAGCTCCATCTACAAGACCATCGCAAGAAGGGTCGCCTGCAAGGTCTCCGACCTCTCCCAGGACCACAGCGCAGCCTTCCCCAGGATCGTGATCCAGAATACCTGAAAAATGAGCATCAAATCCGACAAATGGATCCGCCGCATGGCGAAAGAGCACGGCATGATCGAGCCGTTCGAGGCAGGCCAGATCAAGGAGGCGAACGGACATCGCATCGTCTCCTACGGCACCTCGAGCTACGGCTACGACATACGCTGCTCGAACGAATTCAAACTGTTCACCAACATCAACACCACCATCGTCGACCCTAAGAATTTCGACCCGAATTCCTTCGTGGATTTCCAGGGCGATGTCTGCATCATTCCGCCCAATTCCTTCGCGCTCGCCAGAACCGTCGAATACTTCAGGATCCCGAGAAACGTGCTCACCATCTGCCTCGGAAAATCCACCTATGCGCGTTGCGGCATCATCGTCAACGTGACGCCCTTCGGGCCCGAATGGGAAGGATATGTCACCCTGGAGTTTTCCAACACCACCCCTCTTCCAGCAAAGATCTATGCAAATGAAGGGGTTGCTCAGGTTCTATTCTTCGAATCGGACGAGGTTTGCGAGACCTCCTATAGCGACCGGAAAGGAAAATATCTCGGCCAGCACGGGGTGACTCTGCCCAAGATGTAGCTTTCTTGCAACATTGTGGACATTCAGCCACATTCTCCCTTGCAAACTCCGAAATCGCTTTCTATACTGAAGCTCAGCCTGCATCGAGAAACCTGGATGCAGGCGTCAAACAAATTCAAGGAGCCATCATGAGAATCAAATCCATTCTTTCCGCAGGTATCGGCGCAGCCGCCCTGATTGCCGCCACGACCGCCTCCGCTGCCCAGAGCGGTTTCTATGTCGGCGCGGACGTCGGCCGTTCCAGCGTGGGCACCGTTGCTCCGGGACTCGCCATGACCAAATCCAGCGACACCGTCGGCGGCGTTTTCGTCGGATACCAGTTCACCGAGAACTGGGGGGTTGAAGGATTCTACACCGGCGGTGGCAAGTTCTCCGCATCCAACGCAACCATGACCAAATTCGGTTCCGGCAAGAGCGATGTGTACGGCCTCGACCTGGTCGGCACGGCCCCTCTCGCCGACAACTTCAGCGTGTACGGCAAGCTCGGCTATGCCAGCGCCAAGACCAGCGCCTCCGACACCACCGCCACCACCAGCGGCGCAACCAGGAGCGCGGCAACCTATGGTCTCGGACTCGAGTACGACGTGATGCCCCAGGTCGGAATCCGCTTCGGCTGGGATCGCTACGGCGCAGCCATCAAC
>JABEVD010000139.1 GCA_013044025.1 Burkholderiales bacterium
CGCATCACGTCCTTCAGCCCCTCCTCGGTGACGTCCGACAACTGGTTGAGAAGCTCGGCCAGCGTCTTCGTGTAGCCTTGCCTGTTTTGCATGTCCATTCGCACGCTGAAATCGCCCTGTCCTGCGGAGAGCGCGACGAACTGGATGTCGTCGACGATTCCGCGGATCGCATCCACCGTGCCGTTCACGCCATCCTTGGTCTGACCGAACACTCCGGGATAATCCTTGTCGATCTTCCGGGAAAGGTCTCCGGCTGCGAGCGCTTGCGCGACCCGGGTCACGTCCCTGAGACCGGTATCCGTGACGTCCGAAAGACGGTTGAGCAGTTCGGAAAGATCCTTCATGTATCCTTCCTTGCCGGAAAGATTCATCTTCACGCCGAAATCCCCCCGGATCGCCGCAGCTTCCACGATCTCCCTGATTTCGGAGACGATGCCCTGCAGGGACTGCTGCATCTTCTGCATCGCGATCAGCAATTGCGCAGTCTCGTCGGTTCCGGAAACGTCTATTTTCGAAGAAAGATCCCCGTGCGCGATCGTATTGGCAACCTCCACCGCCCTCGATAGCGGTCTCGTCAGGCTTCTGGTGAGCAGGATACCGACCGTGACGCCGAAAATCAGTCCGCCCACGATCAGGGAGATGATGATGATCCTGTTACGCTCGTAAAGTTCGGTCGTGGCTTGGGAGGATTTCGCCGCATTTTCCTCCTTGAACCTGGTGAGTTCGGTGAGCATGTTGTCGACCGCATCGTTCTGATCGCTCTGCGTCTTGTGCACGGACCGGAATTCTTCGCTCAGGGCGGATGGATCTTCCTTCGGAACCATCGCCAGCAATTTTTCGGTCGAAGCATTCCATTCGTCGAGCCTCGCATTCAGATCTGAAAGAAGCTTCCTGCCTTTTTCGGTATAAAAAAGAGCGCCGCCCTTGTTCAGGTTGTCGCGAACCTTGGCCATGTATTCCCGGGCAAGACGGATGTATTTCTGCTTCTTTTCCTGATCGGGAGAAATCAGCGCATTGCGCCAGTCTCTCGAAACATAGATGAGATCGATGTTGGCTTCCTTGACGAAGGAAAGTCCAAGCAGATCCTTCGCATAGAGTTTTTCCGCCTCGTCGTCCAGTTTTTTCAGATCGACGATCGCCATGATGCCGATCACGATGCCGACCAGGCAAACCAGGAGAAAACCCGAGATCAGTTTGGTTCCTACCTTGATGTTCGAAAGCCCCATCTATTCTTCCTCCCCCATTTCCTTCTCCTGCCGAAACGAATCCTGCAGACCCCTTTACTTTTATAGGCCATGGATCATGCGTCGTCACTTTCGAAATCATGAAAACGCAGGATCGGGCGTATAATTGTGCCAGTTCAAATCGGAAAAGCATATGAAAGAACAACTCGACCTCCCGCCGATGATGGGCGCAAAAGGCGAAATCACCCTGCCTGGATCGAAAAGCATATCGAACCGCGTTCTGCTTCTGGCTGCGCTCTCGATCGGCAAAACCGAAATCCGCGACCTGCTGGATTCGGACGACACGGAAAGGATGCTGGACGCCCTGAAGATCCTGGGCGTGAATATCGAATTCACAGGCAAAAATTCCTGCATCGTCGAAGGAATTTCCGGCAACTTCCCGGTGAAGGATGCGAAACTATTCCTGGGCAACGCGGGCACCGCGTTCAGGCCGCTCACCGCTGCGCTCGCCTTCTCCGGCGGACATTATCATCTTCACGGCGTACCGAGGATGCACGAGCGCCCCATCGGAGACCTGGTGGATGCGCTGAGACTGGCTGGCGCCGAAATCGCCTATCTGGACAACAAGGGTTACCCGCCTCTGGAAATCTTCCCTGCGAAAGACGCAATCGCGGATTCGATTTCGGTGAAGGGAAACGTCTCCAGCCAGTTCCTCACCGGGTTGCTGATGGCGCTGCCGCTGCTCGGGCGGAAGATGGAAGTGAAAGTGGAAGGGGAGCTCATCTCGAAACCCTACATCGGAATCACGCTTGCCATGATGGAACGTTTCGGGGTGAAGGTGGAACGGGAAGGCTGGGAAAGGTTCTTCATTGCGGCAGATTCTCGCTACCGGAGCCCGGGAACCATCCATGTCGAAGGGGACGCCTCCTCCGCCTCCTATTTCCTCGCGGCAGGCGCGATCGGAAGAGGACCGGTGCGGGTTTATGGTGTCGGCAAATCCAGCATCCAGGGAGATGCGAAATTCGCCCGATACCTGGAAAAAATGGGCGCGAAGATCGAAATGGGCGAGAACTGGATCGAGGCATCCGCACCGGAAAATGGGCTGGATGCGATCGACATCGACTGCAACGAAATCCCGGATGCGGCCATGACGCTCGCGGTGGCCGCCCTTTTCGCCAAAGGCAAAACCACGCTCAGGAACATCGCAAGCTGGCGGGTGAAGGAAACCGACCGGATCGCGGCGATGGCGAAAGAGCTTTCTAAATTCGGCGCGATCGTCGAGGAAGGGGATGATTTCATCGCCATCACCCCTCCCCCTCCCCCCTTTTCCATTCACGGCTCGATCGACACCTACGACGACCACAGGATGGCGATGTGCTTCTCCCTCGCCGCCTTCGGAACCCATCTCGGAATCAACGACCCCTCCTGCGTCGCCAAGACTTTCCCGGAATATTTCGAGAAATTCCTTGAAATCGCGCAGCCGGTTCCGGTGATCTCGATCGACGGCCCTTCCGCTTCCGGAAAGGGAACGGTCGCGGCCATCGTCGCGCAAAGGCTGAACTATAATTATCTGGATAGCGGCGCGCTCTACCGGATTTCGGCGCTCGCTGCAATGAAGGCGGGAATTTCGCTCGATGAGGGAACTGCCATTGCGGAACTGATGTCGAAAGCTCCTGTGCGTTTCGACGGAGGGAGGATCTTCCTGGAAGACGCGGAAATCACCGAAGAAATCCGCAGCGAAGCGTGTTCTTCAGGCGCATCGAAGGTTGCAGCGTTCCCCGAAGTGAGGGCAGCGCTTCTCGAGCGCCAGAAGCGTTTCAGGAAATCGCCCGGACTGGTTGCAGACGGACGGGACATGGGTTCGACGGTTTTCCCGGATTCGCAGCTCAAGATCTATCTCACCGCAAGCGCTGAAGAACGCGCGATGAGGCGCTATAAACAGTTGATTGCGAAGGGAGAGGATGTTAGAATCGATGTTCTTTTGCAGGACATCCGGGCTCGTGACGAGCGCGACAGCAAACGAAGCGCCGCTCCCCTGCAAAAATGCGATGACGCGACATTGATCGACACCACGGAAATGGGCATAGAAGAAGCCGTATCCCGCGTGCTCGAACTCTATCGCAATGCAAGCTCCGGGAAAACCTCCCGGTTCGATCAACCAACCCCCGATCTTCGGGATATTTAGGTATTTTTAAAGATGACCTCTGTCTCTCCGGTTTCCGAAACCATAGAAAATTTCGCCTCCCTTTTCGAGGAAAGCCTCGGCCGCATGGAAATGCGCGCCGGTGAAGTGATCACCGCCGAAGTCGTTCGCGTCGACTACAACGTCGTCGTCGTGAACGCAGGACTGAAGTCCGAAAGCTTCATCCCCGTGGAAGAATTCCGCAACGAAAAGGGCGAAATCGAAGTCAAGCCCGGCGATTTCGTGTCGGTCGCGATCGAATCGCTCGAAGACGGCTACGGCGAAACCCGCCTTTCCCGCGACAAGGCAAAGCGCCTCGCCGCCTGGCAGGAACTCGAGGAAGCCCTCGAAAATGGCAAGGTCGTGTCCGGCCTCGTCACCGGCAAGGTCAAGGGCGGTCTCACCGTCATGATCAACGGCATCCGTGCCTTCCTTCCCGGCTCGCTCGTCGACACCCGCCCCATCAAGGACACCACCCCCTTCGAAGGCAAGGAACTGGAATTCAAGGTCATCAAGCTCGACCGCAAGCGCAACAACATCGTGGTCTCGCGTCGCGCGGTCATGGAAGCGACCCTGGGCGCAGATCGCCAGGCGCTGCTCGAATCGCTGCATGAAGGCGCGCTGGTCAAGGGCATCGTCAAGAACATCACCGACTACGGCGCATTCGTCGACCTCGGCGGCATCGACGGCCTGCTGCACATCACCGACCTCGCATGGCGCAGGGTCAAGCATCCTTCCGAAGTGCTCGCAGTGGGCGACGAAGTGGAAGCCAAGATCCTCAAGTTCGACAAGGAAAAGAACCGCGTCTCCCTGGGCCTCAAGCAGCTCGGCGACGATCCCTGGGTCGGCCTCTCCCGCCGCTACCCGACGGGCACCCGCCTGTTCGGCAAGGTGAGCAACCTCACCGACTACGGCGCATTCGTCGAAATCGAACCCGGCATCGAAGGCCTGGTGCACGTCTCCGAAATGGACTGGACCAACAAGAACGTTCACCCCACCAAGGTGGTGCAGCTCGGCGACGAAGTGGAAGTGATGATCCTCGAAATCGACGAAGACCGCCGCAGGATCTCGCTCGGCATGAAGCAATGCATGCCCAACCCATGGGACGAGTTCCAGATGAATCACCAGAAGGGCGATCGCGTTCGCGGCCAGATCAAGTCGATCACCGACTTCGGCGTGTTCATCGGCCTTGCCGGTGGAATCGACGGTCTGGTGCATCTTTCGGACCTGTCCTGGAGCCAGGCCGGCGAGGAAGCAGTCCGCAACTACAAGAAGGGCGATGAACTCGAAGCCATCGTGCTGTCGATCGACATCGAGCGCGAGCGCATTTCCCTCGGCGTGAAGCAGGCTGAAGGCGATCCCTTCAATTCCTTCGTCTCGACCAACGACAAGAACAGCATCGTAACCGGCACGGTCAAGACCATCGACGCCAAGGGCGCGGTGATCGATCTTGGCAACGACATCACCGGCTACCTGCGCGCCTCCGAAGTGGCCCGCGACCGCGTGGACGACATCCGCAATCACCTGAAGGAAGGAGACAAGGTGGAAGCGGTGATCGTGAACATCGACCGCAAGAACCGCAGCATCAATCTTTCGATCAAAGCCAAGGAACAGATCGAGGAATCCGCCGCGATGCAGAAAATTTCGAGCGAAAGTTCGGCCAATGCAGGAACGACCAATCTCGGCGCCCTGCTGAAAGCCAAGCTCGAAGTCAAGAAAAATGAACAATAAGGATTGGTCATGACGAAGTCCGATTTGATCAACAGGCTCGCCGAAAAGCATCCGCAACTGGTCCTGAAGGATGCCGAAGTGGCCGTCAAGATGGTTCTGGACGTGATGACGGCAAGCCTTGCGGAAGGTCAGCGGATCGAAATCAGGGGGTTCGGGAGCTTCAGCCTGAACCATCGCCCGGCCAGGTTGGGGCGAAACCCGAAGTCCGGCGAAAAGGTCATGGTCCCCGCAAAATACGTCCCTCACTTCAAGGCAGGCAAGGAGCTGAGGGAGCGGGTAGACACAAATAAATAGTTTCGCGGCCATCCTTTACGTTAAAATAGGCGGCATATCGGAAGATATGCCGCTTTTTTTATTTCAGGCCGAACATGCGCTACCTGATCTGGATTGCTAGACTTTCGCTTTTCCTGCTGCTTTTCGGCTTCGCGCTGAAAAACACCGGTCATGCCGTGCTGCATTACTATCTCGGATACGAATGGAATGCGCCGCTCGCGCTCATCCTGCTGGCTTTTTTCACCATCGGTGTCGGCGTGGGCCTGATGGCGAGCTTTGCCACCATCTTCAGGCAAAGGCGCGAAATCGCCCAACTCAGAAAAGAGAAGAGCGGGAAATAACATGGAAATCCAGTTGTGGTGGCTGCTCGCCCTGCCCGCCTTTTTCGGACTGGGCTGGATCGCGGCGAGAATCGATCTCAAGCATCTTTTGAGCGAATCAAGAGCGCTCCCCAAATCCTATTTCAAGGGGCTCAATTTCCTGATGAACGAGCAGCCGGACAAGGCCATCGAAGCCTTCGTGGACGTCATCAAGGTCGAGCCCCAGACGGTGGAACTGCATTTCGCATTGGGAAGCCTTTTCAGGAGACGCGGCGAAGTCACCCGGGCGATCCGCATGCACCAGTCTCTCCTGGAACGGAACGATCTGGAAGAGGAACAGAAGCTCTACACCCTCTACGAAATCGCACAGGATTATCTCAAGGCAGGACTGCTGGACCGCGCCGAGGAATCCTTCGTCAAGCTGGAAGGAACCCAGTATGCGGAACCATCCCTGAAATTCCTTCTGGAAATCTACCAACAGGAAAAGGACTGGATGAAGGCGGTCGATACTGCAAGACAGCTTGCCCGGCTGTCCGGCCAGTCCCACCAGAAGGAAATCGCGAATTTCTACTGCGAGCTCGCCTCCCAGGAAATGATGAATTCGCGGGTCATGGATGCGAGGATCCATCTGGAAGATGCGCTCACCGTACACAGGCGCTGCGTCCGCTCCAACGTGCTGCTCGGAGATCTGGAGGCGGGACAGGGCAATTTCGAGGAAGCCGTTTCCGCATGGAAACGCATCGAATCGCAAAGCCCGGAGCATCTTGCGATTGTCGCCGAAAAAATGCTGAACGCATACATGAGACTGGAAAAGCTGGAAGAGGGACAGAGGCTGCTCAAGGGTTACCTGGAAAACTATCCATCGATCGAAATTCTCAACGTGCTCTTCGATGCGGAACTGAAATCGCAAGGCGTGGAATCCGCCTATCATCTGGTTCGGGACGAGCTCAGGAAACATCCTTCGCTCATCGGTCTCGACCGGCTGCTCGAAGCGCAGCTCATGGAGGCGCCCATCGAGCGCAAGCGCGATCTCGAACTCATCAAGAATCTGGTGCATCAGCAGGCAGCCTCCCTTTCGCAATACCGCTGCGATACCTGCGGATTCAACGCGAAGCAGTATTACTGGCACTGCCCGGCCTGCGGAGGCTGGGAAACCTACCCCCCAAGACAGACCGAAGAACGGGAAAAATGAATTCACCCATCATCATCGCGCTTGATTTCCCGAAGGGAAGCGATGCGCTGGATTTCGCAAAAACCCTCGATCCTTCCCTTTGCAGGCTGAAAGTCGGCAAGGAACTCTTCACCCAGGCAGGGCCCGATCTGGTCGAATCCCTGATGAAGCAGGGATTCGAGATTTTCCTGGACCTCAAATTCCACGACATTCCCAACACCGTGGCATCCGCCTGCAGGGCCGCCGCAAGCCTTGGCGTATGGATGGTGAACGTGCATGCGATGGGGGGCTCTTCCATGATGCACGCGGCGCGAGAAGCGGTCGGATCCTCCTGCAAGCTGATCGCGGTCCCGGTGCTCACCAGCATGGGACGCGAAGACCTCGAGGAAATCGGCATCGACTGCGATCCGATCGAAGAGGTCAGACGGCTTGCTGCGCTTGCGAAAGCCTCGGGACTGGATGGCGTGGTCTGTTCGGCCCGGGAAGCATCGATACTGAGACAGCAGTTCGGCAATGAATTTTGCCTCGTCACCCCCGGCATCCGCCCCGCAGGTTCTTCCATCGGAGACCAGAAGAGAATCATGACCCCGAAACAGGCGATCGAAGCGGGATCGGATTACCTCGTCATCGGCAGACCGATCCGGGAAGCCGCGGACAGGAATGCCGCGCTAGAATCCATCCTGAAGGAGATCGCAGCGAAATGAAATTGCCAGATTTCAGCAAGGTCAGACTGCTGGTGGTAGGAGACGTGATGCTGGACCGTTACTGGTTCGGCGATGTGGACAGAATCTCGCCGGAAGCCCCGGTCCCGGTCATCAAGGTGAACAAGGTCGAAGACCGCGCAGGCGGCGCCGCGAACGTCGCCAGGAACATCGCAGCCCTCGGCGCGAATGTCACCCTGCTTTCGGTGACAGGACGCGACGAAGCCGGAGAAAGCCTGGAAAGACTCGTTAAAAATGACGGCATCCATTCCATCCTGCACCGCGATGCGAGCATCACCACCACCATCAAACTGCGCGCAGTCGCCCGCCACCAGCAATTGCTGCGCATCGATTTCGAAACGCCGCCCAGCTTCGAAATCCTGAATGCGGCAATGGAGGACTTCGCTTCCGAAATCGGACAAGCCGATGTCGTCATCCTTTCCGATTACGGGAAGGGGGGGCTGGGGCACATCGAGAAAATGATGAAGATGGCGAGGGATGCGAAAAAAACCGTCCTGGTCGATCCAAAGGGAGACGACTACGCACGCTATCGGGGGGCCACCGTCATCACCCCCAACCGCAGCGAATTCAGGCAGGTTGCGGGAAGCTGGAAAAGCGAAGCGGAACTGGAAGAGAAGGCGCAGAAACTGAGACGGGAACTGGAGCTCGATGCGCTGCTCGTCACCCGGAGCGAGGAGGGAATGAGCCTGTACCGGGAAGGCGCTGCGCTGCACGAAGGCGTTCGCGCCAAGGAAGTGTTTGACGTGAGCGGCGCAGGGGACACAGTGATCGCCACTTTCGGCACCATGCTCGCCACAGGAGCTTCCTTCGAGGAAGCCATGATCACCGCGAACCATGCTGCGGGCATCGTGGTCGGCAAGCTCGGCACCGCAGTCGTCACCCGCGCCGAACTGGAAAATCTGGAATAGGAAAACATCATGACCATCATCGTAACAGGCGCTGCAGGTTTTATCGGATCGAACCTGGTGAAGGGACTCAACGATCGCGGCATCACCGACATCATCGCAGTCGACAACCTGAAAAACCCCGCCAAATTCAAAAACCTGATCGACTGCGAAATCGCCGATTATTTCGACAAGAATGAATTCATCGAAATGATCGAATCCGGCAGCTTCAAGGGAGGCGCGACCGCGATCCTGCACCAGGGCGCCTGTTCCGACACCATGGAGTCCGACGGCCGCTACATGATGGAAAACAATTACCGCTATTCCATGACGCTGCTCGACCATTGCCAGCGCCAGGGAATCTCTTTCATTTACGCTTCCTCCGCATCGGTCTACGGGAGCGGAGAAGTGTTCCAGGAGTCACGCGAGTTCGAGGGACCGCTCAACGTCTACGGATATTCGAAATTCCTTTTCGACCAGATCGTGAGAAAGCGCATGGCGAAAAAGAGCGCGCAGATCGCCGGATTCCGCTATTTCAACGTGTACGGTCCGCGCGAAACCCACAAGGGCAGGATGGCCTCGGTGTCCTTCCATTTCTTCAACCAGTTCAGGGAAAAGGGCAGCGTGAAGCTTTTCGAAGGATGCGCGGGATATGGCAACGGGGAGCAGCGCCGCGACTTCGTTTCCGTGGAGGATGTCGTCAAGGTGAACCTTCACTTTCTGGATCATCCCGAAATTTCCGGGATCTACAATGTGGGGACAGGGGCCTCCGAGCCCTTCAACAATGTGGCGGTCGCGACCATCAACGCCTGCCTGAAGCAGGAAGGAAAAGCGCCTCTCACCCTGGCGGAAATGAAGGAAAACGGCATGATCGAGTACATCCCTTTCCCGGAAGGGCTGAAGAAGCAGTACCAGAGCTTCACGGAAGCGGATATCGGTTCGCTGAGACGCGCAGGATATGCCGCCCCATTCTACAGCGTCGAGGAAGGCGTCTCACGCTATGTCGGCCATCTGCTGCGGAATTGCTGATTTTTTTGCGGGCCGTAAACAAATTGGTTGCCATCTGCGCCCATATGGCCCATAATAGCTTTCAGCGATTTTCAAGCTGTGTCTCTGTTGTCTGGTTCAGTACCCGAATACGGTATCTTTTGTCCATCACCATGCCGTCTTGACCTTCGCCCTGATGGGGCTAGTCCTCTTTATAATTTTTTTTGGAGATTCAAGATATGGCAACAGGTACTGTGAAGTGGTTCAACGATTCCAAGGGCTTCGGCTTCATCACCCCCGAAAACGGCGGCGATGATCTTTTCGCCCACTTTTCCGCAATCCAGGGCACGGGTTTCAAGACCCTGGTCGAAGGCCAGCGCGTCACTTTCGACGTCACCACCGGCCCCAAGGGACAGCAAGCGTCGAACATTCGCGCTGCAAGCTGAACCTTGCTGCACCGGGAACGGTCCGGAATTCCGGACCGTTCC
>JABEVD010000140.1 GCA_013044025.1 Burkholderiales bacterium
ACAGAAAGAAGCGCAATCCTTCCTCGAGAGGCCACTGCCTGCCCTCGACCCTCTTCCAGCGTCCGCCGGAAGTTTCAGGCGGGACCGCATGGCTTGCGACTTCGCCGTCAAGAAATGACGGTGCGGGGTAGGCGAAAAGAACGGGGTCCTTGCCCGAATAGACCAGATGAAATGCGGTTTCGGACAGATTCTCGATTTTTTCGTCGGACACTTCCACGTTGTCTGCTGCGCGTCCTGCAGTCTCCTGAATGCTGAAGAGCACCCGTCTGAAATCGCCCTGCGCGTAAAACAGGGACTCCTGCGGCAGCAGGGTGAACAGCCTTGCACCGTCGCCCGATGGAAAATTCAGCGCAGGAACATCGATTTCGTTCGGGATTTCCCGGGGCGGCGCATCGGCGAAGGGAATGAAGGACTCCATCGGCAGTGCGGCAAGTTCGGAATTGCCTGCAATTTCCCTCACCAACAACGATTTTTTCACGCCGCCGAGTTCGAAGAGGAGAAACGGGTTTTTGTCGATTTCGTTGGCCAGGATGTAATAGACGGCAGCCAGATGCTTGCAGGGATTGGCCCAGTCTGGACAGGAACAGTTTGCCTGGATGTCGTTCCAGGATTTGGGATACGGATTGATGCCCTTTTTCTTCAAGGCTTCGAGCAACTCGCCGGGCATCCTGCCAAGCGAGAGTTGAATCGCCACCGAAGGCATGGATTCGATCACCTGAAGCAAACCACTGACCGCCTTCTCGCTGAGCGGCGCCAGGCGAATTTCGATGCGATACGGCGTGGATCGGGAGCCCTGCACCTTTGCGAGGACGCCGCCATCCCTGATTTCAACCGAAAGCACGCTGCCGCGGTTGGCGTAAGTCCGGCCGCGCGGAAGCCGGTTGGTATTGTGATCGATGCGCTCCATCGCGGCGATCCACTCGGCCCCCCAGGGCGTTTTTCCGTATGTCTGTCTGGCCATACGCCGTTATCTCCGGGTCTGCAATGTCGAAGTGAAGCAATGATACATGGGATCAGTCTGCATGTTTGCCTTCTGGCCTCGAAGGCGCCTTGTCATCAGCGGGTCAGCAGATTGACGTAAGCCTGATAGCTGTAACTGCGGTTCTTTTTCTGTCCGGTCATCTCGGTCACAATGCCCAGATGTTCCAGTGCCTTGACAGCAGCCGTCGCGGTGGGGAAGCTGGTATCGAGTTGCTGACGCACACGTTCAATGGTGAAGCGCGGCATCATCGGCAGCATTTCGAACAGCCGGTAGCTCGCTGGGCCTGCTTTGGCCGATTGCAACAGGCGTCTGCGGTCTTCGGCCACCTGGCTGGCTATCTCAATGATGTTTTTTTCGGCATCGCCAGCGGCAGTGGCGACACCTTCCAGAAAGAATGTCACCCAGGATTCCCAATCTCCCTCCGTGCGGATGGCCGACAGGCGACGATAATACTCAGCCTGGTGTTGCTTGAGGTAGCCGCTGAGGTACATCAAGGGCTCGGACAGTAACCCCCAATGTTCGAACAGGGCCGCGATCAACAGGCGGCCGATGCGCCCATTGCCATCGAGAAAAGGGTGGACGGTTTCAAATTGCGCGTGAATGAGCGCCACTCTGACCATGGGCGGCAAATCTGTCGTCGTGTCGTGAATGAACCGCTCCATAGCGGCCAGCAGCGTGGGAACTTGTTCCGGCGGTGGCGGTACGAAAACTGCATTGCCGGGCCGTGTGCCACCGATCCAGTTTTGCGACCGGCGCAATTCGCCCGGCTGCTTGCCTGCGCCGCGTGCCCCGTCCAGCAAACGTCGGTGCGCCTCGCACAACAGCCGCACGCTGATGGGCAGCCCTTTGGGATCGCGCAGTTGCTCCTGCGTCCAGCGGAAGGCGCGCAAGTAGTTGGTCACTTCCTCCACATCATCGGTGTTGCTGACCTTGAAGACTGCTTCCTCGTCGAGCAGGTCGGTGAGTGTGGCCTGCGTGCCCTCAATTTGCGAAGTGAGCAGGGCTTCCTTGCGGATGGCGCTGTACAACAACCAGTCCACCGACGGCACCAAGCCGGACACGCCCGCCAGACGCGCAAGCGCGAGTTCGGCCTGCCGGTTGAGCTCGGTGAATACCTCCTGTGACAGGTCTGGATCAGCCGGAGGCAAAGCATGGGGTACGAATGCCCGCACCGATTCGCCCAGCGTCGTGGAAATCGAGTAGGTCCCGGTGATGCGAGTCATTGAAAGTAGTCTTTAGTAGGGTGGTATCAAATTAAAGCATTGTTTAATTTGATTGGCAACAATGAAAGGTTGCTTTCGTATGCTGGTGATGACTGATGCATCACTTCATCTTTCCTGATCTGATGGTAGAAGCGAATGGGCTGCGACCAGGGAGATCGTGACATGCGTGCCGAAAGTTGACTTCGTGAACCGGAAGCAGAAGTGGCGAGCCCCGCAAGACGAGGCCCGCAGTAGTGATTATTTCGCGACCTGTTCCAGGGTGGACTTGATGTCGCCGGGGGTGCTCATGATCCTGCCGAAGCTCACCATGGTGAGCGAAGGCCAGGAAAGGGCGATGCGGTATCTTCCGTAGAGCGCTTCGGTCTTGTTCCCAACCACGAAAACCTCGTAGGGGAGGGCGGCGATGTTGGCTTTTCCGGAAATGGTGTTCACCCACAT
>JABEVD010000141.1 GCA_013044025.1 Burkholderiales bacterium
AGCTCCTCCATCCCGAAGATCATCGCGGTCTACGCTGGTGATGACCACGTATTTCAGCTTCATGGCCGCGATCGATTCCGCAAGATGCCGCGGTTCCTTGAGGTCCGGCGGAAGAGGCTTGCCGTGCGCGACATCGCAAAAAGGGCAGCGCCGCGTGCAAAGATCGCCAAGGATCATGAAAGTCGCGGTACCCTTGCCGAAGCATTCGCCGATGTTGGGGCAGGAAGCTTCCTCGCAGACGGTATGGAGCTTCTTCTCGCGAAGGATTTCCTTGATTTCGTAATATTGCCCGGTGCTCGCCGTTTTCACCCGGATCCATTCCGGTTTGCGCAATATCGGCTGCGGCACGATCTTGACCGGGATCCTCGCGGTCTTCGCTTCGCCCTTCTGTCTTTCGCTCATAATTTTTCCTCGAGTATTCCGATGAGTTCGCACCCCAGTTCTTCGGCAGAATCGGCTATGCCGAGGTCCCTGGTCTGCGTCACTGCAAGCCCCCTGTATCCGCAGGGGTTGATCGCCGAAAATGGCGAGAGATCCATGTCCACATTGAGGGAAAGCCCATGGTAGCTGCAGCCACGTCTTATCCTGAGCCCCAGTGCCGCCACTTTCGCCCCTTCCACATACACACCGGGCGCATCCCGCCTCGATTCTGCTGAAATTCCGCGCCTGCCAAGCAGCTCGATCACCGAGTCTTCCATCCTGGTCACGAGCTCCCTCACCCCGAGCTTCGCGCGTTTCAGATCCAGCAAAAGATAGAGGATCAGCTGCCCCGGGCCGTGATAGGTGACCTGACCGCCCCGGTCTATGTGGACGACGGGAATTTCGTTCCTTTCCAGGACATGCTCCGGTTTTCCGGCGAGTCCCAGCGTATAGACTGGAGGATGCTGCAGCATCCAGATCTCGTCTTCGGTCGCCTCGTCACGACGCGAGGTGAATTCCTGCATTTCTTCGAAAACGGGAAGGTATTCGGCAAGCCCGAGGTTTTTCACCCGGATCACTACAGCACCATCAGGATGTCGGGGTGATCGCAAAGCGCCTGATACAATGCGTCGAGTTGGGCGCGCGAAGTCGCGGTCACGGTGCAGGTCACGCTCAGGTATTTCCCTTCCCGGGATGCGCGCATCTCCATGGTCGCGCCGTCGAAATCGGGCGCGTGCATTTGCACCACTTCCAGAACCGTTTGCGCGAAGCGGGGCGAACTGCTTTTTCCCATGATCTTGATGGGAAATGCGCACGGGTATTCGATGATCGATTCTTCGCTCATGACTTGCGCATCACTTTCGTCTTGAAATCCTGATAGGCCGCATGCAGTCTGGAAAATACCGGTCCCGGCCTGCCCGTTCCGACCTTGCTTGCATCGAGCGTCGTCGCCGGGGTGATTTCCATGGTGGAGGAAGTGAGCAGGATTTCAGAGCAGGAAAAAACTTCCTCGCGGGAAATGTTCCGGATTTCGAAGGGAATTTTTTCCATTTCCGCGATTTCCAGCACCACGTCGTAAGTGATGCCGGGAAGCATCAGATGGCTTTTGGGTGGGGCGAGAAGAATTCCTTCCTTCACGACGAAAACGCTGCTCGCAGCCCCTTCGGTGAGAAATCCGTCCCTGAAAAGAATGGTTTCCGCAGCTCCGGCATCGACTGCGAGCTGTCTCAGCAGCACATTGGCGAGAAGCGATACCGTCTTGATGTCGCAGCGCAGCCAGCGGTAGTCTTCCGCCGCAATCGCAGCTACCCCGGCTTCCAGGGCATCCTGCGCAGGGGAAGTGAGCGGATTGGACATCGCGAAAACCGTGGGGGAGACTTCCTTCGGAAATGCATGGTCGCGCTTCGCAACCCCTCTCGTCACCTGGATGTAGATTCCCTGGTCGTCCGGATCATTTTCCTTCACCAGCTTTTCGACGATTCCGATCCAATCCTCATCGCTCAACGGGTTCGGCAGGCGGATCCCTTCCAGGCTGCGCCCGAGTCTGGAAAGATGGTCCCGGAGCCGGAAAGGCCGTCGCGAATACACGGGGATCATTTCGTAGACTCCGTCGCCGAAGATGAACCCCCGGTCGAGAACCGGAATTTTCGCATCCTCGATCGGCATGTACACGCCGTTGAGATAGATCATGTCAGTTGAAAAGAAGCTTGAGGCTGTCCCACATCCTTCCGAAGATGTTGGCAGGTTCCACGTTTTCAAGTGCGAGCAGCGGATATTCTCCGAATTTCCGCCCGTCCAGGCTCACCTTCACCACGCCGACCTGTTGCCCCGCCATCACCGGAACGACGAGCGGCTGGCGGGTTTCCACGGTGGCCTTGAGTCCGGATTCGTCCCCCTTCGGGATGGTGACATAAAGATCCTGCGCGAATCCGGCCTTCAGGGTATTCTTCTTTCCCTTCCAGACTCTCAGGGTGGTGACAGGCTGCCCCTTGGCATAGAGCAGGACGGAATCGTAATACTGCAGCGCGTAATTGAGCAGCTTCTGGCTTTCCATCGCCCGGCCCGTGTCGGAATGCGCGCCGACCAGGACAGAAATCAGTCTCCGCTTTCCACGCTTGGTGGAGGCGACGAGGCAATATCCGGCCGATTCGGTATGCTCCGTCTTCATCCCGTCAACATTGGGATCCAGCCAGAGCAGGCGGTTGCGGTTGGGCTGGGTGATGTTGTTCCAGGTATATTCCTTGATCGAGAACAGCGGATAATATTCCGGATAATCGCGGATGAGGGCGGATGCGAGGATCGAAAGATCGTGCGCCGTGGTGTAGTGTTCCGGGTTGGGAAGGCCGGTCGCATCCGCGAAATGGGTGCCCTTCATTCCGAGACGCTGCGCTTCCTGGTTCATCATTTTGACGAATGCATCTTCGGAGCCTGCGATTCCTTCTGCGAGCGCGATCGCCGCATCGTTTCCGGACTGCACG
>JABEVD010000142.1 GCA_013044025.1 Burkholderiales bacterium
ATCAATTCCATACGATTCATGTTCATTTCCACGATTGTAAAAAACCTGTTACCAATTTAGCCATCCGGGAGGATCCGATCAAGTCTTATCCGACGCACGGTAAATTCGGGGTAATACAAGGCAAATCAGCGAAAACGGATGACCGACGAACGGTCGATTTTAGGGAATGAACGGTCATTCAATCAAAATGGATCTTCCTGACCGGCAGACAGCACGGCTCAGGATTTCGCTTTCGCATGCTGGACTTGCGCTTGAAAATCCACGAATTCGAATGAAAATTGCTGTAGAAAATGCGAGGCATGAGGACAGCAGAAAACAGGCGAGAACGAACGTCTCGCCCTGAAAGGTTCGAAGGCAGGCTGCTAGGCCTTTTTCGCGATTTCCTCGAGCTTCCCGGCGCGGATGAGTTGCCCGTCCAGGCCGGCATCCTTCATGCCGCCGCCGTAGGCGACGGTCATGAGCTGGGAATAATACAGCACCGGCATGGAGAATTTCGTCCCCTGCTTCCGGTTGATTTCGGACTGGTAGATTTCCACATTCGCCTGGCAAAGCGGACAGGGGGTGACGATCATTTCCGCGCCGTGATCGTAGGCGGATTCGACGATGTTGCGGATCTGCTTCTGGCTTTTTTCAGGCTCGGAAAAGGCGAGCGCCCCCCCGCAACAGGTGACTTTCTGGTCGTAGGATTCGACCGGCTCGCCTCCCAGCGTTTCGACCATCCTGTCCAGATATTTCGGATTCTCGAAGGATTCTCCGTCTATTCCGAAAGGCCGGTTGGTCTGACATCCCACATAACCTGCGAATTTGATCCCTTCGAGCGGCTTCACCACCGGCTTTTTCAGCGCTTCGTAGCCAAAATCCTCGATCAGGACCTCGACCATGTGGCGCACCTCGACTTCGGCCTTGTAATGAAGCCCGGCAGCAGCGAGCGCCTCGTTGGTGTCCCGCATGAGCTCGGAAGAAGCGTCCAGCCTCTCCTTGCTTTCGCGCGCCCCCAGCCAGCAGGCGGCGCAGGTCGCCACGATGTCCTGACCTGGAAGATGTTTTTCCGCAAGCGCGAAATTGCGCGCATTGAGCGCATGCCTCGGCAGTTCCCCGCCTTCGGCATAAGCGATCGAAGCGCCGCAACAGTTCCAGTCGGGAATCTCGGTGAGCTGGATGTCGAGCGCCCTGCACATGGAATTCACCGAAGTGAGATAATTGGAGGCGGACGCCTTCAGTTGCGAAGAGCATCCTGGATAAAACGCATATTCCTTTTTGGCCATCTCTATCGCTCCGTCAGTCCGAAAATCCCTTTTTTCGATCCTCGATTTCGCGCGCCTTGGCAAGCATGGCGTGGAATCCGGAAAGATCCTTCACCGCATGACCTCCGAAAAACTCCATCGGATTGATCCTGCCCGCCTTCATCATTCCCTGTCCGATCTCCTTCATCGCCATTGCTTCCCTGATTCCGGCTGAAAAACCGTTCCTGAAATAATGCTTCATGGTGAGCTTCAGTTCGTTCACCCTGCCCTTCTTCACCAGGTTGTCCCAGAAGAGCTTCGCGAACTGGCGGGTGGGCTGCCCCTTCGGCGCCATCCCCAGCCGGTGCGAATAATTGGCGAGGCCGTGCATGATGTGGGTGATGGGCAGCTTTCTCGGACAGCGCACGATGCAGTTGTAGCAGGAGGTGCACATCCACATCGAATCCGAGGAAAGCACTTCCTCCCTTTTCCCGGCACGGATCATCATGAAGATTTTCTGCGGAGAATGCTCCCAGTGCGGGCCGAACGGGCAGGAGCCGGCGCAAACCCCGCACTGCATGCACATCTTCACCCACTCGCCTTCCTCCACCTTCTCCTCGACTTCCCTGAGGAAATTGCTGCGGTACCGCTCGAACGATTCGCTCATCATAGCCCCCTAGCCGAAACCCTTCATGGGCGACATGCCGATTTCATTGATGCTCGCCACGTAATCATCGATCATTTTCGCGACCCTCGCGCTGTCGGTGATCGCAACTTCATGGGTTGCGACGCGCTCGGCCTCGAGCCCCAACTGGTTCAGCGTGTCGTCGATCTTGCTCATCCTGTAATTGGCCAGCTCCGAACCCTTCACGAAATGGCACTGGTAATTTTCGCCATGCTTGCAGCCCATCATCATCACGCCGTCGTAGCCGGAATTGAGCGCATCGGTGATCCAGATGGTGTTGACCGAACCCAGGCAGCGAACCGGAATCGCGCGCACGAAAGCGGAATAGGTGAGGCGTTGCACGCCCGCCATGTCTAGCGCGGGATAAGCGTCGTTCTCGCAGGCGAGGATCAGGATCCTGGGCTTTTCGGAAAACTCGTCCGGAATTTCCACCGCCTTGAGCTGCGCACCCACGGTGTCGACCGAATAATTCTCGAAGGAAATCACCCGCACCGGACAGGCGCCCATGCAGGTGCCGCAACGTCGGCATCGGCTCTCGTTGAATACGGGATAGCGCTTCTCGTCCTCGTCGATCGCGCCAAACGGGCATTCGACCGTGCAGCGCTTGCACTGGGTGCATCCTTCCAGCCGGACATGCGGATAGGAAAGATCTCCAGAGCGGGGATGCGCGGCACGCCCCAGGGCTGCATTTTCCAGCGCCTGAATCGCCTTCAATGTGGCGCCCGTGGCATCGACGGAAGCCTGCATCATGTCCATCGGCCTTCTCACCGGGCCTGCGGCATAGATTCCGGTCCTTCTCGTCTCGTAGGGGAAGCAGATGAAGTGCGAATCGGTAAAACCGTGGACGAGCTGGGGCATGTCCCGCCCCTGGCGGTAATTGAGGTTCAGCACCGAAACCTGCCCCTCTTCGGGGAGATCGATGTTGACCCCGGAGTTCGGCACCTGTCCGGTGGCGAGCACCACGAGATCGGCATCCAGCGAAGTTTCCTCGTCCAGGATCAGATCGCGGAAGTTCACCCTGAGCCCGTTTCCCGCCTCGCTGACCGAGGAAACCTTGCCCTTGGCGAAGATGACCCCCTTTTCCTGCGCGCTGCGGTAAAAATCCTCGCCCATCCCTGGTACCCTGAGATCGGTGAAGAGGACCACGGTCTCGGTATCCGGATTGGCTTCCTTGAAATACATCGCCTGCTTGATGCTGGTTGCGCAGCAGTGGCCGGAGCAGTAGGGAAGATGCTCCGGGTCGCGCTGCCCGGCGCATTGCACGAAGGCCACGCTGGAGATCGCCCTGCCGTCCTTTTTCGTGAAATTTCCGGATTTCGCCATTTCTTCGACGCCGGCCTGATCGACCACATCCGGGTATTTCCCCCCGCCAAGATGGGGAAGCTTCGCAATGTCGTAACCGGAAAATCCGCTCGCCTGCACGATCGCGCCCGCTTCCTCGATCTTTTCCCCCGCCGGCCCGGAAATTTTCACGAAAAACCTTCCCGGAGCGCCGGAAGTCTCGGCGATGGTGCTTTCGAGATGCACCGAGATCTTCGGATGAGCCCCCACCTTCTCCAGGAGCGCATCGATCCCGGTGTCCACCGGCTCCCGGTAGGGTTCCCGGAAAGGCACGCGCTTTGCGAGCTTCGCCGCATGTCCGCCGAGATGATCCTCCTTTTCCACGATCACCGCCTCGTATCCGGCATCGGCCGCCGCAAGCGCTGCAGTGAGGCCGGAGAAGCCTCCTCCCGCAACCAGGATCCTGCGGTTCAGTTTTCTGCCCGGATTTCCCTCGGGCATCTTCATTTTCTTCAGTTCCGCACAACCCATCCTGAGGTAATCCTCGGCCATTTCCTGGCGGATTTCCTCGTGGCCTTCGGCCACCACCCAGATCACCCCTTCCCTGAGGTTGACCCTGGAGAGCGCTGTGCCCGGAAAATCGAATGCCTCGGTCTTCGCGCGCCTAGAGCATGCGGCGATCGCGGCATGCGTCACGCCTTCGGCGATGTCGGCCCGGATCATGCCGACACCTTCTGCGGAACAAAGGAATTCATGCTCCTTCACGAGCATCATTTTCCCTTCCCGCTGCGCGACCTTCGACAGCGAAGCGATGTCGAGCTTCTCCCCGATTCCGCAGCCGGAGCAGAGATAGGCGGCAGTCTTCATTTCGCTCATGATGCTTCCTCCGTGGCGGAAATCCTGTGGATGTCGCTGATGGCGAAAAGCGCAGCCGAAGTCGCGCTCTGCACCGACCGGTTCACATCCAGCGGAGAAGAGGCGGCCCCTGCGCCAAATCCCCCTTCGATGAATCCGGAAGAATCGGTCACGACGTCTTCGGGCAATGCCATGCCCAGGCTCTCGGGCTCCATGCCGATTGCGAGCACGACAAGATCATGCCTATTCGCATAGCGGTGATATCCCTCGGTGTCCACCCCGTTGAGGAAAAGATCGCCGCTGGCTTCATCGAGGGAAATGCTCGCCACCTTGGATTTCACGAAGCTCACGGAAGGATCTTCCTGCACCTTGCGGTAGAAATCCTCGAAGCGGTCGATCGCGCGAATATCGATGTAGTACACGGTGGACTTCGCATCGGAAGCTTCTGAAACATATCTCGTCTGCTTGAGGCTCGCCATGCAGCAGATCCTGGAACAATGCCTCAGATGGTTTTCATCCCGGGAACCCGCGCACTGGATGAAAGCGACATTTTTCGCCTCCTTCCCGTCCGAAGGCCTGAGGAGCCGTCCTCCTGAAGGCCCCCCCGGATCTGCGAGGCGTTCGAATTCCACGCTGGTGATCACGTTGGGGAAGCGCCCGTAACCGTAAGGCTGGATTTTCGATGCGTCATAGGGTTTCCAGCCGGTCGCCCAGATCACGGAACCCGCCTCGATCTCGATCGTTTCCTCCTTCATTTCCAGATCGACCGCGCCGACCCGGCAGGCTTGCCTGGCGCGCTTTCCCTCCTCGGTTCCGACGATGGAAGGATCGATCACATAACGCATCGGGTAGGCCATGGCATGGGGAAGATAGGCCGCCCGGGTTTTCCCCAGTCCGTAATCGAGCCGATTGGGAATTTCACTGGATACCGCAGATGCGCAATCCCCGCAGGCGGTGCATTTTTCGTTGACGTGACGCGGATGGATCTTCATTTTCACCCGGTAACTGCCCCGCCTTCCGCTCACCCCGACGACTTCCGTCATGGTGAGCACCCTGAGGTTGCGGTTCGCCTTGATTCTCCTGAGATTGATTTCCAGCCCGCAGGTCGGATGGCACATCTTCGGAAAATAGCGGTAGAGCTGGAGCGTCCTGCCCCCCAGGAGCGCATTCCTCTCCGCGAGGATCACCTGCCTGCCGCATTCGGCCGCTTCCAGCGCGGCGCTGATTCCGGCGATCCCGCCTCCTATGACCAGGATGGTCTGATTCGTTGCGATGTCTTTTTCCACGCTACCCCCTGCACAAGTTCAATCTTCCCTTTTCAGTTCGATGATCTCGAATTGCATGCGCTCGAGGTCCCCGAGTATCCAGGTTGCGCGCGCACGGATTCCCGGCGCATCGATTCCCGCGACCGATCCCGGATTGACGAGCAGGGTTTTCCCGCCCTTCACGTTCGGCAGTTCGAGAATCTCGGCATGATGGCTGTGCCCGCAGCAAACGAGGTCGTATTCCCCGGTGGCAGCGAAAGCCGCCCCGTAATGGGGATAATGGGTGACGAAAATTCTTTTTCCGGAAAGTTCGAGGATGGCGTCCTGACCGTGGTATTTCATGATCCCTGCAGATTTTCCGGATAGGGCATGAAGCGCCAGGGGATCCCCCAGATTGTTGCCATGCACGACATGCATTGGAATGCCGAGCTGGATGGATGCGCGCAGGGTGTTCGCGCCGATCACGTCGCCGCAATGGACGACTGCGGACGCGCCCGCCTCCCGCGCGGCATTCACCGCGCCAAAAATCGCGGAAGACCTGTCGTGGCTGTCTGAAATGATGCAGATCTTCAAGGCCTGCCTTTCTGCCCGGATTGGGTTCGATGATTGAATATTAGGCGCAATCCTCCCCTTTTGTGTCTATAACCGAAAAGGGTGGGACGCAAATAACCCCAGAGGGGGAGAAAGTGCCCCTCGAATAGTTGCATGGAAAAACGAATGCTATATAATCAAATCCTGAATCAGGAATCGGGCGATCGACCCGGCATACAGAAATCGGCCTTCGGGTGAAATACTTGGCATACTTGCATCCACAGCAGGACAGAATGCGCATCCGTCAGTCCGGAAAGGACGATGTCGGCGGGTCGCTCCACGGTGGGGACGAGCTTTTGATGCTGATGGAAGGCTTCCTCGCCACCATGGCGAGGAACACCGGCGCGATCGCAGGCGCGGTGAAAATACCTTCCCCGGACGGAACGGAGCTGCAGATGATCTGCTCTTTCGGCCTTCCGCCCGACGCAAGCATCACGGAAAGCGCAGTCGATCACGGCTGCGGGGTATGCGGAAGATCGATGCGGGAGGGAGAAATCGCGACGGCTGCCGCAAGCTCCTGCAGAAGGAACACCGATTGCAACTTTTTCGGCGAGAATTGCAAGGAAGTGGTCGCCATACCCCTCGATTACCGGGGCAAACCGCTCGGCATCTTCAACCTGTTCTTCGATTCCCCGCACGGCAAAATCAATCTCTCCTCATTCCGCTCTTTCGGCGAAATCCTCGGCATCGCGCTGGAAAATTCCAGGATCTCCAGGGAAAATCGACGCCACAGCATGCTCACCGAACGCCAGTGGATGGCCAACGAGATCCACGATTCGCTCGCGCAGACCATGATTTTCGCCAGAACCAGGATGAGCCTGCTGCGCAAAGCGCTCGCCTCAGGAAACAGCGAACTCGCGCTGAAATTCGCTTCCGAAGTGGAAGAAGCGATCGGCTGCGGCCAGAAGAACGTGCGCGACCTCATCACGCAATTCAGATGCCAGATGGATCCGGACGGCCTGGTGCAAGCGCTCACCAAGCTCGTCGACGGATTCACCGAAAAAACCGGGGTCGCGCTCGAATACGACAATCATGTCGCCCATCTTGTGATGCCGGTCGAACACGAAATGCAGGTCTTCAACATCGTCCGGTAAATGCTCTCCAATGTGGCGACCCATTCCGGCGCTTCCAGAGCCAGCCTCGCGGTGTCCAAACGCGGAGGAAATTATGTCTTCGCCGTGGAGGACAACGGATCCGGCTTTCCGAACGGCCCTCCCTGCGAAGGGCATTACGGCCTCAGAATCATCGAAGAACGCGCCGCTCGCCTGGGCGGCAGGATAGAACTGGAAAGCGGGGAAGGCCTGGGCACCAAGGTCCGGCTGATTTTCCCGCATCCGTAAAGGAGTCGCAATGAACGAAGAGATCAAAATCGCACTGGTGGACGACCACGGTCTTTGCAGGCGCGGGCTCACCGAGCTCTTCGACCACTGCAACGGCATCTCCGTGGTGGGCGACACCGGGAATGCAGAGGAGGTATTGGCCCTGCTGGAAGCGCAACAGCCTGACCTGCTCATCATGGACCTCAGGATGGAGCCGATGGACGGGCTCACCCTGCTCGACAAGCTGAGGAAATGCGGCTGCGAGACCCCGGTGATGATCCTCACCATGAGCGATGCGGAATCCGATCTCGCCTGCGCGATGCGCGCCGGCGCACGAGGCTACCTGCTCAAAGACATGGATCCGGACGAAGTGATCGGCGCGGTGAGGAGGGTCGCCTGCGGCGAACTCGTGATCGCCCCGTCGATGACCGGCAAGTTCATGAACATCATGCAGAACGGGCAACAGGACCAGGCGAGAAAGAACTCACTGGAAATGCTCACCGAAAGGGAGCGCGAAATCCTCCAGCATCTGGCAAGGGGGGAGAGCAACAAGGTGATCGCCAGAACGCTCGACATCAGCTACGACACCGTGAAGCAGCATGTACGCCACATCCTCTTCAAGCTGAAGCTCGCCTCCCGAGTGGAAGCGGCGGTTTTCGCCGTGGAGCAGCGCGCACACGACCGCGCCCACTAGGTTTTCAGCTTCGCCGCAAATTTTTTCGCGAATTTTTCGACTTTCGGCCCCACGACATATCGGCAATAGGGCTGGAAGGGATTCTTCTCGAAATAGTCCCGGTGCCATTCCTCTGCGGGGTAAAATTCCGTCGCAGACACGATTTCGGTGACCGCCCCTTCGATTTTTTCCTTCATTTCGCGCGCGATTTTCTCCTGCTCCGCATCGTGAAAGAAAATCACCGAACGGTATTGGCTGCCGACATCGTTTCCCTGGCGGTTGAGCGTGGTGGGATCATGAATGGAAAAGAACACCTCGAGGATTTCGCGATAGGAAAGCAAGGCCGGATCGTATTCGATCCTCACCACTTCTGCGTGCCCGGTTTCTCCGCCGCAAACCGATTCATAATCCGGATTTTTCGTCCTCCCGCCGCAATATCCCGAGGTGACCGAAATCACGCCCTTCATCCTCGAAAACACCGCATCCAGACACCAGAAACACCCTCCTCCGAGGGTCGCCGTGGCCATTGCGCTCGTCATTGCCGTCCTCCTTGCCGTTCGTCGGTCAAACCCCGCCATCCGTCGGAATCAACATTGACAAGATGGTCTTCATGGTCTTTGATATATATAAGGATTCTGTGGATGCGACCCAGGCGTCCACAGCTCCCCGACTCGCAATTCGGAGTCCGTTGTACCCGAGCGTTTCCTCCTTCCGGCCGGAATTCCTTCCGGCCTTTTTTTTACTGGACCACCAGCCTGAAGCGGATGTCCTGCACCGATTCCACCGGTTTTCCATCCTTCATCGCCGGAAAGAATTTCCAGGTGGAAAGCGTGTCGAGCACGCTGCGGTTGAGATCCGGATTCTGGGTAGAAACGATGAGCTCCACCTTCACCGAACCGTCTTGCGCGACATGGAAGCGTGCGACGACCAGCGCATTCATGTCCTCGTCCCTGAATTCGTCCGGAATCACCGGTTTCGGTCCATAAATGACTCGCGCGCCCATCACGTCCCCTCCCGGGCTTCCTTTCTCCGGAGGCGCCTCGACCGGCTTCGCAGGCTCGGGCTTTCCGACCGGTTTTTCTGGCGCCGGCTTCGCAGGCGCGGGTTTTTCCTGAACAGGCTTGGAGGGCTCGGGTTTCGGTTGCGGCCTGGGTTCCGGCTTCGGTTGAGGTCTTGGTTTGGGCTCCGGTTTGGGTTGAGGCTTCGAAACGGATTTTGGCGCTGGCGGCGCAGGAATCTCGATCATCCTCGCCTCGATCGGTTTCTCGGGCGGTTTTTTCACCGGGTGCGACAGGAAGACCCCGAACCCCCACAGCATCAAAAACAGCGCGAGGAGCGCGCCTGAAATCGTCCAGGGAAGCCTTCCGACCGGGCTTTCGACTTCACTCGACATGCTTGACCGCAATCAGGAAATGCCCCGCTCCGGCCTTTTTCGCCTCAAGCATCGCTTCGACCACCAGCCCGTTCTGCGCAGCGGTGTCGGCGGATATGATGACATTCGAATCCGGCGACTTCAGCATCCCGGAAAGAACCGGCTTCAGCGTTGCCAGCGTGACTTCGCGCTTGTCGAGAAAGATTTGGCCATCCTTGGTCACAGTAAGCGTGACCGGCGTCTTCGCCTGCATCGGGGCTGCCTGCCCCTTGGGGAGATTCACCGCCAGGGAATGCAGATTCTGCATGGAAAGGGAAGCCAGCATGAAGGTCGCGAGCAGAAAGAACATCACGTCGATCATCGGAATGATCTCGATCCTGCCGCGCCTGGAAGTCCGCGTCTTGCGCAGTTTCACTTTATTCTCCTTCCCGATCCATGCGGATATGGTCCAGCAGCCTGGTGCCGAGGCGCTCCATTTCGTCCAGGGTCTGCGCCTGGATTCTCGAGAAGAAATTGAATGCGAAGAGACAGATGAGCGCGATGAAAAGACCCAGGGCGGTTGCGATGAGGGCTTGCGCGACCCCTGCGGTCACCCCGCTCGGATCGACCAGTCCCCCTCCTCCGATCAGCTTGAAGGCGTGCATCATTCCGGTGATGGTGCCGAGCAACCCGAGAAGCGGGGCCGCAGTCACCACGGTTTCCAGCACCCAGAGCCCGCGGCTCATCGATTTCTCGATGACCTGCGCCTCGTCGGCTGCGCGCGACTCCACCCACCACACCGGTTTTTTGCGGTTTTCCAGAATCATCCCGAAAAACCGCCCGAAATAATGCCTGCCGTCCATGGAAGAAATCCGTTTTTCCAGCTCATCCCAGGAAAACCCGTAGGTTTCGACCAGCTTCATCGTGTCCTGCGGCAGGCGCACGAATTTCACATACACATAGACCTTGTCCAGCATGATCGCCATCGCGATCACCGCGAGCAGCATGAGCGGATAGACCATCTCTCCGCCGAAATGGATCGCTTCCAATGCTTCCTTCAGTTCCTGCATGTTTCTTCTCCCATTTGAATTCCGTATCGATATTTCGTCATGCTGTCCTCAGAATTTCTTCGTCATGCCGACAAAGACGGCGCGCCTCTGACCATAAGCGGGCAAGGTGCCCACGCCGATTCCGGAGGTATCCCGGATCAGATAGATCTTGTCGAACAGGTTGGTCACCGCCAGCCTGAATTCGACCTTCCCTAGTTCGTCCACCATCACTTCCCTTCTCGCCCCCAGATTCACCAGGGTATAGGAAGGAAGCGCGGTGGTGTTGGCAAAGCCGTTGCGCAATCCGCTCTGATAGCTCAGATTTCCGTCGTAATGGGTTCCTGCGAACAGGTAGGAAGCCCCCATCGAAACGGTCACCGCCTGCTGGTGATCGACGTTCATCCAGTTGTTCTGCGAATACTGCAACACGGAGATTCCAGTGCCGGGATCGGGCTGGGTGAACAGATACTGGCTGGAGATGATGTTCCTCGCGAGGCTCACGGTCCTGGCGAAATTGGCATATCCTGAAAAATCGCCTGATTTGTAGTTTCCCGTCAGCTCGATGCCGTACACCTTGCCGTCCGCATAATTGTAAGGCGTGAGGATCGGAGCCGGCCCGAACTGGCCTTCGTCGATGAGGTTCTTGCTGCGCTTGTAGAACGTATCCACCCCCAGGCTGATCTTCGGATTGAGCTGATGCATGAATCCGACATCGAAATAGTTCGCGCGTTCCGCCTTCACCGGAGAATTCAGCCCGGTCTGGGCATTGGTGGTGCCGTTGAAAAGCGCGATGGTGGCAGTAGAAACCAGTTCCGTGGGCGGGGGAGTGAAATAGCGCGCATATCCTGCATGCCAGGTGGTTTTGTCGCTCGCCTTGTAGACGAAACCGAGTCTGGGGCTGATCTGGTGCTCGTTGACATATGCATTCACCTGGTCGAATCGCAGCCCGTAGTTGACCGTCAGTTTCTTCGTCGCCTTCCATTCGTCCTGAACATAGGTGCCGAACAGGGTATTGCCGCTTTTCGGCGTGTTGTCATAGATCGTCATCGCAGGACCGGTCAGCGCCACGCCATTGCTGGGAAATACCGTGAAGGTGCTGTTGCTCTGGATGTCCTCCACGCTGCCGAAGAGCCCCATCCTCAGGGTATGCGCGGCATTGAGCCGGTAGCTTCCATCCGCCTGGATGCCGTTGCTGGAACTGCTGCGGAAGATCCCTTCGGAGACGCCATTGTTGAACACCAGGTTGCCGGTGACGTCCGGCATGTAATTCACGCTGGAATACCGGGTGAACAGGGAAACCTGGTAATCCAGTCCGCTCGCAGTCGAGCTCAGGAGCGAGGCCACGGCGAAGCGGTTCACTTCCCTTTGCTGATCGTTGACGAATGCGGAATTGTAGCCGGGAAGCCCCATTTGCCCGAGCACGCCCGCATCGGGTGCCTGCCCGGGCATGGTGGGAATCTGGAAGCTGCCGTCATAGCTGCCCGCCATGAAGGAAACTTTGGTCACCGGACTCAGCAGATAGGAAAAATAACCGAATCCTCTGGACTGGCGGGTGGTGTCGTGCAGCGGATTCGCTCCCGGGGTCGGGCTTTCGATGCCGAAATTGTTGGTGAGATAGGATCCGTTCACGAAATAGGACAGCTTTCCCCGGGTGGCACCATAAGTAATGCTCGGATTGAAGGTGCTGTTGCCGCCGCCGTACAGGTCGATGCTGCCTTGCGGCTTGATGTCGGTCCTGGTTTCGATTTCGATCACCCCTGCGGTGTGGAATCCGTACTGCGCCGGCAGAGCCCCGGTCACCAGATCGATGCTTTTGGCAAAACGGGTATCGATCGCCTGCCCGAATCCGCTCACGCCGTCCGGCAGGATCACTCCGTTGATGCGGGTCTGGGTGTTGCCGTGGTCTCCCCGGATGTGCACCACGCCGAAAGTGTCGTTGACCACCCCGGGCGCCTGCAGCAGCACCTGGTTGAAGGAAGTGCTCTCCCCCTGGGGCATGTTGCGGATGTCTTTCTCGGTGAAGCGATACAGACTTCCGCCGGTCTTGGGCGACAGGCTGTTGCGCGCCTCTTCCAGTCTCGACGCAACCACGCTGAGTTCCAGCGACTTTTTAGCAGCGAGCACGATGGAAGGATGCACCACCTTCGCCTGACCGATCGTCACGATGGCCATGCCGGTACTGAATCCCTTGCTCTCTGCGATGACCGCATACACGCCTCGCGCCATGCCTGAAATCGAAAAATCTCCCTTGTCTCCGCTTTTCGTCTTTGCAACCACCTTGCCGTCGACCGTCTGCACGCTGATTCGCGCATGCTCCACCGGTCTGCCCAGCGCATCCTTCACTTCCCCCTGGATGTCCGCAGCCTGAACACCAGCCGGAAAAGCCAGCAGCAACCCGATTCCCTTCCATGCAAATTTCATTTTCCCTCCGAATGTCGAACGAATGCCGGAAAACCTTCCGTGACGGAGGGTTTTCCATTGCAATATGTGGATTCAGGGGCAGGAAGGAGGGGATCTGGATCTGGGGCGACAGATCGAGGAGCCGGCGAGACGGGTCGGTTCGAAAAGACCAACCAGGAAAAGCAGCACCAGGGCGAAAGCCGGGACGGAAAGATCCGGAACGGGAATGTCCGCTGCCGAATGCGCAGCCACATGACAGACGGCGCAGGAAAGCTCCCCCGCCTCGTCGGCATGGTAATGGGTCTGTGCGATGCTGTAGATGCCGAGGAAGCTCAGGATGGCAAAAAGCAGCAGTAAGCGGCGCAATTTCATGGCCGTATTCTCGTTCCGATTCCGTCCCCGGTCAAGGGAAGTGGAAAAACTCCTTGACCTTCCCGGGGCGGATCTGTAATATGGCGATCTTTAGGCGCGTAGCTCAGCTGGTTAGAGCACCACCTTGACATGGTGGGGGTCGTTGGTTCGAGTCCAATCGCGCCTACCAGTATTCCGTGTGCGGCCTTTGGCCGCACTTTTCATTTGCGCCATCGGGATTGCCATGCCGGTTATTAGACTGCCAGACGGATCGGAAAGAAAATTCGAAACCCCAGTAACCGTGGGTGAAGTCGCATCCAGCATCGGCGCGGGACTCCTGCGCGCCGCGATCGCGGGAAAAGTGAACGGGATTCTGGTGGATCTGTCTCACGTCATCGATCAGGATGCCGATCTCGCCATCGTGACCGAAAAGGATGCGGAAGGACTGGAAGTCATCCGCCATTCCTGCGCGCACCTGCTCGCGCATGCAGTAAAGGAACTCTTCCCCGAAGCACAGGTGACCATCGGCCCGGTCATCGACAACGGATTCTATTACGACTTCTCCTTCAAGCGCCCTTTCACGCCGGAAGATCTCGCTTCGATCGAAAAGCGCATGAACGAGATTGCGAAACGCGACATTCCCGTGGTGCGCCGCGAAGTCTCGCGGGAAGAAGCCATCGCCTATTTCAGGAATCTCGGCGAGCATTACAAGGCCGAGATCATCGAGTCCATCCCCGGCGAGCAAGCGCTTTCCCTTTACGAACAGGGCAATTTCACCGATCTCTGCCGCGGCCCCCATGTTCCTTCGACAGCGAAGATCAAGGTATTCAGGCTGATGAAGGTGGCGGGCGCCTACTGGCGCGGAGACTCGAAGAACGAGATGCTGCAGCGCGTCTACGGCACTGCCTGGACGAAGAAGGAAGATCAGGAAGCGTATCTGCATCGTCTGGAGGAAGCGGAAAAGCGCGACCACAGGAAGATCGGCAAGGCGCTCGACCTCTTCCACACCCAGGAAGAAGCCCCTGGAATGGTGTTCTGGCACCCCAAAGGCTGGACCCTCTATCAGATCGTCGAGCAATACATGCGCCGCGTCTTCAGGGAAAACGGCTACAACGAAATCCGCACTCCGCAGCTCGTCGACAGGAGCCTCTGGGAGAAATCAGGGCACTGGGACAAGTTCCAGGACATGATGTTCACCACCAGTTCCGAATCCCGCGACTATGCGGTGAAGCCGATGAACTGCCCCTGCCACATCCAGGTTTTCAACCAGGGACTGAAGAGCTACCGGGACCTCCCCTTCCGCCTTGCGGAATTCGGCTCCTGCCACAGGAACGAGCCTTCGGGCACGCTTGCGGGCATCATGCGGGTGCGTAACTTCACCCAGTATGACGCGCACATCTTCTGTACGGAAGACCAGATCCAGTCTGAAGTGTCGAATTTCATCGATCTTCTGATGAAAGTGTACGCCGATTTCGGCTTCGAAGACGTGCTGGTGAAGCTGTCCACCCGCCCCGCGAACCGGGTCGGGTCGGATGCGGACTGGGATAAAGCAGAAGCGGCCCTTCAGACCGCGCTCGATGCGCGCGGCATGGCCTGGGAGCTGCAGCCGGGGGAAGGCGCATTCTACGGGCCCAAGATCGAGTTTTCGCTCAGGGACTGCCTCGAACGGGACTGGCAATGCGGCACCATCCAGGTGGATTTTTCCATGCCCGGCAGGCTGAATGCCACCTATGTCGCCGAAGACAACACCCGTCAGACCCCGGTGATGCTGCATCGCGCCATCCTCGGTTCCCTCGAACGTTTCATCGGAATCCTGATCGAACACCATGCAGGCGCCTTCCCGCTTTGGCTCGCCCCGCAGCAGGCAGTGGTGATGAACATTTCGGATTCGCAGGCGGAATATGCGAAAAACATCACGGAATCCTTGCGGCAAAAGGGTTTCAGGGTCGAATCGGACTTGAGAAATGAGAAGATAACCTATAAAATTCGCGAGCACAGCCTGCAGAGGCTTCCCTACCAGATCATCGTGGGGGACAAGGAAGTCGCCGAAGGCAAGGTGGCCTTGCGCAACCGCACCGGGGAAAACCTCGGACAGATGAGCCTGGAAGAATTCGTTGCACGCCTGTCGGCCGAGATGGCCGGCGGGGCTGTTTAATTTTTGGAATTGGAGAGTCACTATCGCTCAGGACAAGGAGCCGAGGATCAACGGCGAAATCACGGGGTCGCAGATCAGATTGATCGGAGCAGACGGAGAACAACTCGGCATCGTCAGCCTTTCTTCCGCGAATGCGATGGCAGAAGATGCGGAAATGGATCTGGTTGAAATCGCGCCGAACGCATCTCCCCCGGTTTGCCGCCTGATGGACTACGGCAAGTACAAGTATCAGGAAAGCAAGAAGCGCCACGAGGCGAAGCTTCACCAGAAGCAGATCCAGGTCAAGGAGGTCAAGTTCCGCCCCAGTACCGACGAGGGCGATTACCAGATCAAGCTGCGCAACCTGATACGATTCCTGGAAGATGGAGACAAGACCAAGATCACGCTCCGCTTCAGGGGAAGGGAAATGGCGCATCAGGAATTCGGCGTCCGTCGCCTGCAGCGCGTGCAGGCCGATCTCGAGCCTTATGGCACGGTCGAGCAGTTCCCGAAGATGGAAGGTCGGCAGATGGTGATGGTGCTGTCGCCCAAGAAGAAGTAGTAGTAGTAGCAATGCCGAAAGGCAAACAAGGCGCGTTCGGGTAGTCAAGCATTCCGGTGGGCCGGAATCACCCGACGCGGATTCAAACAGAGAAGGAAATTTCATGCCCAAGATGAAAACCAAGAGCGGCGCAGCCAAGCGTTTCAAGGCGCTGGGCGGCGGCGGCTTCAAAAGATCGAACGCATTCTTGCGTCATATCCTGACCAAGAAAACCACCAAGCGCAATCGTCACCTGCGCGGCACGACCACCGTGCACGCTTCCGACAAGCGCTCCATCCGCAGCATGCTGCCTTACGCATAAGGAGGAGAACAAATGTCCAGAGTCAAGCGTGGTGTAAC
>JABEVD010000017.1 GCA_013044025.1 Burkholderiales bacterium
GATCTTGCCGAATTCCACACCCGCTACAAGAACGACCACGAAGGCGCCGATGCGTGCGATCCTGCGGTTCTGATCAAGATTGTTCTGCTCGCCCACAGTCGCGGCTCGCAGCTACACAAATGATGCTGAAAAGGACTCCATCCATGACGACCGGAACGAGAGGTGAAGATCTTCGAGGGCTTGACCGGATCCTGAATCGAAAAGTCAAAACTTTCCAGGATGCTTTATGTGATACAATAAATGTCTATTGCAGGTTATTGTATGGAATAGATATTCATGCCTCATGGAGCGACAGTCCCGCTGCATGACGAGACCGTTCGCTGCAGTGAGCTAGCGCGTATTGGACTGCGGCTCGAAGGCCATGAGGTCCACCAGCGGCTTCGGTTCCCATCCGGACATCCTGTGCTCGGCGACCACATTTGTGAAAATTCCGCCCCGCACGTAAAATTTCGCCGTGAGCCGCATGAAGCGCGGGCGGGTGAGTTCGACCAGATCGTTCAGGATCCGGTTCGTGACCGCCTCGTGGAAAGCGCCCTGGTTGCGGTAGGAAACGATGTAAAGCTTCAGGCTTTTGAGTTCCACGCATTTTTCGTCCGGGATGTAGTCGAGATAGAGCTTCGCGAAATCCGGCTGCGAGGTTTTCGGGCAAAGGCAGGTGAACTCCGGGATTTCCATATGGATATGGTAATCGCGCTCGGGATTGGGATTGGGGAAGGTTTCCAGGATCATGCTGCGTCTTTCCATAAAATCGATACCGACATTATAACGTTTTACACTGCGGATTAAATTGCGACTTACTCAGATCAGACTGGCCGGCTTCAAGACCTTCGTCGATCCCACCACCATCCACATCCCGGGTTCGATCGTCGGCATCGTCGGCCCCAACGGTTGCGGAAAATCCAACGTCATCGACGCGCTGCGCTGGGTGCTCGGGGAATCGAAGGCTTCCTCCTTGCGCGGAAAATCCATGCAGGACGTGATCTTCAGCGGTTCCGCGACCCGCAAGCCGGTTTCGCGCGCAAGCGTCGAACTGGTTTTCGACAACAGCCTGGGACGGGCCGCCGGGCAGTGGACGAATTATGCCGAAATCGCGGTCAAGCGCATCCTGCAGCGCGACGCGGAATCCTCCTATTTCATCAACAATGTGAAGGTGAGAAGGCGGGACGTTGCCGACATCTTTCTCGGCACAGGCCTGGGCGGCAATGCCTACGCCATCATCGAACAGGGGATGATCTCCCGCATCATCGAGGCAGACCCGGCAGAGCTCAAGGTTTTCCTGGAGGAAGACGCCGGCATCTCGAAATATCGGGAAAGAAGGCGGGAGACCGAAAATCATCTTTCCGCCACCCGGGAAAATCTCTCCAGGGTCGAGGATCTCAAGCAGGAAATCGTCGAGCGCATCGGGCATCTCGAAGCGCAGGCGAGCGTTGCGAAAACCTATCGCGAGCTCGAAGCGGAACTGAAAAGGGCCCGCAACCTGCTCTGGCTCGGGAAGAAGATCCAGGCTGCAGAAACCAGGCGCAAACTGATCGAACAGGCGGAAAAGCTCCAGAACGCAATCGAGGCGGAAACTGCGAAGCTGCGCCATCACGAGGCGAAGCTGCTTGCGCTGCGCGACGAGCAGGAGGTCAGGGGAGCCGCATTGCAGGAAGCGCAGGGGCTCCTGTACGAATCCAATGCGGAAGTCTCCTCGCTGCAGAAGGAGATCGATCACCTGAAGGCCAATCGCGCGAGGCTGGAGAGCAGGATGGAAGCTGCGAAGGCAGACCTCGTGAAACTGGAGAAGCAGCACCAGGAAGCGGTTCTGCTTCGCGAAACCAGCCTTGCGCAGCTCGCCGATGCGAGGAGCAGACTCGGGGAAAACGCGCTCCTCCTGGAAGCTGCAAGGGAGGCGCTTTCGGGGGCTGGCGAGGCTTCAAGGCTTGCCAGGAAGTCCTTCGAGGAGGCCAGACAGCATGCATCGAAAATCGAGCAGGAAGCGAGGATCGAGGAGACCCATCTCTCCCATGCGAGGCGCTCGACGGAGGAGATCGCAAGGCGCCGCGGGGCCCTCGAATCCTCCCTGAAATCCCATGCGAAAGCGGACGAGGCTGCGCTTGCGAGGCTGGAAGGATTGCTGCAGACCAATCGCGAAAATGCAGCCGATTCGAAGCGGGAAACGGAACATCTTGCGCTGCGGCTCGACGAGGCGAAATCGGCAAGAAGGGATGCTGCGGAAAAACTCAGGGCGGCGGAACGCCTTTCCCAGGAACTCGGGGCGCGACTGAAAGCGCTTCTCGAAGTGCAGAAGGGGATGGAGAATGCTTCCGGCCTGGGCGAATGGCTGAAAAAAAATCGCCTGGAAGAAGCGCCCAGGCTGTGGAAGGGCGTTTCCATCGAGCCGGGTTGGGAAGTCGCGCTGGAAGCTGCGCTGGGAGCGCGGATCAATGCCATTTTCTCCGAAGAGGCCTGGAATGGGCTGGTCGCCCCGGGCGAAGCCGTATTCGTGAGGGCGGGTGCAGAAGAGAAGGCACGGGCCAATCCGCATCTGTCGTCCATGCTCTCCCTGATTTCGGTTTCGGACGAAAATTTTTCGGCAGCGCTTTGCCAGTGGCTTGCCCATGCTCATGTCGCGAAAGACATCGAGGAGGCGATTCCGCTTTCATCCAGGCTCGATGCGGGAGAATTTCTGGTGACGCGGCAGGGGCATGTCGTCACGAAAAACGGCATCCACCATTACGGGCCGGATTCCAGGCTCTCCGGCGTGCTCGCCCGTCAACAGGAAATCGAATCCCTGAAGGAGGAGAGCCGGGAGGCTTCGATCGGACTGGAGGCGGCTCGCGTGGTCGCGAGATCCTGCGATTCGGCATTCTACAGGGCGGAATCGGATCTGCGCGAATCCGGGGTGACCCGCGCCAGGCTCAACCGGGAACGCCACGAACTCGAGTTGCAGCGGCAGAAGGTGTTCGACGCCAACGAGCGCGCGAAGCAGGAATCGGCCAGGATTGCAAATGAGCTCTCCGACATTTCCCTTCAAGGGGAAAGGGAGCGCGCAAGGATGGCTGAAATCGAAGCCAGGGTTTCCGGTTTCGCCGCGAGACTCGAGGAAGCGAAAGGAGCGCTCGCCGTTGCGCGAGGGCGAATGGAGGCTGTCGAAAGGGAGAACGAAGCGCTTTCGAGGAAATTGCAGGAAGCGGAAAGGATCAGCCAGGAATCCATACTCGCCGAAAAATCCTTCTCCATCCGCCTGGAGGAACTGGAAGGAAGGCTGGAATTCCTGGCAGGCAACCGCCGGCAGGGGAGCGCATCCCTCGAGTCCCTCGCCGAAGAATGGTCGGCCCTCAATGCCGCCCCGCTGGAAGAAGCGCTGCTGGCTGCGCTTTCCAGGAGACAGAAGCGGGAGGAAAGCCTGCTGGAAGCGAGGAAGGAGAGCGAATCGATCCTTTTCGAAATGAGGGA
Organism: Burkholderiales bacterium; assembly: GCA_013044025.1. Lineage (GTDB taxonomy): Bacteria > Pseudomonadota > Gammaproteobacteria > Burkholderiales > JABEVD01 > JABEVD01. The sequence continues at coordinate 3,439 of JABEVD010000017.1, forward strand.
AATCGACCGTGCCCGCCAGGAGGCGGAACTCTCCATCGGTCCGCTGAAGGACCGGCTCAACGAGACCCGGCTGAAGGAGCAGGAAGCGAGGATCAGCGAGGAGCAGTTCGACGAGCAATTGCAGGAGGCCTGCGCGCCTGTCGAAGACCTGATGAAGGAAAACATTCCGAAAACCGGCGTCCTTCAGGCCGAAATCACCAGGCTGCAGGGAAGGATGGAGAGCCTGGGAGCCGTGAATCTCGCCGCATTCGATGAGCTTCAGTCGGCCAGGGAGAGGATCGGCTACATCGAATCGCAGCATGCAGACCTTTCCACTGCGGTGGAAACGCTGGAGAATGCGATCCGCAAGATCGACCGCGAGACCCGCGAGCGGCTGATGCAGACCTACGAGGAGGTCAATCGCAATCTCTCCGAGCTTTTCGTTCAGTTGTTCGGAGGAGGGCGCGCGAGACTGGTGCTGACGGGGGAACAGATCATCGACTCGGGACTCGAAATCGAGGCGCAGCCTCCGGGAAAGAAAAACGCATCGATCAGGCTGCTCTCCGGAGGGGAAAAGGCGCTGGTCGCGCTTTCACTGGTTTTCTCGCTGTTCAGGCTGAATCCCGCCCCTTTCTGCCTGCTCGACGAGGTGGATGCGCCCCTCGACGACAGCAACACCGAGCGGTTTTGTGCTATGGTCAAAAAGATGTCTGAAAACACGCAGTTTCTATTCATCAGCCACAATCGGATCACCATGGAAATCGCCCATCAGCTGATTGGCGTGACCATGCAGGAGCAGGGCGTCTCCCGCATCGTGGCGGTGGATATCGAGAAGGCTAGCGGTATAATGACGGTCTAGCTGGACAGTCCGGCTTACATGAGGTTGATATGAGCAAGTTGCAAATGGGCCTGATCCTGGTCGGCTCGCTGTTCGTGGCCGGGATGCTCGCCTTCAACTGGTGGCAGCAGAGAAATTACCGACGTAAAACCGAGTCCCTTTTCGAAAGGCACGACGATGTGCTGCTGGACGATTTCAAGCCTGCTGCCCGCCCCGCAGAGCGGGTGGAGCACGAAATCGTCGATTTCGAAGAGGTGGAAGAAGCGGTGGAAATCCTCCCTGAACCTGAAATTCCGGCTGAGCCGGTGGCCGTGCACGTGAAAAAGGAGGTGCCTCCCGTGATCCAGGAAAAACCGGCCTTCGTCGATGCCGAGATCGACTATATCGCGGAGATGCAGACGTCCGACTTGATCGGCGCCGAAGAGATCGCCGACATCTTCAGAAAAAAATTCGACTTCGGCAAAAAGCTCAGCGTATACGGTCTGAATGTGGACAGCGTTTGCTGGGAAGAGCCCCATGCACGTCCCAAATACCGCAATTTCAAGATCGCACTTCAGCTCGTGGACCGTTCCGGCGTGATCAGCCTGGCCAGGCTTTCCGAATTCCGCGACCTGATCGTGGGCGTCGCCGCAGGAATGGATGCCGAAGCGATCTGCCCGGACATCAACGAAGCGCATGCACGTGCCGTCCTGCTCGACAAATTCTGCGCCGAAGTCGACATGCTGATCGGGATCAACGTGATCAGCAAGGGGGAGGAATCCTTCGCCGGAACCAAGATCAGGGGGCTCGCGGAAGCGGCCGGTTTCAGGCTGGAAGCGGATGGCACCTTCAAGTATTTCGACGATCATGGCAATCATCTGTTCACGCTTTGCAACCATGAGCCTGCGGTGTTCCTCCCGGACGGGATCCGGCATCTCAGCACGCACGGCATCACTTTACTGCTGGATGTGCCGAGAACCGCCACCGGGAAGCAGGCTTTCGACCAGATGATCGTTCTCGCCAGGAATTTCTCGAACACCCTGGGCGGCGTGATTGTCGATGACAAGCGCCAGCACCTCAACGATGCGGGATTCGACAAGATCAGGAAGCTGCTGCAGGACATCCGGGTGAAAATGGAAACCAGGCAGATCGCCCCAGGCGGGGAACGGGCATTGAGACTCTTCTCCTGATGAAGTCTCCGGAAATTCGCGTCAGAATGGCGGCGCTTCGCGAGGAAATCGAGCGCCACAATTTCCTCTATTACGTGGAGGATGCGCCGGTCGTTCCGGATGCGGAATACGACAGACTGTTCCGCGAACTGCAGGCGCTCGAAGCGCAATACCCGGATCTTGCCACGGAAGATTCCCCGACCAGCAGGATCGGCGGCGCCCCCCTGCCGGAATTCGAATCCGTGGTGCACGCCATTCCCATGCGCTCCCTCAACAATGCCTTTTCCGATTCGGAAGCGGGCGATTTCGACAGGAAGGTGCGGGAGAAGCTCGGCAGCGAAAGAGTGCGTTACTCCGTCGAGCCGAAATTCGACGGACTCGCCATCAGCCTCCTCTACGAAAAGGGACTCCTGGTGCAGGCGGCGACAAGAGGCGACGGATTCAAGGGGGAAAACGTCACAGCAAACGTTCGCACCATCCGCTCGGTTCCGCTTCGCCTGTCCGGATCAGGATATCCGGACAGGCTGGAAGTGCGGGGCGAAGTGCTGATGCTGAAAGCCGATTTCGAA